>CAKZMZ010000480.1 GCA_937129345.1 uncultured Thalassovita sp. | reverse complement strand
ACATTTTCCTACTACTAGCAAGATACTCTCGCCTTCTGTTTTATCAGAAATAAACTCTATCTGTGCAGTCTGGTCTCCAATTTCTACTGGTGAATACACTACTAAGGCACTAGCGGTTTTTCCAGGCTCTATGGTACCTGCGAAATCACATCGAAAAGATGTACTACTGGTTTTACTAGAAGTTATTGTTAATGGAGCATTGCCATTGTTTGCTAAAGAAATCTCTTGCTCTACCACTTGGCCTACTTGTACCCCGTCAAATACTACAGAGTCCTGAATATCTAAAACTCTTGTTTGCACAACTTGGCTACTCTTTTTAATAATTTCAATATAATCCACTATTGCCCAACTTATATTAGCTTCTATATCTAAGGTATATAAACCTGCCTCAAGAGGTAGCACTTCTGTGTACATTGTACCCCAATAAGACGTACCAAAAGAAGCATCTCTTATTGATAATGTCTCCATATCACCTTGCATAGACAAAGCAGAATTATTGAGGTAGAAATTATAGCCATTTGGCCAATAAGCTGTTGGGCTTGCCGTATTTCCCGAGCGAAGCCTTACACCTATTTGATATTCGGCATTTTCAGAAATCTCGAAAGTATACCTTACTTTATCGCCCACATCATATAATTTTACAGCTTTATTATTACTCAGATATGAAGATGTGGATGTAGTATTTTGCACTTGACTTTTACTACCCATATCCACCAAAACTTCAAACTCCTCTACTTCTGCTTCAATTTTGAAGATTTCTGGTTGAGTGATTTCAAAAACACCCAGTCCTGTAATATTTATTTTATTATTACCGTCGGTCTTATCTGAATTAACAGTGAGAGTAGTGCTTTGATATCCTTCTATAATTGGAGAAAAACCCACAGATACATCTACACTACTATATGGCATAATTTCTCCAGAATATTTGACAGAAAACAAAGGATTATCACTTATTATACTCTCTATATTTAAAACGGAATTACCAGAATTTGAAATGGTTATAAACTTATTTTTAGTAGAGTTTATTTTAACCTGACCAAAATTAACTTCTTCTAGTAAGTTAATAACTTTTGTTTCCTTTCTAGCCAATCTACCATCATAAGGCCAAACTAGATTCTCCATTTGTCCATACATGAACAGTATCCCTGGTGCGGAACCCCAAACACCTATGTTGATGTCATAACTGCCCGCCTTGGTCGGATTCTTGTCATATTGCCTGATACCGGCCCTCTGCCTCGTATAGACCGACCTGATGTAATCATCTTGATAGAATACGTTCGCTTGACAGAACCATCGGTCCGAGTCGACTATGACCCTTGACACGTTTTGGCTTGAATGACCGTCTATCTTATTTACTCCCCATTTCCTACTGTCCCCATAAGAACCGTCAAAGTGTTTCAGGTAAGTCACCAATATCTTCCTCAGGCCCTTAGGTTCTTTCGGCTCATAAAGTCGCCTCCATGGCCTGCCCTCTGTCGCACTGGGATAAAGAAGCGCATAGTCAGGGGTACCCGGCCTCAGCTCCCAGGAATAGAGGCTCTCAAACCCCGGCTCGTCCTTGAAGTTCCTTTCATAGGCATCCGCTACCTCTACCATGGCACCGATACCTATGGAGGAATAGAAAAGTCCCGTCTGGGGGCGCGAGCGGTCCCCCCTATGGAAATCACTGTAGGTACCGTCAGAGAACGTACCGAAGGCCACCCACTCCTTGAACCATCTGTGGGAGCTCTTGACATGCTCCCTAGCGGTAGCACCGTAAACAGGGTGGTCCTTGTAGAAAAGACCCGCCCGCATGATGAACCTCCATATCACAGAGGCCCTGTTGGCATATCCTTCGTTCAGACCATAGGTGCGGTAGGTCGAACCATCCCAGACAGGTCCTAAATCTTTGTCCTGAAAGTTCCTCGGTACATCGGCATACGTACCGTTGTCATAGTCCTTGAAGCGCATCTTCACCATCAGGATCATTATGTCATGGAAAAAGGAAGAGGCACCCACCATCCATTTGTCTATTATCGCACGGTCAGAGGCACTGTAAACCGAACTGCCCTTGGTATAGTCATAGGCGTTCAGCATGGAATTGAGCCAGCAGGCTATGAAGAAACCTGGGTTCCTATCGTAGAAGGGCTTGCTGGTCGACCAGCGATTCCTATTAGAGAAGTCCAACCACTTGTTCTGCGCGTACCATAACAGCTCTCCCCTTACCGCATTGGCGAAATCGATACCCTTTCTACCGGAGATACTGCCATCGTCACCACCTATCATGAGGTGTACGAAACCGGCGTTCATGATCGATATCGCACCATAGTCGCGCCTGTTGATGCCGGGCCTGGGCTCCTTGTCGTCCACTTGTGTGGTCCTGTTGGTGACCCAAGGGTCGGTAAGCTCCGTAATAGGCCTGTCGAGTCCCTGTGTCACATCATAGTTGGTGAACCTATCGTTGGAGGGGTTATCAACGGCCGTCAGTGCATCCGCCACGATACGGTCCCAGTCACCCGGACTGTTTGCCGATACATCGCCAAAGCCCTTGTACATCGTGTTCCCCGGGGTCAGGCCTGCACGCTCACGCCAGACCATGAGCTCCTCTGGGGTATATTGAAGACCGCTTTGGGCATATAGTGAGCCTAATAATAAAAGGCAAAGATTTATCGATGCGAAAAACTTAATAGCTGACACTTGAAAATTATGATTCACTTCTTTATGCATTATTGCAATTGCTGTGTATATGTGAAAATTCTAAGCTGTTTATTCAATTAGGTAATGGATGTAATTTACTTGACTCCACCATTTCAACCGAATTACTCTCTAATAACTTCAGACTCTAAACTCATCTGCCAATCCCTGAATAATTGTTAATGGATTCTTGCGAAGTTAAAAAAAGTATAAGTTTATATAAAAAAATCACTCATGTAAGTTTGTTAATGTTTTATTGAACTATTCTGTTAAAACCGTGCCAAATACATTATTAAAAGATAAAATGTTAACAACTGTAAATACAGATTAATAACAAAAAAAGGGTGTTCTTGGCAAATCCACCAAGAACACCCTATATGCTATTCAGGTTTCTAGATTCTATTGTTAATTATTCATTCTATTCAACTAAAATCCTTTTAGTGGTCATTTCCCCATTTAATTCTATTCTTACCAAATAGAACCCTCTTGCAAAACTAGTAGCATCAATGTTACTTTCATTGTTATAATTATCCACTTGACCTCGATATACTACCTTACCAAAAGTATCCAAGATTGTAACTTGGCCTTCTTGATGTATTGGAGATTCAATACTTAGCTTCAAATAATCTGTAACAGGGTTAGGATAAGCATGGACCGACAAGCTTTGGGAAGACTCGCCCATAAATAATTTTTTACCATGATCAAGCAATCTACTTGAAGTAGTTCCAACTTCAATTATCTCAATATAGTCTACTAGGGCCCAAGGTAATTTTGCTTCGATTTCTAGTACATGCTTTCCCTCCTCTAATGACAATGGAATTGAACTCATAATACCCCAAGTACTTCGCCCAAAATCAGCAACTAATGTTGAAATACTTTCTTCTACTGCTGAAAAGTTCTGTTTTTGATTATTTAGGAAAAATTCATAACCATCTGGCAGGAAAGCAGTGCTGTTAACGTGGTTACCTGCCCTTAATTTAACTTTAATAAGAAACAAAGATTTCTTTGGGACTTCAAACGGCATTCTAATACGGTCATTTACATCATATAATTGTACAGCTTTACCATTACTTAACGCCTTAGACTCCCCTGCTGTAGCCATAACCTTTCCTTTCACTCCTTCATCGCTTATTATTTGATATGAATCTTCTGCCTCAATAACGAAACTAATTGGCGCTGGTCTAATGCCTGTGCCTGTTAAAGAAACGTTTTTAGCAGGAACTCCTTTAGCAAAAATTGTTAATTCAGCTGTGTACGACGTTTCAGCATTAGGTGAAAAAGTAACAGTAACGACTTGCTGTCCACCTGGTAAAACATTGCCTGTCCAACCTGTTGTAAAAGCACCATTTGTTTCAATATTATTTATCACTAATGTATCGTTTCCAATATTTTTTATAGTGAGATTTTTTTCTGATTTAGACCCAGAGTCAATATCTCCAAAATCTAAGTTACTCGTAACTTGTATAGCAGGTTTCAATTCTTCTTCTCCTATTAATTCTACATAATCTACTGCTGCCCAATTTCTTTTAGCGATTATATTCAAGAAATTCTCTCCTTTTTTAAGGTCAAGGCTAATTGCTTGCAAAGTACCCCAGTATGCGATACCATAGCTATCATCTTGTTGTGAAACAGAGCCGTTTTCAAGCGTAAAACTAGTACCAATGTTATTTACGTTTAATGAATAACCGTCTGGTAAGTAGGCTGTTGAGCTGGACCTATCTCCCACTCTAAGTCTTACTTTTATCGTAAACTTCCCATCATAAGGTGCTCTAAAAGGTATTCTCATTACATCACCTATATCGAAGAGCTGTACAGCAGAGCCTCCACTCAAAAACTCTGATTTATCTGCACCTACTTCAACAAATCCCTTATTCCCTATTTCAGATGCTACCTCAAAAGCTTTTTCTGCTTCGATCAAAGAAGTATGAAACTTTGGTTTGTAACGACATTTTCCTACTACTAGCAAGATACTCTCGCCTTCTGTTTTATCAGAAATAAAC
>CAKZMZ010000479.1 GCA_937129345.1 uncultured Thalassovita sp. | reverse complement strand
TTTTCAACAGCTCATTACCTCTTATTTTTTCCTTTGCCATAATTAGTTGATTGTCAGTTACAAATGATTAATTATAAATTAATAAAACACTGATTTTAAGATAGTTAAACAAAAATTATTTACCTTAAAATTATTATTTTTTGATATTAACTTTTTAAAATAAAAAAAGCCCGAACCTTAAGATTAGGTCCGGGCTTTAAGAATAAGCTTAAATAAAAAATCCCGAACCTGTAGGCCGGGAGCTAGATATATTTTAATTTAAAACTAGACTACCCAAACCTTAAATAACAAGAAACGCCATTTGCCAATGGGTCTTGAAAATCGATATGGATACTAGTTTTACGCATTGTTTTCTTTGAATTTTGCCTAAAGAGCAGTTTTTATTTGAACATGTCAAGTTTTTAAAAAATTTTTTTAAAAAAAAACCAGAAAAGGTACTTTGCCTTAAGTACTTATTTCTTCTTAAAGTATCAACTTCTTTTTTTTATTTAAAGTAGCTTTTTTCCTTTTGGCGAGATATTTTCTTTATATAGATAAAAATATTTAAGAAGCGCTTTACTTTTTTCTAACTTAGCCTTCTGTATTTTTTAAGTTAAAATTCGTCATCAATTTTTTAATCAATAAGTAATATGACATCCAATAACCTTTTTAGAAAATTCTTACTCAAAAACCACAGCTTACTATTGGTAGCTATTTTTATGGGTAGCCTTGCTTTTACCAGTTGTAAAAAGCAACCTGTAGCCACTGGTCCAACCGCTGAAGAACAGATGATTGCCCAAGCCAAATCTGAGCTTCAAGCATTGCTTAATAACGAGAGCATGTCTATAGAAGAAAAAGAAAGAAGGCTACAAGCAATCAAGGACAAAAACATCCAAGATGCCGAAGTGCAAAGTTTAATTGCGCAGGTTGAAGCCCAAATAGCTAAAGCCAAAGCAGAGCAACTTCGCATGGAGGAAGAAGAAAAAAGAAGACAGGCTGAGCTAGAAAGACAAAGAAAACTTGAAAGCAGTCCTGCCTACAAGCTCAACAACTTCTTTAATAGCATTGGAAGTGCCAGCAGTGCAGATGCTGCCAATGCTCAAATTAGTCAGGCATTGGGATTATTCTCTTCGCCTAGTGCACCTGTGTTGATAATAATCGCCCAGTCTGGCGGTATTACCGATTACGATGAACCGACTACCATACAGAAATACCTCAATTACCTAAAAGATCAGAAAAAGAAAGCAGATACCATTGAAAACATCGTTTTTGATGATGCTGGTAAAATCAAAGAATTGGAATTGACTAAATTAAGATAAAAGACATGAATAAAATAAAGCAATATTTTGCGGTAGTAACCCTACTGCTACTTATTCAGCAAGTTGCATTTGCCCAAGAACCTGAATTGGCACCTGACAGAAAAGCGGCCATAGACTCTTTGGCTCTAGAGAAAGTACGTGATTTAAGTAAGTACATTAGTATCATTGGCGATAAGGAAACGCCTTTTTCAGAAGCCAACCGCGTTATTGAGCGAGCTATGGAGCTTTTTGCCGATGGAGCTCAAATGGGCGTTTCTTCCTTGAACTCAAGCGAAGTAAAATACTATGGTATTCGTACTTATTTTAGAAGGTTGATGGCCTTGAACTATGATAAGGTGAAAATCTCTTGGTTCAACATCCAATATATTAGTGATTTAGAAAGGCAGCCTGATGGCCGTTACGTGGGCGTAATTACTATTTACCAGCGTTTTGAAGGCATTTCTGAAGATGGCATGAAATACCAAGATACCACTAAAAAAGACATTACTGTATTTGTAGAGCGTAAGCAAACTCAAATTGGTGGTCGTTTGATCGGTTTTTGGGATGTATTGCTCGGCGATATCCGCGTAAGCGAGACTACTCAATAATTTATTTTCTGAATTTCTAATGAAAGCCATGGGTTATTTAATTGCCTGTGGCTTTTTGTTATGTATCCAATTACAACCAAAATGTAATACTTACGTTTTGTTTGGGTATTGTTACTATGGCTAAGTTATTGGCCTATTTTTTAAACCAGAATTTCTATGAAATACCTATTTTTTGCTTTCATACTATTACTCACCTCTACTGTTTCTGCGCAAAACCCTTTGGGTGAATACTTAGGTGATGAGTCTGCTTTTTATGCTGAAACCAAACAAGTAAACCAATTCTTTAGGCGCTTTAATAATGAAGAAGATAAAGATGGGGTAAAATACAATCCTAACAATAAAAAATACCGCAGTCTTAAAGACCGAAAGAAATACCTAGAAATCTTGTTCGATGGGCAAAATGCGAGCATTACCCCAAATCTTAAACAAGAGTTTATTGCCACGGTAAACGATGCCAACAACCCTGTTTTTTTAGATTTTAGAAACGGCGATTGGTTCTCTGAGGTAACTGCCCGATTTAATTACAAAGGGCAAGAAGAAACTGCTTATTTATACCTGCGCTTAGAACCAGATCGCAAGGGCTATAAATGGGTTTTGCATCACATACACTACGCACGTTATTCCAATTTGCTTCCTGCCAAAGAAAGCGAGGAAAAAAAGTTTATCCACCCTATGAGCCATGAGTTGGATTTCATGAATTTGAATAAGGCTTTTGACGATACTCAAAATCTGCAAGATTATGCCTACAAAGGCTATAAACCCGATTATCTTACTTTGTTTTTGTATGATTTAAAAAGGGGAGATCTAAAGTTTAGGACTGTTGCTGATGTAAAATTCCATTTCTTTCAAGTAGATGAGTGGTACTTTGAAATCTCAGAATTTAACCGAAAAGGTATGAACCGCGGTTGGCTCATCTCTAGCCTCGCCAAAGTACCCGAAACACAGAAAGAAGTATTTAGAAGGTATTTGTTTAGGGAGTAGATTTTTTTTAATGGTTAATGGTGAATTGTTAATGATTTGTTTTTGAAACTTTCCAATGCCTTAACTCAAAAAATCCCCCAAAGCTACAATGGCAAAATCTGTTTAGCTCTATATACGAAGTAAGACTTTGCAACGGCATTTGGGGGTTATGGTTGGGGTAACATTTGAGCAGACTGGTTTAACGTGTTACAGACGAAGTAAGTCCACCCAACGACACCCAATTTTTTATGAGGCTACAAGCAATAAGAGAGATAACCGCTCTACCTTTGAGCTACACCGCTATATTAGTTATTAGATTTTAGTAATTGGTTTTACTTAATCTTCAAAATTTTAGCAGCGGTGGCAGGATTCGAACCTGCAACCTGTCGGTCCAAAGCCGAAGTATCTCTTATCTACGGCACTCATTTTATCTTAAACTGGGTTAGTTTATGCCCAATCCAGTACCTGTATCATATAGCAACTTGCTGTATGGCCTCAACAGCACTTTTTCCTTTCTCAACAGCTTCTAACATGGCAAAAACCTTATCAGACCAGCCGGCAATCAAATACACATCGTCTTCTTCTAACCTAACAGGCGCTTGTCCATAACCTGCCAAATCAAACAAATATAATTTGGCATTGGGTGCTATTTGCCTTTTGTATTGCCTCCATGCTTCTTGCAAATGATCATCACCGTATCGACTATTCCACATCTGCATATCGGTAAAGAACATTACTTTATCCATCACTTTACGGGTATTGATCAAGTATTCTATTACCAAGTAGCCATTTGTGCTGTAACCTACTGTACCTTCTAAACTTTGCAAGGCCGATACATTCTTCAATACATTTTTACTTGGCAATTTTACAGTTGCCCAAGTATCGCCAAAGATGCCTGTTTCTACATGGTTG
>CAKZMZ010000478.1 GCA_937129345.1 uncultured Thalassovita sp. | reverse complement strand
AGCTATTGCGTAAAAATATCCGGTGTTTGAGCGAAGCGAGTTTCGGATATTTTAGCAATAGCGGAAAAAATTTAGAAAACTCTTCCGCAGTCTTGAATTTTTGTTACTTTTGTTTCAAGACGGAGTCTCCCAGACAAAAGTATAAAAAACTGATAAACAGAACTCTATAGAATTTTTTATTAGAAAATGTTCAAAAACCTCACGTTATCTTTAACTACTCCACCTCAAAAACATACTGCCCTCCTCCTGCTTCAAAAACCCTGTATTTTTCTTCTTGACTTTTGAATAAAAGCCCTTTAGATTGCTCAATGGGTAATTTATCTTCACTAACTGTTTGACTTTTGGAAGCAGGCACGTAAATATCTGCTTTTACATTGGCCGGAATACTCACTTCCCAAATCAACTTACCTTCTTTTTTCTCCCAATTGCTGCTGATCAATCCTTTTACTGACTGGTAAGAAGTTTTTACCCAATCCAAACTATCAGGGATGCCGGGCTTTAAAATGAGTCTCTCGAAAGCTGGATAAGCGGGGTCTGGATTGATGCCACCCAAATGCCTGTAAAACCACTCGCTTACCGAGCCAAACATAGGATGGTTTTGAGATTTAACATTATCGCTTTTTTTCCAATCTTCCCAAAGCGTGGTGGCCCCGTTGGCGAGCATATATCCATAACCAGGAAAATCGTCTTGATTGACCACGGTGAAAGCTACATCTTCCTTTTCGTACTTTCTCAAAACATCAAATAACATTTTGGTGCCAAAGATACCTGTAGCGAGATGCCCATTCCATTTTATCATGATTTCATCTAAAAGCACATCTAAGGTGTTTCCTTCTGTTTCTTCAGGAGAAAGCCCGTAATATAAGGCAAAGGTTTGTGTAATTTGCGTACTCAATGTGTCATACTTACCGCTTTCTCCTTGCATAAACTTCTGATTGATTTTCTCTTTAATTTCCTCTGCTACTTTTTGGTATTGACCCGCATCTTCCTTTTTTTCCAGTATTTCTGCAAACTGCGCTAAGAGCTTTACATTGTGGTAGTAAAAACAAGCCGAAGTAAAAGCAACCGGTTTAGGCTCTACAGATTCGTGATCGCCAATGCCATCATCCAATAAATTTTCACCCGCCACAGACCGCATAAAATCTACCATTTTTTTGGTGGCAGGATAATGATTTTCTAAGATGCGTTTGTCGCCATAAAAATTCCATAAGAGTTGCTGCACATAAGGATAGGCCAACTGCCAACCTACAGGGCCACTGTCCTCTCCCAAACCTCTTGAATCAATGCCATTATATGGTGCCGTTTCAGGCATGCCACCAGATGGTCGGGCATCATCCCTAAAATCCCTAGCAGCTTTTTCGTAAAAGTTAGGCATGTGGTAGTTGAAAGTATATGCTTCTGCAGCTGTAACAATGTCGCCGCCATAACCAAACTTCTCTCTTGCCGGGCAATCAGACTGCACACTAAAGATGTTGCTCAGCATGGTCCATTCTGTGATTTCTTGGATTTGGTTGAATTGCGTATTTGAAGAACTGAAAGTTCCTGCTTTTTCCACAGCAGAATTTAGTCTTAGCCCTTCAATATCATCTAGCTTAATCTCATTGGTATAACCTGCAATTTCTACATACCGAAAGCCATGGAAAGTAAAAGTTTGCTGAAAAAACTCATCTCCACCTCCTCTGAGCACATAGGTATCTTCTTGGTAAGCTGTTTTGGGCGAACCGGGGCCGCCATCTGCATTCCAAGCTTCTTTAATTTGGCCTGCAACGGCGGTCATGCCATTTACAGAACCATCCTCATAAATCAATTCTCCATATTTCAGACTTACCTTTGTACCTGCCTCGCCGTTTAGCTTAAGACGGATCCAGCCGGCAAAATTTTGCCCAAAATCCACCACTTGTACATTAGGAGCGATCTGTTTAATGGCAACAGGTTTTAACCTTTTGGTAATTTTTATAGGCGGTACTTGTTGTGCTAAAAGAGAACCACCCGGCGCTTCTTTTAATACTGCCTGCTGCCAATCGCTATCATTAAAGTCCGTATCATTCCAACCCGGTTTTTCTTGCCTGGCATCGTACCATTCGCCCAAATACACATTATTTTTAAGAATAGGTCCTGTACTACTTCTCCAAGTGGTATCACTCAAGATGGTTTCAGTGCTTCCATCTTCAAACTCAAGATGTAATTGAGCAATAAATTTTGGCTGCCCAATAGTAAGGTATTCTCTTAAATTGAATTTTCTGAAAAGCCTGAACGGCAATGGATTGTACCAACCGTTACCAAGTGATACACCTATGGCATTTTCGCCCATTTGTAATAAATCGCTTACATTGTAAGCACTATATAAAACACGTTTTCCATAATTTGTCCAGCCGGGTTCTAAAACGCGGTCGCCCACTTTTTTGCCATTAATAAAAGCCTCGTAATAACCCAAACCACTTATGTAAAGTCGGGCTTTTTTTATTTTTTTCTCCACAGCCAACGCCTTTCTAAAAATCGGATTAGGAATGATTTTATAAAAGTCTTCCTCTCTTTCTGGAACAGGCCGATCATCGCCTATCCATCGAGCTTGCCATTCTGCTTGGGAAAGCAAGGCCGTTTGCCAATGAGTAATTTCACTGAATTCGGTAGCGGCATCCTGCTCGTCCCAAACTTTTACACGCCAAAAATATTGGGAGGAGGATGTGAGCGAAGGTCCCTCGTAAAGTACATTGGTAGACTTACTCGATACCTGTTTACCACTGTCCCAAATATCTACATTCCCGTTTAAAAGATTTTCTTTTGAAGAAGCCACCTGTACCTGCCAAGCCTTTTGCATGGCTCCTCTTTCTTTGGCCTCTAGCTCCCAAGAAAGCCGAGGTTTTTCCACGTCTATAAAAGGCGTTATTTGGTACTCGCAAGTGAGATTTTGGGGCGTACTTAAGTAGTTATTGTTATTTGGTTGGCCTGAATAAAGCCCTATGGCCAACAGCAGCCAGTAAACTTGTTTTATCATTGCGTTAATTTTCTTTAGTAACCCAAATATACACCGCAAAACTGGTTCAACTGTACAGGACTATGATGCCTTTTATTTTTTGTTGATCGGCTAAGTAGCGCCTTTGCAGATTGCCTATGTAGTTACCCAAAAATTTAGTTAGATTTTTTTAAATCACAGGCAACCATTTTAGCTGTTTACTTCGTGTTGTAAACAATTAAACTATTAATGAAAGCGATATTTTCATTGAATAGCAGAAGTTAACATCAACTAAAACCAGTTTAAACGTGGGAGAAAGCTCTGATAAGAGATTGAAATCTCTTTTGAAAGGCTGCAGAAAAAAAAACCGCAAAGCGCAGAAAGAGTTGTATATGCTCTTTTACAACTATGCCATGAGTGTGGCCATGCGCTATTCTAGCGACCCTATGGAAGCACAGGAGATTGCCAACGATGCCTTCATAAAAGTCTTTAACAAGCTTGACCTCTATGATGAGGCCAAATCTTTTAAAGGATGGCTCCGCCGCATCGTAGTGAACACATCGATAGACTACCATAGGAAGAGCATGAAGTTTTCCAAGCAGCAAAATATTGAAGATGCACTACATGTAAGCGATCCTGAACAAGCATTGAGCAGGCTAAGCGAAAGGGAACTGCTAGACTTTGTACAGCAACTTTCACCTGCATACCGTACCATTTTTAACCTTTATGTGATTGAAGGATACAAACACGAGGAAATCGCAAAACAACTGGGCATTAACGTAGGCACCTCAAAATCCAACTTGGCAAAAGCGAGGGCCAAACTAAAAGAATTGATTTTACACCATGCGCAAGAAAGAAACTACTCAGACTTATGAAAGACAAGGAATTTGATAAACTGATGCGCCAAAAACTGGAACCCTATGAGATAGATTTCCAGGATGGAAAGAAGAACCTCGGATGGACGGCCATAGAGGGGCAGTTGCCAAGTAACTGGTGGTATACGTTGTGGCAAGCAGCAAAACCCTGGTTGTGGGTACCGGTCCTGACCACCATTGCTGTGCTGAACTATTTTTGGTGGCAACAGACCCAGCAAATACATACCGATACCAATCGCTTGATTCATACCATAGAAAAAATGCATTGGCAGATAGATTCGCTTGAGTTCCATATCAAAAATCTACCAGAAAAATCTAGGGTAGATACCGTTTATATTTTGAATGAGACATCACAATACGCTAGTTATCCATATGCGGTATTTCAAAATCATGCATCTCAAAACAGGACATTGGCCAATAACACACAAAATGCAGGAGTTTTTGGGAATAATTATTCCATATATGGAAATCAAAAAACAGATGCATTTAACTCTTTTATGAAGAAAAATCAATATGATACAAACTATACCAACTCAAGAAATACAATACTCTCCGATTCCTCTGATACCAAATACCAAGGTCAAAGGGAGAATAAAACCAACACTTCTTTCTATGCAGAAGAACAAAAAGAAAATTCTACTCTTGCTATAAAAGGAAATGACACCGATAAATTTACAGCAAACAGCCCCAATTATTTCGATAGTACTTACGCAGTATTGAACAGTTTGGAAAAAATTCCATTGATAGAGATGGATTCAATTATTGTGAGGCATGAGAAAATCAAGGAGATACCTATGAGAGAGGCCGTAGAGAAGGAGTCCTTCAATCTAAGAAAAACGCTGGGTAAACTATTACCTATCCAATCTAAATGGGGGCTTTCTACAGGTCTTTCTACTCCTAGACCAGAGCAGGGAGAGGCCTATGTGGCTCCTTCGGTAGGTCTGCAGGGCTCATTCCTATATAGCGAACATTGGCGGGTATCATTGGGTGCACTTTACGAAAGGCGCGGCTATGAACTGTACGAGGTTTATGAAGGGGATTATGGAGAGTCCTTTATACAGCGCTTTCCGGGCCTAGAAGATTTTCAGCAAGAAGATTACATAGAGGATATAGAATCTAAACAGAACCGTGTAGTGATACCATTACAACTTAGGTACTTTTTTAAAAAAGGCCGTATCCGAATGAGGCCATTTGTTGGCATAGGTTGGTTGGTAAGTTTCAACATAGCCCAAGAACTTGAGTACCGTTTTGAGGATGAAGAGGACTATGACGACGAACCCTTTAACCCAAAAGGATTTCCAAGCGGTGGGGAAGGAAATAGAAATGGGTTTCATGGAAGTGCAGCAGAAATCACCTTAGGTCTTGAATATGCCCTTTCGAGAAAATGGACATTGCAATGGAGCGCATATTACCAAAATGAGTTTGCACCAAGCAATGTAGAGTTAAATAAATTGAACACTGTAGGTATGCGACTAAGCATACTTTATGGCAGATAATCAAAAAGATATAGCTAAAAAGCGGCTCAGGACTACCTTGAGCCGCTTTTTTAATTTTCATCAAAAAAAATACAATATTTTCTATAGTCTAGGCAACCCTTTTCCAAAACCTCTCGTGATGGGTGAAATCAATCTTAAATTAACTGATTAAAAAAGCTATGAAAAAATTTCAAATCTTATTTTTCGCCGCATTTTTCTCTATAATGGCCACAAGTTGTGAAATGTTTGATGAGGTAGATGAAATGTTTGAAGAAAGTGGGGACAGAAAAATCGGCTCCGATCAATTACCTGCTAATATTCTGGAATACATCTCGACCAACCACCCCAAAGCTACTGTGCTTTACGCCGAGATAGACCCAGACTACACCGCTTATTATGAAGTGGAACTGTCTAACGGCCTAGAGCTTTACTTTGATCAAGATGGTAACTTTTTAGGATTGGATGATGACGACGAGGAAGAAGAATCATATAAGGAGAATGGCAATGGAAATGTACCACAGGCATTGGTAGACAAAGCACTCGCTATATTTAATGGAACGGTGGTATACAATGATACTTACACCGAAAATGGCGTACAGCTTGCGGAAGTTACCATACAGAACGAAGAAGGCGCTCGCGTTGAGTTCTATTTTGTACAGAGCATTGGCGAGATATATGAGATAGAGGCAGAAAAAGGGCCTTTTAACTACGAGATAGAGGCCAATGCCGATTGGATAGCCCTGAGCAAGGCCATTGAATTAGGTTGTGCTGCAGCCAATTCCTTTAACTGCAACATATCGGAGTGGGAACTCTATAATAAAAGTACCCGAGCATTCTACGAAATCGATTTTGCCAATGGCGCAGAGGTCACAGTAAACGCAGTGAATGGCGATATCATTTCCGTGGAGTTTGATGACTAACTGTTATGGCGGGGTGCCTAGGATTTAGGTACCTCTCCCAAATTAAAATTATGTCTTTCAATATTGAACTATTTATAAAAACCAGCTATGAAAAATTTTAAAAAATATTTAATCGGACTTATTGGTATCTTTTTCTTTTCTCCAATTTTTGCTCAAGTGGAGGAAAAACCCGAAGCAAATGCAGAGACACTTTTTGGTCAATCAACAAATATTCGCGTAGGTGTTGCCGCTTCCGTTTTTTACAATGGCAGCGGAATAGATGGAGATTTTGCCCATACTGGTGGTGCCAAACTAGGTCTTGTTTTCAATAATAGATTATCAGCAGGGGCTTTTTTACAGCGCTCAGGCGAAATAAGACCCGAAAGCAGCCTCTCGCTTGACTATATGGATCTTAGAATGGCCGGTGGTTATGTTGAGTATACCATCCTCCCCGATAAATTGGTACACTTTACCTTCCCGATCATGTTTGGTGTTGGGGAGGTAGAACTCGACGAAAGGGAAAGCTGGGGCGATGTATACGAAGAGGCCAATTTTGCCATGATAGAACCGCAAGCCCTGCTCGAAATCAATCTTCATAAATATGTAAGGCTAAATGCTGGCGTAGGCTACCGTTGGGTGAGCGATGTCAATTATAATCAAATCACCGACCAAGATATTAGTGGACTTACAGGTACCATTGGACTCAAGATAGGATTGTTCCGTTAATCGTAACACAATTTCCCACATACAAAAAGGCAGGGCATTTTGTTCTGTCTTTTTTTATTTTGTAACTGCCTAACTAAAATTTACCCTAATATTCTTTAAGTAGGTGGACATAATTAAATTAGCTTTAACCCTACTTAGGGTTT
>CAKZMZ010000477.1 GCA_937129345.1 uncultured Thalassovita sp. | reverse complement strand
AGATCAATTACCATTGCTCATTTAGGTAATATCGCTATGATGCTCAATCAAGATTTGGAATGGGACCCTGTGAAGGAAGAAGTAAAAAATAACTTTGCAGCCAATCATTTACTTTACAGAAAGATGCGTGCGCCTTGGGATAAGGTTTACAGAAAATATGAGGCGTGAATATAATAGTTGATTTGTTTATTTGAGGATTTGTTTATAAATATCAAATAAACAAATCTACAGATAAACAAAATTCTATTTATTTAATGAAAGTAGCCGTTTTTAGCAGTAAATTATATGACGAAACCTATTTTAACCAATTCAATCAGTCTGGAGAAATTGAGCTAGTCTATTTTAAGGAAAGTTTGAACCCCAACAGTGTTCGATTAGCTTCTGATTTTGATGCGATATGTGTGTTTGTGAATGATATAGTAGATGCTGAAATTTTAAAAATGCTCAAAGAAATGGGCATTGGCTTAATCGCACTACGTTGTGCAGGGTTTAATAATGTGGACATTGCCAAAGCCAATGAGTTGGATATAAAAATAGTGCGTGTTCCTGCTTACTCGCCTGAAGCAGTGGCAGAGCATGCCGTAGCACTCATCCTCACCTTAAACCGTAAAACACACAAAGCCTACAATCGAGTAAGAGAGGGAAATTTCTCTCTAGAAAAATTGACAGGTTTTAACTTAGCAGATAAAACTGTTGGCGTAATTGGCACGGGTAAAATCGGGGCAGCTTTTTGTAAAATCATGCAGGGTTTCTCTTGTAAGGTACTCGCTTACGATAAATACCCCAATAAAGCGTTAGCAGATACAGGTGTAGAATATGTGGAGGTAGATGACCTGATGCAGCAGTCTGATATCATTTCTTTGCATTGCCCACTCAATGAAGAAACCAAACACATCATTAATAAACATACACTAAAAGAAATGAAAAATGGCGTGATGTTGATCAATACGAGTAGGGGAGGACTGATCAACACAAAGCATGTAGTTAAAGCATTAAAACATAAAAAAGTAGGCTTTTTGGGAATCGACGTTTACGAGCAGGAAGAAAACCTCTTCTTTGAAGATCTTTCTGAAGATATCATCCAAGATGAATTGATCATGCGATTGATTTCTTTTCCGAATGTGGTCATCACTTCCCACCAGGCATTTCTTACCAAAGAAGCTTTAGAGCAAATCGCCACTACCACACTCAACAACATTTTAGATCATAAACACGGGCTTGAGCTAAAAAATGCAGTGAACTAGGTGTATCGATAATGTACAAATCACTGTATCATTTTCGATACAACTTCACTTATTTAAAATCGTAATTATCTGTTTTTCAGTAAGATATATTTATGGTATTTAAATTGGTCTTTTATGGTAAGATTGATTTATTTTAATTGAAAAAGACTAAAGATGCTACGCTTTCTTTTCAAAACGGCCATAAGAAATTTACTCAGAAACCGAGTTCATACCATTATTAATTTACTGAGTTTGTCTTTGGGTATTGCCTGTGCCTTAGTAGCTTTCCTAATAGTTTCTTTTGACTTAAGCTTTGATAAGCATCATGCTGAAAAAGGGAAAATTTACCGATTGGTAACCTTGCCTGAGTTTAGTGGGGAGATATTTCACAATAGTGGCGTAGCTTATCCGGTACCGGCCATGCTACAAGAAAATTTCCCTGAATTAGAGGTGGTAAGTAATGTACGAGAATACTCTAATGCAAAAATTAAATGGACTTACTATAACAAACAGGGCAATGAACAAGAAAAGAAATTGGAAATAAAGAAACTGGCCGCTGTTACGCCGAGCTATTTTGATATTTTCAGTATTGATATTGAGGAGGGTAGTTCAGAGCTCTTTCAACAAAAAGAATCTATTTTACTTTCTAGAAAAGAAGCTACTAACATTTTTGGAGATGAGTCGCCGATTGGCCAAACCCTGCGCTATGCCGACAAATATGAGGTGGTGGTAACAGGGGTTTTTAAAGACCCACCCTTAAACTCTAGCGTAGGCATCCATGCATTTGTTCCTTTCGATTTGGTTAAGGAAACGTTTGATATGGAAGCTTTTGCCAGTGTAACGAGTAGCCACCAAAGCTACTTAAAATTTGACCCTGCACATTTGATGAACCTCAAAAAAAAGGTCAATACACTTTACACTCAAAAAATTAAAGATGAACCCCATACAGAACATTGGGAGTTAGATTTTCAGCCAATAGAAGATATACATTTTAACCCAAATTACTGGCCTATAACTGGAGGTAAAGCCAATATGAAGCTCTTGTGGTCTTTGGTGATTATAGGTATCTTTCTAATCATCACGGCTTGTATTAATTACATCAATTTATCTACGGCGTTATCTGTAAAAAGGGCCAAAGAAGTGGGCATTAGAAAGCTAATGGGAAGTCATAGACTCACCTTGATAAAACAGTTTATCTTGGAAACTTTGCTTTTAACAGTAACCGCATTGGTTATTAGCTTGTGCATAGCAGAAATATTTATGCTTAACCTAGATGTATTTATAGATATCGGGCTTAAAGAGGCTGACTTACTATTAAGCGAGCTCACTTCAGGTTTAAGAATTTATGTTTTCTTTATAGGATTATTATTTCTAACTACCTTGGCGGCCGGATTTTATCCTGCTTTTCTAATGTCCTCCTTTTCACCTATTGATGTTTTTAAACACAAATTTTCTGGGAAAAGAGGGCTAAGCCTAAGAAGAACCTTGGTTATTTTCCAGTTTTCTATTTCCCAAGTACTGATTGTTGGGACCATCGTAGTTATCTTCCAAATGGACTATATGCGCAATAAAGATTTAGGCTTTAATCAGACCGAAGTGGTGGGCATGTGGTTACCATTCCGTGCAGATTATTCCAAAAAAGAATCCTTTAAAGAAAGTGCCCTACAATTAGCAGGCATAGAAAAAGCTGCATTATCAAATGCACCTGCTTTGTCTGGTAACCGAAATTCTACAGATATTAATATAGTTACAGGGAGTGAGAAGGTTAAGACACTTTCAGACGTAAAACAAGCTGAACCAGACTTTTTAAACATATACCAGATACCGCTATTGGCAGGCCGTAATTTTGTAGCTGGCGATACCATGCGGGAGATTTTAGTGAATGAAAGCTTTTTGAAAATGGCAGGGGTGAATAATCCGCAAGATATATTAAACAATGATATAGAAATAACTACATTGAATGGGGAGCCTTACATAGTAGTCGGTGTTATAAAAGATTTCCACATGAAATCGATGCAAGAGAAAATTAATCCACTGTTTTTAGGCTCTCAACAAAGTAACTACCAGCACTTAAATTTAAAGATCGATCCTAACCAGTGGAATAAAAATAAGGCCGCATTGGAGAAAAGTTGGAAAGAGCTCTTTCCAGAAGAAGCATTTGAGCCATACTTTTTAGATGAGAAAATGGAAACTTACTATCAAGACGAGCAACGTGTACTCCGTTTATTTTATCTTTTTGCAGGTTTGGCTATTTTTATTTGTTGCTTAGGTCTGTACGGCTTGGTTTCTTTCCTAGCTGTACAAAAAACCAAAGAGGTGGGCATTAGAAAAGTGTTGGGCGCTTCCATACCAAGTATTGTTATGCTGTTTTCGGCTGAATTCATAAAATTATTAGGCATAGCTGTGGCAATCTCCGCACCCTTGGCTTGGTGGCTTATGGAACAATGGCTTAAAGACTTTGCTTACCGAATAGATATCGGCCCAGCTATTTTCGTATTGGCTGCTATTATAGCCTTGTTGATTGCCATCGTTACGAGTGGTTTTAGGTCCGTAAAAGCAGCTATGGCCAATCCTGCCAACTCGTTAAGAACAGAATGAGTAATGAGTTACTTTTGCTAATACCAAAAAATCTAACTATACATTTTATCTTACTACTGGACAAAAGCAATTTTATCATGTATAACTGCTGCAATGTAACTGGTGCAGTGCATGTGCATTCGAAATGTGCTGCTCAAGCATCCGCAATGCAATTGGCGCAATGCAATTGGCGCAATGCGGACGATTAAATGTAGCTATACAAAAAAATTATTCAATACCTTCATTTAGCTTAATTTCAATAAAATAACCGG
>CAKZMZ010000476.1 GCA_937129345.1 uncultured Thalassovita sp. | reverse complement strand
ATAAGGAGAACTTGGTGTTTGAAGTGCCCGAAGAGCGCCTTAACATAGGCATGAACTACTTTGAAGATGCCAATGAAATCACCTCTATAAGCTTGGCACTTAGCGGCCATGAAAAAGAAGCGCTGGAATTGGTACAGCGCTTTGAGTCTAGAGGAAAAACAAGGCAAAATGCCATAGAAAATGCCAAGAACGTAGATTATAAGTTTTCTATAGACCAAGCTTCTTTTAACTTTGATCAACGCTTTTTCCTTAAAGATGACAAACCATTTAGAGGGCAGCAAGTAGACATGAAGCTCTACATCCCTTATGGCAAGGAGTTTACCCTCTCTGAGAACCTAAGCGCCATTTTAAGCGAGCATAGCCTAGAAAATGCCGGATATTCTATATATAACTTGGGAGAAAACAATGTTTGGGTTTTTACGGAACAAGGTTTAAACTGCCTTACTTGCCAAGAACAAAATGTGGCCCGTTCATCAGAAATTGGCGATGGAGAAGCCTTAAACTTTAGCTTTGAGCAGGGGGATTTTAACAAACTAACTGCTACAGGCGCTTTTGATATCGAAATTATAAAGGGCAAAGAGTACCATCTTACAGCAAATGGCAATGCCGAAGACCTTAAACAACTTAAAGTAGAGGTGCGCAACAACACCTTAAACATCAGGCACAAAGAGCAAAGAGATACTCGACGTGGTAATTACGAACCTTTGAGCGTAGTAGTAGAAGTACCCGAATTGCGTATGGTTCAAGCAGAAGGGGCTTTAAGGTGCCAGATCATACACCTAACAGGCAAAGAAATGCACATAAAATTAATTGGTGCAGTAGATTGTGAGGCAGATGTAGATATTGATGAATTAATGGTAGAGGTCACCGGTGCGTCTAACTTAAACCTCAAGGGCGAAGGAGATTTTTTAAAAGTTGGTGTTATGGGCACTGCCGAAGTATATGCCGCAGACTACAAGGCCGATGATATTTCAGTGGAAGCTCTTGGCATAAGCAGCGCTATTGTAAACGCCAGAGATAGAATAGAAATCCGCTCTACCGAAACCAGTTCGGTAAAATATGAAGGCAATCCTGACAATGTAAACGTGAAGGAAATTAAAGAAGTAGAGAAGAACTATGAGTTTAATTTTTAGGGGATACTGACCAACATTTTGCATAGCCATACAATTATAATTGGCAATAGATTTTAGCCCGCAACTCATAAAGGTTGCGGGCTAAATATTACAGCAGTGCCTAATTTTTAATTCTCTCCCTCTTCAATTCCATTCATTAACCAAAGCTGATTCAAGCTATAATTAAGATGATTGGGGAAAATTTCATAATATCTCTTTGAGGCTTGCTTAAAAAGTATTTTCCTAAATTCCTCGAAATTCTCTTTTTTCTCCGCTGCTATAAAAACTGCCTCGGGGTTTCTGCCCATATAGGTTTGCTTCAATTCCTCCAAAGTTGCGGGTGGGTGCTCCTCAAATGGCGGATATTCCTTATTCTGAAATAAATCGATTTTATTAAAAACCAAGATACAAGGTTTGTCGGCTGCGCCAATTTCTTGCAAGGTCTTGTTCACCACTTCCATGTGTTCTTCAAAAGAATCATGCGAAATATCTACCACATGCAACAAAATATCGGCCTCCACAATCTCATCTAGTGTAGATTTAAAACTTTCGATAAGTGTTGTCGGCAATTTTCTAATAAAACCTACCGTATCTGTCAACAAAAACGGAATATTGTTTAAGGTGAGTTTTCTCACTGTAGAGTCGACCGTGGCAAACAGTTTATTTTCTGCAAAAACATCGGCTTTTCCCAGTTTGCGCATAATGGTAGATTTACCTACGTTGGTATAACCCACTAAAGCCACACGTACCATTCTGTCTCTAGATTTTCTTCTAACCGCACTTTGCTTAGAGATTTTATCCAACTTCTTTTGCAATAGAGCAATCTTATCTCTAATGATACGCTTATCCGTTTCTAGCTCTGTCTCACCGGGGCCACGCATACCGATACCACCTCTTTGCCTAGAGTGGTGCGTCCAAAGATTGGTTAACCGGGGTAGCATATATTGATATTGCGCCAATTCAACCTGTGTTTTTGCTTGTGCAGTTTGCGCTCTTTTTGTAAAAATCTGCAAGATGAGCAAGCTGCGATCTATAATCATGCGCTTCCTTACCACATGATCCAGGTTTTTGATATGGGCAGAAGACAAGTCATCATCGAAAATGATCATATCCACGTCTTCAGCTTCTACATAAGCAGCTATTTCTTCTAGCTTTCCTTTGCCAACAAAAAATTTAGGATCGGGCCGCTGTAGTTTTTGCCTAAAAGTCTTTACGGTTTTTACCCCAAGGGTTTCAGCTAAAAATGCCAACTCGTCTAGGTATTCATCCGTTTTCTCTACTGACTGATTATCAGTCGCCAAAGCCACCAATACGGCCGTTGCTTGCTGCTCTTCGGTATAATAAAATTCTTTTTTCAAAAATTAATGTTTTAGTTTTCCTACAACTTGAAATTTATCAAATACGTGATGTGTATGCGGCGCATCTTGCTCTAGCTCTTCTGAAAGGTCTTGGCCCGCCCAATGCTCGTAATGCTTTCCATTTCGCCAAAGCCTAGAGGTGGTTACATCGTAAATTAAACCTTTATAAGCTACCCAAATCTCGTCTCTATCTTGCCCGTTTCTGAGCGCCAACTGAGAACGGGTATACATTTTTAAATCCTGCTCCATTATACGTACATATAAAACAAAAAGACTTTGCAATACATACAACATGCACCACAAAGTCATTCTTATCTTTAATCTTTACAGAAGAAGTTAGCCCAGCGGCTTTATTTTAAACATTTACATGTTTTTCTGCGTGGTAAGAAGAACGAACCAAAGGCCCTGATTCTACATATTTTAAACCGCGCCTTAAACCTTCTTCTCTAAAAAAGGCAAATTTATCAGGATGCACAAACTCAGCCACTTCAAGGTGCATTTTGGTGGGCTGTAGGTACTGTCCCAGAGTAAGTATATCTAAGCCATGCTCTACCAAGTCATCCATCAATTTAAATACTTCATCATCGGTTTCGCCAAGGCCTAGCATAGCGCCAGACTTGGTACGCTTACCGAAGTCTTTTATGCGCTTAATTTGCTCCAAACTACGGTGGTATTTGGCTTGTGGGCGAACCCTTCTATACAAACTTTCTACCGTTTCCATATTGTGAGAAACCACTTCTTGTCCGGCTGAAATCATGCGCTCCAATGCTTCCCAATTGCCTCGAGTATCGGGTATTAGGGTCTCAATGGTTGTTTCAGGGCTTTCTTTCTTAATTTCTTTTACGGTCTGATACCAGACTTCTGCCCCTCTATCCTTTAGCTCGTCTCTGTTTACCGAGGTAATTACGGCGTGCTTTACACCCATTAATTTAATGGCTTCTGCTACTCTTCTTGGTTCGTCTTCGTCATATTCTGTAGGCCTACCTGTGGCTACAGCGCAAAAAGAACAACCTCTTGTACAAACATTACCCAAAATCATAAAAGTAGCGGTACCTGCACCCCAGCACTCTCCCATATTGGGGCAGTTCCCACTCTCACAAATGGTATGCAATTTATATTCATCTACCAATTTACGCACCTTTCTGTATTCTGGCCCAACGGGCAATTTTACCCTTAGCCAATCTGGTTTGCGTTTTTTCGGTTCTGATGAGATTACTGGTAATTCTATCATTGATTTGCTCCTTTTTTCTTTTCTACAAAAGTAGTTATGAATGCTTAAATTAAAAAAAGAACATCTTCTCCAAAACAAAGATGTTCTTATAGAACAAGTGTTTGATGGGTAAGTTCAAAAATGGATAACAGCGATAGGCTATTTTCTAAACCCATAAAACAGGGTAACAAAAGCAGAAGTGTACACCCTTTTGGCTGGTGAACCGTACATTATGCGGGTGTCACTAAAGAAGGTATCAAGCATAAAACCGGCCTCAAAACCCGTTACATTGCTTTTGAAAGTACCAAACTCAAAACTCAAGGAAGACTTTAAACTCGCGCCAGGTTTGATTTTAGACTGCCCTATACTTTCGAAGAAAGAGCCTGTGCCCAAAATGGCATCGAAACTATTGTGTACGTTAGGGTCAAACTGTTCAGTTCTAATATCGTCGTTAGCATATAAATAGTTGATCAAATAAGGCGCCTGTAGGCCTATTGTTGGTCCCGCGGTCGTGTTCCAATTTACTTGCACACCCTGCTTTTTCGCTTTTTTAAACAGTACGATTTCCCTACCATATTGCGGTCTAATAATGTAGAGGTGGTTCTGCTTGCCAGGCACAAACCCATTTCCACTTACAAAACTAGATGTCCTTTCTTCTTTGGGATCTTTAATGTACACTACTTCTAAAAAGAAACTGTGGTACATGCGCTCATTTATCACTTTGGCAAATTTAAAGTTACCCCCTCCGATTAAACCGCCGTTGGTGTTAAAGTTAATGCCATAAGTAAATTCTTTTTTATATAGATAATTCTCGTCTTGCTCATCCCAAAATTGGGCTTGAGCCTCAAAAAATAGCAGAGAACAAAAGCCAACCAATAGCGCTGTTATTTTTATTTGCTTAGAAGAGGAAACCAAAGATTTCATGGATTCAAGATTAAGGATTTTAAAAAATAGGTTTGTATTGCCCTGAACAATTGCACAATACTTAAACTAAAAAGTATATGAAAAAGGTTCTGTTCTGTTTTTACCACACTCCGCTTTTCGTAGTCTTTCTATAACAGCATTTGTAAATCAATATTATTGAAAAGGCATGCGCTTGGGGCAGTACATATCTATTCAACACATCTGCTATATGTAGTGTTATTGAAATTGCAAGAATTATGGTTTTTGGGATATTAGAGCATTTTTTCTTTGCTATATGAATGCAAGGCTAAGCAAAGTTTAACATATACTTAAATCTGAATACTTTGTGTATTTAGAGTAGGATGGCAAGCAGCAACATACTAATTTGTGAAGAAATATTTTTACTTGAACTATGAAAAAAACCAAACTTCTATTCGCCATTTTTTTAGTGCCAATCTCCCTCGTATTCGGACAGAGCAAGTACAATACAGAAAATGTGGTCATCATCACTTTTGATGGTTTAAGGTGGGAAGAACTCTACACAGGCGCAGATTCAGATTTGATTGAAAATGAAAGATATGTAGAAAACCCCGAAGCCTTAAAAGAAGCGTTTTGGTCCGAAGATCCATTGGAGAGAAGAAAAAAGCTCATGCCTTTTTTTTGGAGCACTATTGCCAAGAAAGGCCAATTGCACGGCAATCGCGCTTACGATAATAAAGTAGACCTAAGCAACCAACATTGGTTCTCTTACCCCGGCTATAACGAAATCCTTTCAGGTTTCTCAGACGATGAACGCATCAAAAGCAATGATAAAATCCCTAATCCAAATACAACGGTATTAGAATTTATCAACAACCAACCTGAGTTTGAAGGAAAAGTAGCTGCCTTTGGTTCTTGGGATGTATTTCCCTTCATCATTAATGAAGAAAGAAGTGGAGTACCTGTAAATGCAGGTTTTGAAACCGCCGCTGGAGAGGATTTGAGCGAGAAAGAAAAATTCTTGAATGAGCTGCAACCACAAGTACCGAGTCCTTGGTCAACTGTTCGCTTAGATGCCTTTACGCATCATTATGCTATGGAGCATTTAAAAAAGCATAATCCTAAAGTACTTTACATTGCCTATGGAGAAACCGATGACTTTGCACACGATGGTAAATACGATGCTTATTTGCATTCTGCTAGGCGAACCGATCAGTTTATACAAGAACTTTGGGAATGGACACAAAGCCAAGAGCAATACAGAGACAAAACTACCTTTTTGATCACCACCGACCACGGTAGAGGGAAATTAGACGATTGGACAAGCCACGGGATAAAAATAGAAGGCGCCGGAGCAGTTTGGCTAGCTGCCTTAGGTCCCGACACCCAGGCGCTCGGTGAAGCAAAAACCAAAAATCAGATTTACCAAAATCAATTAGCCAATACAGCAGCCACATTACTTGGTGTTGAATACAAACCCAATAAAAAAGCGGGCAAGGTCATTGTTGAAGTGATGCAGAAAGTAGAGGAATAAGTAGGCGAACAGTATTTGATTAAAACTTTAGCTCTCCCTGGGGGTTACAATGAAGTTTTCATTTTTGACTTATTACACCAAACCCTAGGGAGAGTTTTTTATGGGTACTCCATACACAAATCCATAAAATGCTGCATGTAAGGATGCAATGCCGATCTAAAAGAAGGAGAATAATCTTCTTTACCTAACAAAAGTGGAGAACTGTGCAAATTATCTAGCTTAAGCGTACCTACCGCCCTGGCAAAATATAAAGCATTTACAGTATCGGTGCCTTTGCCATGACCAAAAGGGTCCGTTTGAAAGTAAGTACGGGCAAAATCAACAAAAATGATTTTGGTAACTTCGAGATGGCATTCTTCTTTTACTTTTAGCTTGGCCGAAGCTTCTGTGGAAATACCTCTTTTTACCCTCCCACCAAGCGACCACCACACATCTTTTGCAGGAAAATTACTCCTTTTCACCAAAAGAAATTTGCCTTTGTACTCCACTAATATATCATGGCAAAATTGCACAAGGTTTTCATGTGCTTGTTGGTAAATTTCTTTGGGCAAGAAGCCCGCTTCTAGCTTTTCAAGCTTTACTTTTTTATTTGATTCAAAAGGAAATTCTTTCATGTATATGTATTGACTGATACTAAATGTAAATACTTTCTGATTGAAAAACATCAATCAAATAATACAACCAAAAACGAAGTACATAATTATTGAAGAAAGGTTGAATGGCTTTTCTCAAAAAGGCAGAAGCTCCCGCCAAGTCTGTTTCATCATATTGTATTTGATGGTACTTGGCAGTGCCTTCCACCAATATTTGTTCATCTCCACGGCAAAAGAAGGTTGCATGTAGCAGTTTATGACACAGCCTTCGCATTTGGCATGTTTGCCCTCTAAAGCAATCGCCGCTTGTACCTTTTCACTTTTATACAGCTCGTATAGATTATTCTCTATAGGAATATTCTCTAAACCTAAATGATAGCAGGGCAATATCAATTCATTTTCGGGGGAAATAACGATGGTGCTGCTGCCCGCTTTACACACAGGGTTTTCTATATGGTTGCCACCATCTAATCTTAAGGCCACAAAAGCATCGTTCAAATACACATTTTTCTTACCCGACCATGCCTTTAGCCTGAGTAAATTTGACTTAGACAAACCGCCGCCTGTGGTTACCTCATTGTAGTCAAATACCGGGTTTAGAATCAATACCAAACCATTGGGCAAGCAAATATTTTCGTATACTTCCCTTATTTCCTCGATATTTTCGTCAAAAACCGTAAATAAAATATCGGGGCGTTCGCCTAAAGATTGGGCTATCTCAATAGATTTCATTACAAAATCGAAGCATTTTACACCGCGCATTGCATCGTGTTTTTCTTGATCGGCAGTATCTAGTGAAAAATGCAGCATGTCTATCTTACCCTTTAGCTTTTGAGACCATTTAGGGTAAAGCAAAGCATTGGTAGTAATGGTGGTGATAAAGCCCATAGATTTTGCTAAAGACAAAAGTTGGTCTATTTCTCTGTGGAGCAGCGGCTCGCCCCCTGTAAAATCTATGACCTTAACCCCAAGCTTTTTTAATGCGCGCAAATTACTTTCTGCATTTTCTAAAGTGATGTATGGAGATGGCCGTTCCCAAATATCGCAAAAACCACACTTTGCATTACATCTGTATGTAACATAATAATTGCACAATACCGGGCTAGAAATCAGGCGCATTTTATATTAAATAAAGCTTAAAAAATAAATCAAAGGTGATTTAACATCAAACAAAAATCAAAGGAGGATAAGGTTTCCCAACATTAATTTGGTTAAAGTTGTTAATGATTGGTGTTAATTGCAATTTTTGTGAACTTATCATCTATACATGATGTAATCTTTTTGTAATAACCTAAGTTTAGATACTTCCACATCAAAGATTAACTTTGCATCAACAAATATCAGTAACTAGTACCTATCACATAGTATCTGCTAATTTAGAAAATCATACATCCGCCTAAAATGAAAATTGGTATAGTTTGCTACCCTACTTACGGAGGTAGCGGTGTAGTGGCCACCGAACTGGGAAAGGCTCTCGCCTCTCAGGGACATAAAATCCATTTTATCACATATTCTCAACCTACTCGGTTAGACTTTTTTTCTGGAAACATTTATTACCACAAAGTGGATATCAAAACCTATCCGCTATTTAAATACCCTCCCTACGAGCTGGCGTTGGCCAGTAAAATGGTCAATATTGTACAAGTGGAAAAGCTAGACCTCTTACACGTGCATTATGCCATACCGCATGCTTCTTCTGCTTACATGGCCAAGCAAATTTTGGCTACCAAGGGCATTCGCATACCTGTAGTTACCACTTTACATGGTACAGATATTACTTTAGTAGGCAAAGATGAAATTTACGAGCCTGTGGTTTCTTTTAGCATCAATCAGTCAGACGGGGTAACTTCTGTATCGAGCGATTTAAAAAGGGAAACCTATGAACATTTCGACATACACAATGAGATAGAGGTAATTCCCAACTTTATTGACTTAGAGCGATTTAAAAAGCAGAAGAAAGAACATTTTAAGATGGCCATTTGCCCAAATGGCGAAAAACTAATCAGTCATACCTCTAATTTCAGAAAAGTAAAAAGAGTAGACGATGTAGTTAAGATTTTCTGTCGTATTAACCGACATACACCCTCTAAGCTACTGCTCGTTGGCGATGGCCCTGAACGCAGCAATATAGAAGAACTTTGTGCAGAAATGGGTATTATGGAAGATGTACGTTTCTTAGGGAAACTAGAAGCTGTAGAAGAAGTACTCTCAGTAAGCGATTTGTTTTTGATGCCTTCTGAAAAAGAAAGTTTTGGCCTTGCTGCCTTAGAAGCTATGGCCTGCGAAGTGCCTGTTATCTCTAGTAACGCAGGCGGTATACCTGAATTAAATGTAAACGGCATTTCTGGCTTTACCAGCAAAGTAGGCAATGTAAAAGAAATGGCCAAAAACGGCATCCATATACTCAAGGATGAAAACCTGCCCAAATTCAAAGAAAATGCACTTAAACGCGCCAAGGAATTCGACGTTACTAATGTTCTTCCGATGTATGAAAAGTACTATGAAAAGGTAATGGAAAAAGTAATTAATGTGGTTTGACATTATATTTTTTTGATAAGCCTTGCATTATAGCGCTCCCTAAAAATTTAAATGGTAAGGGTTCAACAAGCAGTTTTTATAGTTACTGATAAGCTGTTACTTTGCCATAATTTTCATAAGAGCACTTAGGTAAATGTTTAGTAGCTGTAGAAACACACTTCTTATTTTAATTATTTCTGTTGTATGCTTTTCTTGCGATTTCTCAGAAAAGAATCGTCAAAACACGCTATTTAACAAACTCCCTCCTTCACAAACAGGCATTGCCTTCAAAAACCAACTCACCGAAAACGAAACCTTTAATATCCTCAATTACCTCTATTTTTTTAATGGCGGTGGCGTAGCTGTAGCAGATTTGAACAACGACGGCCTACCAGAGATTTTCTTTACCGCCAATATGGAATCAGACAAACTGTATTTGAACAAAGGCAACATGCAGTTTGAAGATATTTCTAAAGTTGCTGGCATAGACCTTTCAAACGAGTGGTCTACAGGTGTAAACTTTGCCGATGTAAATGGCGATGGTTGGCAGGATATTTACGTTTGCCGTGTAGGTGGCGGCTACCGGGGTTTTGAGGGCAGCAATAAACTCTACATCCACCAAGGGCTCAACGAGGCTGGCATCCCGACTTTTAAAGAAGTTGCCGAGCAGTTTGGTTTGGCCTTTTCTGGTTTTTCTACTCATGCCGCTTTTTTAGATTACGACAATGATGGCGATCTGGATATGTACCTGCTCAACCACTCCGTACACACCGAAAGCAGTTATGGCCCTGGTGAAAAACTACGAAACCAATCTGACCCAAAAGCAGGAGATCGGCTATTTGAGAACCAACTAAACACAGGAAAAATCGGGTTTAAGGAAGTAACCCAACAGGCAGGTATTTTAAACAGCCAAATCGGTTATGGTTTGGGCATCGCCATTACCGATATTAACCAAGATGGCTTTGCGGATATTTACATCGGCAATGATTTTCATGAAAATGATTATCTGTATTTGAATAATGGAAATGGTACTTTTAGCGAAAGTTTGCAAAAAATAGCCAAGCATAGCAGCCGCTTTACCATGGGTGTGGATGCTGCCGATTTTAATAATGATGCCCTTACCGACCTCATCACCCTAGACATGAAGCCCGAGTATGAGGAAATACTAAAGGCTTCTGCGCCAGAAGACTCTTACGAAATCTTTTCTTACAAACTGAACTACGGCTATGCGCCACAATTTGCTCGAAATAACTTGCAGTTAAATCAAGGTATTGCTGAAGAAAATAAACTTCCTTTAATGAGTGAAATTGGTCAGTTGGCAGGCGTAGATGCCACCGATTGGAGTTGGTCAGCGCTTTTTTGCGACTTTGACAATAATGGTTACAAAGATTTATTCATCAGCAATGGAATCTTTCGCCGCCCGAACGATATGGATTACCTCAAGCACATTTCTGACGATAATATTAAACGCTCGCTAAATAGTGGCGTTACAGAAGATAATCTGAATGTAATCTTGCAAATGCCTTCTGTACCAATTGCCAATTATGCTTACAGCAATTCAGGTAGTACCAGCGGATTTAACTTTACTGATAGCACCAAGCAATGGGGTTTGGATGAAAAAGGTTTTTCTAACGGGGCTGTTTATGCAGATTTAGATAATGATGGCGACCAAGATTTAATTATCAACAACCTAAATACTGTTGCATCCATCTACCAAAACAATGCAGAGCAAAAGGCATTTAAAGTTTCGTTTTTAGGTGAAAAGGGTAACCCGACTGGCATAGGCACCAAAGTATTGATTGAGCATCAAGGCCAGCGTTTTTATCAAGAAAACTTTCCTGCGAGAGGTTTTCAGTCCAGTGTAAACCAAGAACTTTTGTTCGGCTTAGGCAATGTAGAAGATAGCCTGATTAATATAATCCATATTTTTTGGCCAAATGGAAAGTACCAGAAATTCACCAATTTTCCTTTTTCGAAATCTTTGAAAGCAGATGTAAAAGAGGCCAATCAACTTCTTACTTTTCGAGAATTTATTGAAAAAGAAGAAAGCCGATTAGCGTGGTTTGAGCAAGTACAACTTAAAGGAATTAATTGGGAACACAGAGAAAACGAGTATTCAGATTTTAATGTGGAAAGGTTGATGCCGCATTTGCTTTCTACGCAAGGACCCGCTTTGGCAGTAGTCGATGTGGATGGCAATGGCTTAGACGATGTTTTTTTTGGTGGGGCAGCAGGCCATCGTTCTGAAATATATGTGCAAGTTAGCCCAAGAAATTTCAAGCCTTCTAACCTTCGCGTATTTGAATTAGACAAAGACTATGAAGATGTAGAAGCCCTTTTTTTTGATGCAGATAATGATGGCGACCAAGATTTACTTGTTGCCACAGGTGGCAATCAATATGCCCGTGGCAGCGATATTTTGCAAGATCGCCTTTATATCAATAATGGCAGGGGTACTTTCAGATTGGCTACTGATGCGCTTCCAAATATCAAAGAAAACACAGGCACAATTTCTACAGCCGATTTTGATGCCGATGGTGACCAAGATATTTTGATAGGCACAAGAAATATTCCTGGTGCTTATGGCATTTCTGCCAATGCCTATTTGCTTGAAAACGATGGCAAGGGAAAATTTACAGAAGCAACTAAAA
>CAKZMZ010000475.1 GCA_937129345.1 uncultured Thalassovita sp. | reverse complement strand
GTTTCTATAGAAACTGGCTTATAATTTAGGTAGGTTTCTGAAAGCACATCCATATTATGGCGCATATCGGGCTCAATTAAGTAGTGCGCCAACATGGTATCGAATATTTTTCCTTTTAAGGAAATACCGTAGTTTTCTAAGACTATGCGATCGTATTTTACATTTTGCGCAATTTTTAGAATCTTTTCATTTTCAAAGGCTTCTCTAAAAACTTCTACGATTTCTTGCGCTTTTTCTTCATCATCAGGTATGGGAATGTAATAAGCCTCCTTAGGATAATAGCTAAAAGAAATACCGACCAATTCCGCTTCAAATGGGTCTAGTGCTGTGGTTTCTGTATCGAAACAAAATTCATCTTGTATGTTGAGAAATTCTGACAATTCTTTCATGGCTGCTTTGTCGGTAACCAAGTGGTAATTGTGTGCTACTTTGCTAATGTCTTTTAGCTCAGAAGGTACGGCTTCTTCTTTTTGTTCTGCCTTTTCGAACAGAGACATCTGACCAGAAGATTTCTTTTTTCTTCCTTCTTTTTTGTCGTCCCCTAAAATGCGTTTGGTAATCGTGCGGAACTCTAGTTCATCAAAAATCTCTTTAAGTGCTTCTTTGTTAAAACCTTCGTATAGTAAATCTTTCTCTTCGCACTTAACAGGTACTTCTACATTAATGGTGGCAAGTTCTTTAGAAAGCCTCGCTTGTTCGGTGTTTTCAATAACCCGTTCTTTTTGCTTACCTTTTAGCTTATCTTCATTTTCTATAATGCCTTCTACACTATCGTATTCGGCCAATAATTTTGCTGCTGTTTTTGGGCCTATTCCAGGAATACCAGGTATATTATCTACACTATCGCCTTGCAAACCGAGCATGTCCACTACTTGATCAATACGCGAGATGTTCCACTTTTTCAATACTTCGGGAATGCCCATTACCTCAACGGAATTGCCCATGTAGGCAGGCTTGTATAAAAAGACATGCTCTTCTACCAATTGCCCGTAGTCCTTATCAGGGGTCATCATAAATACCTCAAAATCTTGACGGGCCATTTTTTTTGCAATCGTCCCAATAATGTCGTCGGCTTCATAGCCGTCCATCTCAAGTAAAGGAATGTTAAAGGCCTTTACCAGTTTTTTTACATAAGGAATGGCAATTTGTATGTCTTCGGGTTGCTCTTGCCTTTGAGCCTTGTATTCTGCAAAAGCCTCATGCCTAAAGGTTGGTGCGCTGGTATCAAAGGCAACGCCTATGTGTGTGGGCTTTTCTTTCCTCAATATTTCCCATAAAGTATTGGTAAAACCCATTACGGCTCCGGTGTTCATCCCTTTAGAATTAACGCGTGGGTTTTTGCTTAGGGCAAAATGGGCACGGTAAATTAGTGCCATGGCATCTAACAAAAATAGTTTTTTTGAAGGCATATCTATTTATTTAGGCTATAAAGGCTCAAAGATTCAAAACTAACACATTATATAAAATACACTGGAAAAAATGGAAATTAGAAGCAACCAGATGCGTGCGAGTTGCATCTAACTTAAAATTTAACTGATTTTAAGATGATGAAAAAAAGTGTAAATCAACTAGTGTTAAGTTTACTGATTAGCTTAATTGTTTGCATCGATGTAGCAGGGCAAGGCCTTAATATTCCTGCAAAAACCTGGGGAATAAGCTTTGGTAATTCGCAAAAATTTACTGGGCTGCGATTTAATTACCGCGACAGAGATGTAGAAAAAATCAATGGAGTGTATACCACATTGTGGCGCCCTTATGAAGGAGCAAGTAGCGGTACTGTCAATGGCTTAGCTTTAGGTCTTCCCTTGGCCGAAGCAAAAAATATGAATGGGGTTAACCTAGGCATTGGTATTGGCGCCGATGAAAAGATGAACGGCATTAATTTAGGCATAATAGGGCTTGGAGCCGGTCAGCAATTGAACGGACTCAACGTGGGTGGTATAGGTATGGGCTCAGGAGGTAGCCTGAGTGGTATTAATCTAGCAGGTATTGGTCTTGGCTCAGGCGGAGATTTAACTGGTATTTCAATTGCAGGTTTGGGCGTAGGTTCTGGAGAAGATTTGGAAGGCATCACCATTGGTGGCTTGGGTGCAGGCGCCAGTGGTGATATAAAAGGAATTACCATTGGTGGTTTAGGAGTAGGCTCAGGCGGCGATTTAACGGGAATTACCATAGGCGGTTTGGGTATTGGTGCTAGTGGTAACATTACGGGGATCAACCTTGCGGGTATCGGTATTGGTGCAGGGGGAGATTTAACAGGTTTAAATATTGCAGCAATTGGAGTTGGTTCGGGCGGGAAAGTAAGTGGTATCAACATAGCAGGTATAGGTGTAGGCGGTGCCGAAAAAGTGAGTGGCCTTAATTTAGCAGGTGTAGGCGTAGGTGGCCGACAAGTTATTGGCCTTAGTATTGCCGCAGTAGGTATTGGCGGAGAAGAAATAACGGGAATCGCCATAGCGCCCGCACTTATTCAGATAGAAGAGGGTGGTACGCTTAAGGGATTTTCAGTAAGTGCCTATCATAGAGTAAAAGGGATGCAAAAGGGTTTGGCCATTGGGGTTTTCAATTACACAAGAAATATAAAAGGCTTGCAAATAGGTTTGCTCAATTATGTGGCTAGTAATCCTAAAGGCTTGCGCTTATTGCCTATATTTAATGTAGATTTTAGTAAGGGTTAATTTAAGAAATTGCTTAGGTACCACATTTACGGTCGGAAGAAAAACCTTCTGACTTTTTTTATGCTATATTTCAGAGGGTTTATTTTCTGTAAAACCATTAAAAGGTATTGGTCAGTTTCATGATTTTTTTCAAAGCTTTGTTTGATGAGAAAAAAGTAGAGCTTACAAAGCATCTTTATTTGGTTTTTTGTTTGAAATCATCTACCGAGGTAAAATTTTAAGAGAAAAGGTCGGTATTTTAGAACGTAGATTGATTTTTCTGTTAACCGGTATGGGTGAACTTTATAAAAAAATGATAAGTTTATTTAGCCTTTATGCAGTAGCATAATTTTTTAAAATAGATAATTTGGATGCTTAAATACCTGTATTTTTTAATCTTTTTTAATTTTTTGAGTGCCTCTCAAGTTCGCTGTGATGTTTGGCTGCCAGATATTTTTAGCGAGGGTATGGTGCTACAAGCAGGTAAGCCAATAAAAATTTGGGGTAATGCGACGCCAAGAGAAAGGGTGGCCGTAACCTTAAGAGGCAGAAGTGTAGTTACTAGGGCAAATCGTTCAGGGCAGTGGGAAGTAATTTTGCCGGCACTTAATGCAGGCGGGCCTTATATGCTCAATGTATTAGGAAAAAATCTAATTACTATCGGTAATGTGTGGCTAGGAGAAGTTTTCGTAATAAGCGGAGATACGATCACACTCTCAAGTAAAAATACCATTTCGCTTGAAAGTGCTGAACTAACAAATTACAGTGCTGTTTTTGAGTTACCCAAGAAAGCTCTACCCAAGGCTAAAAGTTATGATCAAAGAAGCTTAAAGTGGGAAAATACTGCTAAAAATGCAGTTTTTTCTCAAATACTTCAACATCTCAACTTAAATGCTCCAATAGGTTTTATTATAAATAATTATCCCAATGCTCGGTTAACCGAATGGATCAATGCAGATAGTCTAAAAAATCATAAGATATTTCAAGATTCATTAAAGTATTTGGAAAAAAGATACCATCGACGCTATGAGAATAATGAGAATGCAGGAACAGATATCGAAGGTTATCCGTCAGTTTTATTCAATAGTATGATAGCCCCACTATCTAATTATAATGTAGCTGGAGTTTTATTTAAGTATAACTATATAGACGCATCTCATGCTTTTTATACCGATTATTTGCACCAATACTTAGTTTCAAGTTTTAAAGATGCTTGGTCAGATGATTCCCTCCCAATTGTATTTTTGAATCCTATTGTAGCAGATTCAGTCCCCAAAAGCGAAATAGCAGAGTTGTTACTCATACAAAAAACTTTGTATGGTTTTGAGAATGTAGGTGTACTGAACCTTTCAGGCAGTCCCAAAAGTCTAAGCGCTGTGGATCTTACCTTTGCTTTAGAGGCCATTGCTACAAAAGACTTTGAGGTTTTCCGCTCACCTATTTTATTGGATGTAGAAAATCGACAAGGTAAACTCTTACTGAAATTTAAAAATGCAAAAAATTTAAGGTTCGATAATAAATATGGCTATGGCAGAGGATTTTTCATAGCAGAAAATGAAAGGGAATTTAAACCTGCTCAAGCATTTTTTCTGAATGACTCTACCATCGAATTGAGCAATGATGCGTTGGAGAAACCTGTAGCTGCGAGGTACAATTTTAACGATAACCTTGCAGAGGGCAATTTTTTAATAGGAGCGAATTTCTCGATGCCAATTAAGACAGACCATTGGGTTTTGACTACAGATACTACTAGCTATAGAACAACTTGGCTGGCTCAGAAATCTATAAGCAATAGCCCTAGACTTTACCGTAAACTAATTATTGAAAATGATTCAGTTTTAGTGGATGATGAAAATATGCAGCCATTGAGAAGCGTGCGTAATGTTGATGAGGCCGCAAGAATATTGCACAGTATACTAGGCCTCAAAAAACAGCGGCCACTAAACATACCTGTACATGTAAAGTCTCGAAAAAACAGCGAGGATCAAATAACAGAACAATTAACAGTACAGACCGAAGAGCATGTTTTTCTAAATGCTGATTTTATTTATTCTAAATCGAGTGAAAAGCAAGCAATCCTTATTCTAGATAAATTAATGCCAAGCATAACAGACAGTCTTTTAAGTGAAAATTTTGCTTTGCTGATTTTTAGCCCAAGAGTGCTCACAGGCTTAGATAGTGTTGACCATGTTGGCTATCTAATGCATGCAGATACGAGTGGACATTCATATTTAGGACAAAAAGTGAATGATTTTTTTAGGATTGTAGACTTTATAGAGACACAACATCACATTATAGATACTGCTCAAATACATTTAGCACAGTTAGATTCTACAGACAATAGCAGATTTGATATGATGCTGGCCTTTGCCATAGATCAAAGAATAAAAAGTCTTTTTCTACAAGAGCATTTATTGGATGTGCAATTAGACGAAATAGATACGGTAAGAGAAGGACAATATTTATATGCGCCACAATTATGGCAGTATGCAAGTGTCGAGGATTTGATACGTTTTTCGGCTCCGAGAAGAATCAGCATTTTTGCTCCGGTTAACTCCAAAAACCGTTATCTTTCTAAAAATGAAATTAACATACTTACTAGAAGGGGTAGGTATGCTTATTACAGAAAAAGTGTTCTATCTCATTTTAAAATAAAAACCGGAAGCATCTACAGAGATACTTCCAGTTTAAATGAGGGATTAAAAAAGGCTTTATTAGAACATTTTTTCGACTGATTACACAGTCATGATATCGTTCTCTTTGGCAGCCACTAAGTCATCTATTTTTTTGATGTACGAATCGGTTAGTGATTGCACTTCTGCCTCGCCTCTTTTTACCTCGTCTTCAGAAACACCCTCTTTTTGCAATTGCTTTAGAGCGTCATTTACGTCTTTTCTTACGTTTCTTATACTTACTTTTCCATGTTCAGCTTCGGACCTAACTTGTTTCATTAACTGCTTTCTTCTTTCTTCAGTTAATGTAGGTATATTCAAGCGTATGGTTTCTCCATCGTTAACTGGGTTAAGCCCAAGGTCAGAGTTCATGATAGCTTTCTCAATTTCAGCTAAGATGGTTTTTTCCCAAGGTTTAACCATTATGGTGCGGGCATCAGGTGTGTTTACGCTAGCCACTTGGTTTATAGGAGTGGGCGCACCGTAATATTCTACCATAACTCCGTCTAGCATAGCAGGTGATGCTTTTCCAGCTCTAATTTTTCTCAGTTCCTCCTCTGTATGATGTAAAGACTTTTGCATGTGATCTTCAGCATCATCTAAATGTAAAGATATATCTTCTTGCATTGTATTAAATCGTTGGTTCCCTAACTAAAAACTCTTTAAAATTAAATATAAGAGTTTAAATTATAAAAGTACTCAATTGCTAATTTGAGTATTTTTTTACTATTAAAAAAGGTTGTATTCAAGTAGAAATCAAGGTTCCTACTTCTTCTCCTGCTATGAGCCTGTGTAAATTTCCGGGTGTGTTCATGTCAAACACTACAATAGGTAGACCATTTTCTTTACATAAAGTAAATGCAGTCATGTCCATTACTTTTAGGCCTTTTTGGTAAACCTCTTCATAAGAGATATTTGAAAATCTAATGGCCTCAGGGTCTTTTTCAGGGTCTGCCGTGTAAACCCCATCTACGCGTGTTCCTTTAAGTACAACATTGGCTTCAATTTCAATTGCTCTTAAGCTTGCTGCAGAGTCAGTTGTAAAATAAGGGTTGCCTGTACCGGCGCCAAATATCACTACCCTATTTTTTTCGAGGTGCCTTACAGCCCTTCTTCTGATAAAGGGTTCACAAATCTGATCCATTTTAATACCAGACATTAGGCGTGTATATATGCCA
>CAKZMZ010000474.1 GCA_937129345.1 uncultured Thalassovita sp. | reverse complement strand
AGGTAATCGCCAATACATCATAAACAAAAAAAGCCCCATTTATGGGGCTTTTTTTATATAATTATAATCATCATCTTATTTACAATGTGTTAAGAAATAATCGTAAAGAGGTTCACCTTTAATGATCAAACCTCCTAGATTATAACTAAACTCAGGATGCCATTGAACACCAATAACCTTGGGTTTTTTACGATTTTTCAAGCTTATTGCTTCAATAATGCCATCTTCTTTGCTTTTTGCAAGAACTTTTAGGTTTGTACCTAAATCTTTGATTGCTTGATGATGTATAGTGTTTACATGATGCCTAGGTGAGTGTGAGTACAGCTCACTCAAAAAGCTTTCTCCTGTAAATATTATTTCATGGGCAATAGTATCATAGTTCTTAGCATTCCTATGTTCTACATTGGTTTTAACCTGTGTTTCAATGTCTTGATAAAGTGTACCACCGCAATATGCATTTAGTAATTGCAGACCTCTACAAATTGCAAATATAGGTTTGTCATGGGTAATAGCATAGTCTAAAATTTTTAGTTCATACAAATCGCGTTTTCTATCTCCTCTCCACCTGCCAATAGGTTTTTCATTGTATGTTTCAGGAGCTAGATCAGTTCCTCCTTGAAAGATAAACCCATCCATTTGTGAAAGTAAATTACAAAACACTGAGTAATCATCAATTTCAGGTATTAAAATAGGAATTACGTCTTTTCTAGCTAAATAATTTGCCATATCTTTTTCAATATAAAGCAATGTTTTAGGACCAAATACTGGTCTTGTATTGTCCGGGTGCATCATGCAAGCAGAAATACCAATTTTCAACATATGAATTTTTTTTCAGAAGAACTACCAACCTACGTATTTTGGCGGCTGTATTCCATTAAGTCTTAAATATACTATTGACTGAGCCCTATGATGTGTGAGATGATCCCTCATGAGGTAGAAAATACGCTTTTTGGTCATTATAACCCCTGCAAAAATAATGGGAGTAGAAACTTGTTTATCAGAAAGATCCTCGGCACTTTTAAGCACATATTTGCTGGCATCTTCAAAATATTTAATAAGTTCTTCTTTACTCAAATCTTCTAAATTAGAGTCTTTTATAGGGTTCACTTCATTTAGAATAAATGTAGAGTTGAGCCAATATATATTGGTGATAATGTGTGCAATTTGTTGCGAAAATGTAAAGGTCTCTTCATTAGGCCTAAAATTATAGTATTCTTCAGGCATTAATTGAGCTACTTTGATTGTATACTCTGCAGAACGCTCCCAAATTTCAACAAACTCTCTGGCGAAGACATCATTTTTTTGAGAAAACCCTTTGCTTGAAAGAATATTAAAAACAAGGAGTGGTAATAGAATAATACTATATTGACGAATCATTGAGAATGTGCATTAATTTAAGTAGGTAAATTTTTTATCGCTTAGCAAAGTGCAAACTTAATATTAGTCTTAAAAAACGAGCTATTAAAGTTTTTTTTCCATTAAAAAAGAGTCTGTTCTCTTTTAAGTAAAGGAGTTAATTCATATTTATTAATTTAGTTTTCATAGAAAAGAAATCATTTAAATGGGTAAATCGCAAAAAAGTTATTCTGAAGAAACACACTGTGTGCATCACTTCAATAATGTTGAAATAAACACAAGGGGATTAAACACACCTGTAGAACCTGCGTCTGCTTTTAAATATCAAGAAGGTACAGCTAACACTTACCCTAGATACTATAATACTATTAACCAAAAGGTGATATGTAGCAAAATTGCGGCTCTAGAAAAAACCGAAGAGGCTATTGTATTTAGTTCGGGTATGGCGGCTATTGCCACTACTATGTTTAGCTTTGTAAATGCCGGAGAACATATTGTCTTTTACAGCGAACTATATGGAGGCACCTATAATTTGATTTTTGAGGAACTGGATAAAAGAAAAATCAGCTACTCAGTAGTAGAAGAGAAAACGGCCGAAGCCTTCAAGAAAAATATTAATAGAAACACTAAGGTAATTTATTTTGAGACACCTACTAACCCATTGCTATCTATTGTAGATATAGATATTATTGCTTCGGTTGCCAGGGATAACAATATTGTATCTATCATAGATAATACTTTTGCTTCGCCTATTAACCAGAATCCTGCAGAGCACGGTATTGATTTGGTAATACACAGCGGGACAAAATATTTAGGTGGGCATAGTGATTTGAGTTTTGGTGCAGTAGCTGGTAAAAAAGATTTGATTGGAAAGGTGTTGAAAACAGCAATAAATTATGGTGGTAATTTAAATCCTTTAGACTGTTATCTAATTGAGCGTAGTTTAAAAACCTTAGATGTAAGGGTAAAAAGGCAAAATGAAAATGCATTAGCTATAGCCAATTTCTTGCAAAAACATGATTTGGTTGAAACAGTTTACTATCCTGGTTTGCAAAACCATCCTATGCATAAGGTGGCCAAGAAGCAAATGAAAGGTTTTGGTGGGATGTTATCTTTTGAATTAACAGCCAAGTCTGAAGATAAAAAGAAGGCCTTTTTGGATTCATTAGAAATAGTAGCAAAAGCTTTGAGCCTTGGTGGCGTAGAATCAAATATCTGTGCGCCTTCTGATACCTCACACATTAAAATGAGTAGAGAAGATAGGTTGGGTATAGGAGTTAGTGATAACCTTTTAAGGTTATCTGTAGGTATAGAAAATACAGATGATTTAATCAATGACCTCGAACATGCACTTGAAAAAACGATTTAATTAAAAGAGTGGTGGTTCTGTTTCATTATATATTTTTACTTATATGTTTCGGTGTATTGCCCACATCTGATTCAAACATTGTTGATAGTAAGAGAATTTTTGTGATGCGTGGTGAAGTAATTGATTCTAAAACAGGTAACCTGCTCGAAGAAGTAAGTGTGGCGGTAAGTGATTTAAATAAGACTTTTGTAAAAAGAGAATTGACAGATAAAAAAGGTTCATTTAGGATGGATCTGCCGAGTGAGGGAACCTATACTTTGGTATGTGCTAAAAAACATTATTTTCATTCTGAAATCTATCAATTCTCTACAGTAGGTAAAAATCCGGATGAAGTAATCTCAGTAAAAATACCACTGATTAAAGCTGAGTTGGGAGAGGCTTATGTGCTTAGATCTATAGATTTTGAAGTGAACAGCACCAATTTACAAATCAAGAATGGCAAAGGAAGTATTGATAAACTAGTTGCATTCTTAAGAAATAATGAGGATATTTTATTGGAAATTGGTGCACATACTGATGCTCGTGGTGACGAAGAGTATAATTTAGAGCTTTCTACAAAAAGAGCGAGAGCAGTTAGAGATTATATAATTAGTAAGGGAATTGAAAATAACCGAATCACTTTTAAGGGATATGGAGAGGAAAAACTATTGAATGAGTGCAGTAATGGCATTTTATGTTCATCTGAAAAACACCTTGAAAACCGAAGAATTGAATTTAGGGTAATTGCAGTACAAGCAGAATAACTCTTTCAATTTAAAAAAATTAACCCAAAGCCTTAAAGTCTTACATCCTTTTTGTAAGAAATTTGCCACTAGCCAATAGATTTTAAGCGAACGGGAGGCATATGAAGGTACCTGAAACACATATACAAAAAAAAATCCTACTTATTTATGTAGTATTTGTGGTTTTGTCATTTATTGATGCAAAGCCATGTATAAGTAACAGTATAAATAGTGAATCATTATTTATAGATGACAGTGTGGGTGTTTCTTATATGGTGAGCGGGATTTTAATTGAAGAAGGTGTAAAAAGAAGGAAAAGCGATTTTTTTGGATTTACTATAATAGCCTATGAGGTAGTTGAGAATGAAGAAGGAGAGTTATTTTACAAAGTAAACTCTGACAACCAAAAAGTAACCACTGGAAAAAAAGGCAACTTTATTTTTAAGTTAAATTCTAGTAAAAGATACCTCATTAAATGTGTTAAGCCGGGCTATACCTCTGATGAAGTTCCCCTGCCAAAAAGAAATATTGCCTCAGGACAACATATAAGCCTAGAAATGATGGTAAGAAAAGCTGAGGCAGCCATTCTATCTGGCTATATAATCAGTGAAGTAGACAATGAAATATTGAAAAATGCGCAGGTCAGCCTTAGAAATACAGATAAGGGTATTGTTAGAACTTTGATTACAGGTAAAGATGGCAGCTATTCATTTGAAATGTTGGAGGGAGCTAGATATAAAATCTCGGTAAAAAAAGAAATGTTTTTCAAAAGTAGTCCCGCTGAAGTAAGTTATGCTTTGGCAGAAGCTGGCATCTTAAGAAAAAACATAGCACTTAAAAGTATGGGAGTTGGTAAAATATTTAGATTATCTGGATTTTATTTTGGGGTAAATGAATACACCATTAATAAAAAACAAGCAGTAGCATTGCAGGAAGCAGTAGAAATTATTAATAAAAATCCAGAATATCAATTTGAAGTAGCTTGTTTTACTGACGCCAGAGGAGACGATGAATATAATCTTGATCTAACAAAAGCAAGAGCACAATCTATTGTCAATTTTTTAATAGAAAATTACGATATACTACCCGAACGGCTGATGCCAAAAGGATATGGAGAGACTAGATTGTTAAATGAATGTGCCAACGGAGTTTATTGTAGTACAGAAAAACATGAGCAAAACAGAAGGATTGAGCTGAGAATTTTAAAAATTGCAGAATAAAAAAAGAGCTTAAAAAGCTCTTTTTTTATAGTTCCATTAATCAATCGCAAATTTGAAGTAATGCTTATATTACTTAGCACTAAAACTGAATACCTTTATATAAGGTATCTAGTTTACTTTATAAACTCAATCTGTAATAATTAAAAAAGTACAATTTTTAATTACTATTACACAAATGTAGGTAATATCATTATTTACAGCAATACCCTACAGAGGGTAATTTCGATGTTTTCGTACAAGCTTTTGTAAACAACACTTTATGATTTATAGATGTACTGAAATTTTTTACCTATAACTTACATGAGTGGATGCATGCATTACAAAAAATGCATAATTCTATTCATAGCGTATATAAAGTACTTTATTGGCCCGATTATTACATATTTGCGGTCAAATAAATATATGAATAACACTATTATGCTTTAGAAGTATATCGAGTGTGAATCAGCCAATTTGTATAACAAAAGTTTAACTAAAACACTGACAAGAACAGTGGTTGATTATTCTCGTACAAATCACATCCTTCTAACTCTTTTATATGTTTATATAAAAGGTTTCATTTTTTAGCATGTTGCTGTAGATTTCGGAGGGGGATATCTACACCTGCATACATAAATTATCTATCACCTTTTGTTAAATTGACTTAGTTTAATTTCTGTAAGCTTTTGTTTGGTGTTTAAGGCAAAATCATTTTTTAGTATCCAATCATAGTAGCCGGGTTCTTTTTTAAGTACTTCTAGCACTGGTTTGTTCTTGTGTTTTCCAAAATTGAAAACAGGAACGCCCTCATGATTATAGACCATGCGTCCGGCAAAATCAATCATGTTAGATGAACTAATATCATGCAAAGCCTGAACATCGTTTTTTACGGGTATATGCTCTTTGCCTGTTTTGTTATCCTTAATAATTACACCTTCATATTTTTTTACTTGTGCGTCGAGCACTTCAAAAGTAGCAATGGTATCTGCCTCCGCACTGTGGGCATTCTCTAAATCTTTATTACAATAAAATTTGTAAGCTGCGTGCAAGGTTCTAGGCTCCATCATGTGAAAGATTTTCTGCGCATCCACTATTTTTCTATTTTTGGTATCAAACTCGACTCCAGCGCGTAGTAGTTCTTCGGCTAGCATAGGCAAATCGAACCTTAAAACATTAAAACCACATAAATCGCAGCCCTCTAAGAATTTAGCCACTTCTTTAGCTATTTGCTTAAAGGTAGGTGCGTCTTTTACATCTTCATCGTAAATGCCATGAATCATGCTGGACTCAGCCGAAATGGGGATGGTAGGATTCACTCGTTTGGTTTGTACTTCTTTTTCGCCATTGGGCATTACCTTCAATATTGAAATCTCTACTATTCTATCTTTTACTATGTTGATGCCAGTGGTTTCAAGATCGAAGACTGCAAGTGCGTTTTTAAGGTATAAATTCATTTGTTATTAAGTGTTTTTAAAAATTATATTTCGCAATTGCTGATTAATTATCCTTTTTTATCTGGTACGAGCCAGCTATTTAGAATTTTTCTCTGTCTTTCGGTCATAGCCGTGTCTATTTCAAAAGTATGGTATTCCATTCTTTCAGTTACTTGCATAACACCTTCTAGAGTAATCAGCTCAGTTTTAGTTGCATCGTCATTTTCTTTTTTTAAAGTTCTTTCTACTGTTACAGTCAAGGTATCACCAGCTTGAGCGTTATTTCTCAATGTACCGATAACTTCTACTGCTGTGGCGAGTGTTATAGTATCACCATTTACTTTCCTTACAATATCTCCTTGCATATATCCCATTTTTTCTCCAAAAGAATCCATCTCGCTTATGTCACTTATAACAATGTTGCTATCTTGATCTATGATTAAGCTTCTTAGAATATTCCCCATAGTTACATCTTTTACTATGGTAGAGTCACTGTACTTTATCCCTACTTTTTGGAAAACTTCTTTAAATGGGAGCAGCTCACTGCCATCTACATATTTATCAAAAAAGTCTTTAATTTCTGGATAGCCGCTCAAATCGGCTATTTGCTCAAAAAGTAGTTCGTCTTTAAAAGGTTTGTTTTTGCCATATTTTTTAGAAAGGTCCTGCATCATATCTTGCAGTCCATATTCCCCATCAGATAAATCCCTGAATGTAATATCGAGACATAGTCCGATCAAAGCTCCTTTCTCATACACATTTCCATACTGATCGGCATACTCATCTAAGCAGTTCTCGCTCATTTCTGTAAAGGGTAAGGTTCTATTATATGCAGATGCGGCATTGAGCTTTTCGTTTAGTATGCTTAAGTAGTCGTCAAAAGAAATGAGTTCGTATTGTACTTGCACATGTCCTGCGGAGTACTCGGTAACGCCTTCATAGAGCCATAAGTGCTCAGACATTTCTGGGTCGATGTAGTCAAAATCATGTATTTCTTCAGAATGTATATTGAGTGGTGTTACAATATGAAAGAATTCATGAGCAGCAATATCCCTTATACTTTGGGTAATGTACTGTGGTGCCAATTCTGGTAAAAAATACATAGAGGAGTAAGAATGCTCTAAAGCGCCCATCATTCCTGATAAGCTGGGCTTATCAGTAAGGTAAATGATAAAAGCATATTTTTCAATCGGTAATTTACCGCCTAAATATTTTCTTTGAGCTTCTAAAATCTCCTCAATATTTTCCGCTACATATTCAGATGTAAGTTTTTTGTTGGGAGAATAGACCGAGACCAATACTTCGGCATCGCCCATGTCTATAAAAGTAGTATCGGGTACGTTGTACATAATAGGCGCATCGGCCAGGTCCATGTAGCTATCTACAACAAATAGATCTTTAACAGAATCAGAAGTATTGCTGATCAGTGAAGTAGAACCATAAAAATCTTTAGGCTTTATAAAGGTTAATTCGTAATCATTGTTTTTGTGCCCATCGAAATAACCGAAAAAGCCGTGGGTATTTATAACAAAGTTTTCTTTTTCTTCTATATTGGTTCCTGCGGGTTCAAAGATGACATTTTCTTTTTCTGAGTCCCAAGTATCAGCAACTTTGTAAGTAATACTTGCCACTTTTTTGGGTTTGCTTATTTTCCACCTATTCATATCTAGCCTTTCTACATCAATAGGTCTTCCTCTTTTATCTCTTACTTTAAATTCTGACACAAACCTACCGAAATCAGAAATGCTATAAGTACCAGGTACTACCTTAGGTATGTTATATATAATGCTTTTTTCTTTGATTTTTGGAGGTGTGAGCGTAATAGTAAGTTCGTCGTTCTCTACTTTGGTTAGGTCAATCGTAAATTGGTAATTTTCTTTAGATTGTGCATGGGTAATATCAATAATCCCTAATAAGAGTATTGCAATTACAAAATTGGTTTTCAAAAAGATATTATTCATTAATTTTAAAATTACTTATAAAATACACTTGCAATGAGTTTGTATTTTCTTCTTAAATTATGATTTAACAGCCCCCTTTAACTAAATTTGTGTACTAAAGTGATGCATGTAAGCTATGATACACATTGTATGCAATCAGTGGCAATAAAATACAGTACTTGATAAAAAAATACATTTATTTAGTTGAGCATTAAAGGTATCATTTAATGTTTATGAAATAAAATTAAAAACCAATTGATGGGGTTTTTCTGAAATCTTTCAAACACCGCAATAGTAAAAACCAGCAGTGGCTACTCGTATGGTAGTGTATCTTATTTTAATCAGCTTGTGATATGAATATAGACAAAGTGGCAAAGTATATAAGGCATGTCTTGTGCATTTTGTGTTTGCTTTTTGTACACGCCCATCTTTCAGCCGACCCTTTTTTATTTAAAGAGAATAAAAATCAGTGGGCAGAAGAAACATTGTACAGGGCAGATTTGCCAGGCGGATATTTGCACTTACAGAGAAACGCCCTCATTTATTCTTTTTATGATGAGCAAGCGCTTCATGAAAAACACGCAGGTAGAGGTCATGAACATGGTCCAGCTGCTAGGGTAAGTGTAGCAGAAAATCCGAATGCTATAGCTGCACATGGTTTTAAGGTAGATTTTTTTAGAGCAGAAAAAAACGTAAAACTTATTCCCAAAAATGCTTTCGACCTTTCTTTTAATTATTACTTAGGTAATGATCCTGGTAAGTGGGCACAAAATGTTAAGGCATATCAGGAAATATACTACCAAGGCTTGTACAAGGGCATAGACATGCGCTATTTTTTTAACGGTCAAGATTTTAAATACGAATTTATAGTTGCTCCTAATAGTAAGGTAAAACAAATAAAATTAGACTATTCAGGCCAAAGCGCTATACAGCTAAAAAATGGTCATCTTTACATCAAAACCTCAGTTAATGAAATTATAGAACAACAACCCTATTCTTACCAAGTAATTAATGGCAAAAAGATAGAGATTCCTACAAGATTTGTTCTAAAAAACAATCGCTTGAGTTTTGATTTTCCAGAAGGCTACGACAAGGCATATACCTTGGTAATTGATCCGGTATTGATTTTTTCAACTTTTTCGGGTTCAGTTTCAGACAATTGGGGAAACACAGCCACCTATGATGAGCAAGGCTCGCTTTATGCGGGCGGTATTGCCTTTGGCAACGATTTCCCTGCTACAATAGGTGCTTTTCAAGTCGATTTTTCAGGACAGATCGATATTGCCATTGCTAAGTACGACTCTGCGGGCACTAAGCAAGAGTATGCGACCTATCTAGGAGGTAGTTATGCAGAGACTCCTCATAGCCTTGTGGTTAATGCTCAACAAGAATTGGTAATTTTCGGTACTACCTCATCAAGTGATTTTCCCGTTGCAGATACGGCCTACAAGGCCAATTTTGAAGGTGGGGGGCTAGGTAGCATTATTGGGGGAGTAGAGTATCTTTTTGGTTCAGATATCATTATAGCCAAATTAGACAGCACGGGCAGTAACCTACTAGCATCTACTTTTTTTGGTGGAAGTGAGCAAGACGGCATTAACGAACTTAGCAGAACTGTACTCACAAGAAATTATGGCGATGAGTTTAGAGGCGATGTCATAACAGATTCTACCGGAAATATATACATTGCCACTTCAACACACTCTACTAATATAACAACCACTGCAGGTGGTATAAAAACAGAACTAGGAGGAGAACAAGACGGACTCATA
>CAKZMZ010000473.1 GCA_937129345.1 uncultured Thalassovita sp. | reverse complement strand
GAGGGCTTTCCCGGGCATCCTATTTCTAACATTAAACTTAGCCAAGTTTCTCTTACTATGGAAGCCGAAGACAAACCTGATAAGCGAGCTACCCATGCTTTTGAAGCCCAAAATGTTACAGGTTTACAATTAGATGATGTACAAGTGAATTGGGACGACAGCAAAGGAATAGAAAAAGATTGGCAGTATAATTTACATTTTAAGGATGTAACCCAACTGTACATCCGTAATTTTATGGGAGCACCCATTCAAGACAATACTTTGGTGCATTTAGAAAATGTGCAAGACGCTTTTTTAAATAATCTGTTTGGAGCATTGCCTAATAAAAATCCCTTTGTATCCATTTCAGGAAAAAACAGCAAGCGCATCTCCGTTGATGACATTAATGAAGACGCACCTGAGAATGCGATATCTGCCGGCGCTGAAGTGGATGAAAGTGAAGTTGATTACTGAGTTCTAAGCTCAGGCATTTGAGCACCAACTTGTTGTTTCCAATTTTGTAAATCAGAGATAAGGTCTTCCAAAATCTTCGGCTTGGAGGCTGCTAAGTTCTCTTGCTCAGAGGGATCTGCTTTGAGGTCATAAAGTTCATAAGCGCCTTGTTCATTTAAAAGCAGCGGCTCATGCCATTCAATCAGCTTATATTTTCCCTTTCTCATAGCTGAGGCAGGTTTCATACCGCTGCCTCTGTGGTAATGTGGATAATGCCAGTATAGTGTCTTATCCCTTTCTGATTTTTCGCCTAGTAGGGCAGCATAAAAGCTTTTCCCATCAATATCTGATTTCATGGAAGTATTTCCCACAGCATCTATTAAAGTAGGAAAAAAATCTATAGAACTCACAAACGCCTCACTCTGTGTACCTACTTGTATTTTTTGCGGCCATTTTACTATCAAGGGTACACGAATACCACCTTCATACAGCCAACCTTTGCCTGCTCTGTAAGGACGTTGCTCGGCATAGGTGTGTTTGCCGCCATTATCTCCGTAAAAAACCACGATGGTATTTTCAGAAAGGCCCAACTCGTCTAGCTTTGCCAAAACCTTTCCTACGCTTTCATCTAAATGGTTGACCATTGCGGCAATTTCTGGTCTTATTTTCCAACTCTTCAATTCATCATTATTTCGATATTTTTCTACCCTATCTTTTGGCGCCATAATAGGATCGTGTATGGCATTATGCGGCAAATAAAGGAAAAATGGATTATTTTGATGTTCTTCCAAAAAAGTAAGCGCCTTTTGGGTAATGGCTTCTATATTGTGTGGGTCTTCTTCTGGATTTGCATCTCTAGCAGGCTTGAAAGTCACAAAACTTTCATCAAAGCCTTGCTTATCAGGATTGTACGGTGCACTCTCGGGCATGCGCTTTTCTACGCTCAAATGCCACTTACCAAAGCTGCCTGTTTTATAACCCTGCTGCTTTAAGGCTTCAGCAAGTGTAGTTTCTTTTAGAGGCAAAAACTTTTGCCAATCGGGCTGTTGCAGCAAGCTATCGGGAAAATCATCTCCTTTTATAAAATCGGTCAGATGCAATCGAGCTGGATATTTGCCAGTCATTAAAGCCGCTCTAGTAGGACTGCACACGGCTGCTGAGGAATAAGCATTGGTAAAACGCATTCCCTCTTTTGCCAATTGGTCTATGTGGGGCGTTTCATAAGGGCCACCATAACAAGCCAACTGTGTTTGCCCCATATCATCGGCTAAGATAAAAACTATGTTGGGTGGCTTTGGCTCTTTTTTGCAAGAAGAAACGATAAATATTGATAAGCCTAGTAAAAATGGCATCAGTCTAAGCCGTAACAATCTCAGGCAATAGTGTAATAATAGGTTTCGGTTTGTGCGCCACAAACCAAGGTAATGGCTTGGTATGTAGAAGTTTGCCATGTATTATTTCATTTTACTGGGTTGGTAGCCAAATTTCTTCTTAAAACATCTAGAAAAATATTTTGGGTCACTAAAACCTACCGTATAAGCCACTTGCTTAATGCTCATATCCGTTTCTCGTAACAATTTTACCGCTACCTTTAAGCGAATGGTATTGACAAAACCAGAAATAGATTCCCCTGTGAGAGTTTTCAATTTTCTGTACAAATGTACTCGACTCATACACATTTCATCTGCAAAATCTACCGCATTAAAACTTTGGTTTTCTAGATGATGGATCACAAAATCGGTTGCCTTAAAGATAAGTTTCCTGTCAAATTCTGAAAGGGGCAACTCGCTTTGATTAATACTAAACAGTTCTGTACTGCCAAAGTATTTGCCCATCTGACCTAAATGCGGGTACAAAATATGAGTGTGTGTCGTCGATATTGTCATAGTATTTTAATTCACTTTTCGTTTTTCGTTAAGCTTGAATACTTGAGTGCGAGCGTTATTATTCCCCACAATAACCGTCTGCCTCTTACCTTTTAGCAATACCAAACTCTTTGCATTACCCGGCGTGTAAAATCCACTTTCGTTTATTGAAAGTGCTTCGAAATTTCCTTTACCATTTCCCAAGAGTACCAAACCATTGCCTGCATCTAAGCGAGGGCTTTGGGTCTCTACATCGTATAAGTTTCCTGTAAGGATAGCATCCAAATTGCCATCGTCGTTTACATCTTCGCAAACTATGCCGTTTACTGTAGAAAACTGGGCTTGCATAGGCAAAGGATGCAAGGCAAAAGAGCCATCGCCTTTATTCTCTATGTAGGTACTTTGTGATGTAAAAGCTTTCTTTTGAAAGGCCGAGTCCAAAGCAGCTTGGGTAAAGATATTTTGTACCGAAGCCCGAGCAAATTCCTCAAACTTGGGGTATTTCTTCTTGATGAAATTCATCTGTTCGAACAGCTCATTGCGGTCTCTCGTCGGATATTCCTTGCCGTCGTACCGGTAAGTAATGATCACATCGGTATCGGTATTCTCATCAAAATCTGCAGCGTACAATCCGAGCGGTGCTTCTACAGTAGGCGTGTAGCGGTAATTCAGACCCATATTACCTGCAATAAAATCCAAATCACCATCGCTATCAAAATCACCAGCAGAGATCGCCGACCAAAAACCTGCGCTTTGCTCAAATGCTGTCGGAGAAGCTTTGGTGAGCTTTCCGTTTTGATTGAGCAACAAAGTCAAAGGCATCCACTCTCCCGCCAGAAGCAAATCTTGAATTCCATCTGCATTTACATCTGCCCAAACCCCTGCTTTTACCATCCCTAACTTTGATAACATAGGAGCTACTGTTTCATCTTTTTCAAAAGATCCGCCTTGGTTAATTAATAAAGTTGATGCCGCAGCAAAAGGATAATTGTTTGCCTGTACTCCCCCTCCGACAAATACATCTATATCGCCATCATTGTCAAAATCAGTAGGTAACACACAAGATGATGAAGTACCTTCTTGCGGAATATTTTTAGGACTTTTTGTGAATTTGCCTTGCCCGTTGTTTAAATACAGCCTATCATTTAAAGAGGGGCTGCCCTCCAAGATTTCATTACTACCACTAGCTACATACAAATCTAAATCTCCATCATTATCTGCATCAAAAAA
>CAKZMZ010000472.1 GCA_937129345.1 uncultured Thalassovita sp. | reverse complement strand
TTCTTGCCGCTATCAAAGCTGCCTCGTTACAAACGTTGGCTATCTCCGCCCCAGCAAAGCCAGGAGTTTGTGCTGCTAGATCTTTAGGCTTTACATCTTTAGAAAGCTTAATGGGTTTTAAGTGCACTTTAAAAATAGTCTCCCTACCCATTATATCCGGCTTGTCTATGCTTATCTGCCTATCAAACCTACCAGGCCTAAGTAAAGCGCTATCAAGAACATCCGGCCTATTGGTGGCAGCAAGTATAATTACACCAGAGTCTGTAGCGAAACCATCCATCTCAACCAAAAGTGAATTAAGTGTATTTTCTCTTTCATCATTGGCACCTGGCATTTGCCCCCTACCTCTTGATCGACCGATTGCATCTACCTCATCAATAAAAATGATACAAGGTGCTTTTTCTTTTGCTTGCTTAAACAAATCCCTGACTCTTGCCGCACCAACACCTACAAACATTTCTACAAAATCAGAACCTGAAAGACTAAAGAAAGGTACTCCAGACTCACCCGCCACAGCCTTTGCCAAAAGGGTTTTACCTGTACCCGGAGGGCCAACTAATAAGGCACCTTTAGGAATTTTACCCCCTAAATTGGTATACTTCGAAGGATTTTTCAAGAATTGAACAATCTCTTCTACCTCTTCCTTGGCCTCATCTAGTCCTGCAACATCGTTAAAAGTAATCTTTACTTTATTTTCCGCATCAAATAGTGCGGCTCGAGACTTGCCAATATTAAAAATTTGACCGCCGGCTCCACCACCAGTCATTCGCCTCATGAGAAATAAGAACCCGAAAACCAAAATAAAAAAGAATCCCCAGCTTAAAAACCAGGAACCAAAGTCTTGCCTTTCGGTAACCCTAACGGCTAATTGCTTACTAGGATTGGTATCGTCCAATAAGCTTTGGACTTCCTCAAAATCCTCTTTAAAAGACTCAGGAGAAAATATGGTGATTTGGTATTGTGGACCTTGATTTATTGAAAATGGGCTTCTGTTGTTAATTTCTTCGCTGATGCGCTGTTTACTAAGTGCATTTTCTGTTAAGGTAACTTCTACTATGCGTTTGTTAATTACTAGGGTTACTTCTTTAACATCACCATCTTGCATCAGCTTTTCAAAGCGCTTCATGGTAATATCAATAGTAGAACTGTTTTTATTAAAATAGGTAAGCCCTACAATGAGCAATATCAACACAATTACCAACCATATCTGATAGTTATTTTTTGGTGGCTTCGGTGGAATTAAATTTTTTTTCTTTCTATCTGCCATTATCGATTAATTTATCTGATTTACTGAGCAGGCTATGCTACATCAGTTCTACAGTTTTGCTGGATTAATAATTCATTTTAATTTTTTTTAACAGAAGGGAACCAGCATTTAGTAACTGGTTATTTTTGCATCTCCCCAGAGTTCCTCTATTCCATAGTAATCTCTTTTGTTTTTCTTGAAAATGTGGGCCACAACGTCTACATAATCTAGTATGATCCATTCACAGTTGGTTATTCCTTCTCTCATCCAAGGCGATTCGCCTAGCTTTTTTTCCACTTCTTCTTCTACACTTTCCATTAGTGCTTTAACTTGTGTGTCTGTATTTCCCGAACAAATCACAAAATAATCTACCACTGAGTTACTAACATGACGCAAATCAAGTAATTTTATATTTATACCTTTTTTGTCTTGCATGCCTTCAAGCACTGTATTAGCAAGTATTTCTGAAGCCCCGTTATTGTGGGAGTTGCTCATGTTAGAAATTTCTCTGATATCTGTTTTTATTTGCAAATTTTACTTAATTGGTTAAATTTTCTTTAAATCTTCGGTTAACTACCAAAACTACAAAATAGTTGTATAAAATATCTGCCAATACGTTATTTATAGGCAAAAAATACATTTACCTGCCATCTTGTCATTCTACTAATGACATAGCTGCAAGTTATATATCAAACAACCAAGTGTTGGGTGGAGAAGTTTTTGTTACCTCAAACCAAATACGAGGTCGTGGACAAAGAGGCAATAGTTGGCTTTCTGAACCTGATAAAAATATTACACTTTCTATTATCCTTAAACCTAGTTTTTTACAAGCCAAAGAACAATTTAAGCTAAATGTTGCCATTTCTTTAGGCATTTTAGATTTTTTGAATAACTATATTAAAAATGGCCTAAAGGTAAAATGGCCAAACGATATTTACTGCGGGGAGAAAAAAATTGGCGGTATACTCATAGAGAATTTTTTAAAAAAGCACAGCATAGAAAATACCATTGTTGGTATTGGCATTAATGTAAACCAAAATGACTTTAATGGTCTCCCTGCCACTTCCATATCAAACGAAATGGAAAAATCTTACCAAATCCACATTTTAATTGAACATTTGCTAGAATGTGTAGAATCAAGTTTTTTATCGCTTAAAAATGGAGTTTTTGCTAAGTTAAAGCAGACTTATATCAGTAATCTTTACGGTTACCAAGAGTTACACGATTTTATTGACATGAAATTTAGCATTGGAGAAAAATTTAAAGGTGAGATACTTGGAGTAGATGCCAATGGGAAACTAGCTATATTTAACCATAAAAAACAGATGGTACATTATTTCGACTTTAAAGAGGTCCAGTTTGTAAATAATCTGCCCTAAGTTTTTAAATTGGTGATATTTACTTATTTTTGCACTTCAAATTTTAAATAAGGTAATTGTTTACAAAATGGCAAATTATAAATCTGCGCTCAAAAGAATAAGATCAAGCGAATCAAGAAGATTGCGCAACAGGTACCAAATGAAAACCACGCGCACATTCATAAGAAAACTTAGAGAGACTACTGATAAGGAAGAGGCGGTACAATTGTATAAAAAAGTTTCTTCTATGATGGATAAGTTGGCCAAAAACAATGTAATCCATAAAAACAATGCAGCAAATAAGAAAGCCAAGCTCGCAAAGCACGTAGCTTCACTTTCTTGATTTTTCCAGATTTATATTTCCGCAAATAGGAAAATCCATCGTATTTTACTTCACTTGTTAAATATGGTGGATTTTTTATTCTTGAATATATTTTTCAAGGCTTGGAGATATATAATTTTTCAAATTTCCCTCCTCTTCATATATCAATATCGCCTCTAGGCCCGGTTCTGAATCTATTATTTTACGAGCAGCCTCTTCTCCAATTACCATAAATGCAGTGGCATACGCATCGGCAATCATGCAATCTTTCGCAAAAACAGATGTACTCAACAAATTATGCTGTACTGGCATACCAGTTTTTGGACTAATTGTATGCGCATAGCGCTTTCCATCTTTTATATAATAATTTCTATAATTGCCTGAGGTGGCCAAAGCACGGTTTTCTATTTTTATTTTTGCACTCAAAACCTCGCCACCCTCTTCTAAATACCGCGGATTATCAATGCCAATTAACCAAAAATCACCTTTTACATTTTTACCACTACATGCCATTTCGCCACCGATTTCTACTAAATAATTATTGATATCGCGTTCTTCTAATAGGTCACAAACCAAATCTACAGCATAACCTTTGGCTATA
>CAKZMZ010000471.1 GCA_937129345.1 uncultured Thalassovita sp. | reverse complement strand
GGCAATTAGTAACAGTGAAATGGGGAATGGTTTTCTTCTTTGACTCATAGTAAAAAAATTATGGCTGAGAAGTAGGATAAAATCCCAAAGGAGCATAAAATATTTTTTTGCTACCCGCTTCTCTCAGCATTAGATCCTTGTAAAAGTTTTTAGTTTGGTTCTCAGCAATTTTGATGGCGCCTCGCATGGCCTTTTCAGAATATCCGAAAGTGATTAGAATCAAATCGCCAGGTTTTTCTTCGCTGCGCCTTAAATCATCGTAAAAATTTTCTAGAGCACTATCGAGCGCTTTTTTAAACTCGAGTTGGGCCTGTTCTTCAAAATCGCCTGTTTCTGTATTAAATCGGTTTAAGGCAATATTTGTAGGCTCACCCGCTATACGCACCACATTGCCCGAATCTAAATATACATTTATGGTAGTTGCTATGGATTGCAGCTCACTCAATATATAAATTTTCTCTATCAGGCCTTCTTGTTCGGTAAGTTCTAAAGACTCTAGCCTAGTAACAAATTGGTCGTAATCTTCTAGCGATAGCTGATTATTGAGTACTTTTTCTTGCAAATCAAGCGTAGTGGCTCCAAAAAGTTTGCTGAGTTTACCTGATATAGCAACTATGGTACTTTGCAATGTGTTTTGTTGCACCTCCAATGCCCGCCTATATTTTATGATAGAATCTTCAGAAGCGCTCAAATCTTGCTGAAATGCTTCGTTCAAAGATTTTTGCAAATCGTTTACATTTTGCAGGCTATCTACACTGTTTTGTAATTGTGTTACTTCGAGCACAGTACTTTGCAATTCTTGCCTATTGCCAATTAGCAAAACAAAAACGAGTATTAAAAATACATCAATCAATGGTGTTAAATCGGTGATGCTTCTAAACTTCATGTCGGGTCTTTATCAAAAAGAAAGCGGGCTACATCTACGGTTAGCGTATTGATGCGCTCAGATACCAAAGTATAATTACCTGATAGGTAGCTTTCAAAAAATTTAAAGAAAATGGCAAAAAGCACACCCAATAAAGTGGAAACTAAGGCTAGGGCAAATGAAGATTGCACATTTTCAAAATTGATTACGGCAGGTATAATGCCCAAAACAGTGCCGCCAACTCCTAAAAGTGGAAAAACCGAAATGGTGCCCGAAAATAGATGGAACCAACGGGTGGCCTCTCTGTACAATTCTTCCCAACGGTGAAAGTCGTCTTTGCCCAAGCGTTCTGCCGCATCGGGCTTGCCCAAGCGTTTGCTGATCAGTTTCTCCAAAACAGATTCTCCTGTATACAATTCTTTTTTGAGAAGCCTGATTTTCTGAAAAGCCATATACAAAAAATAAAGATTTACTACCGCAAGAAATATGATCAGTAGGTTGTAATGGTTGTTCCAAATAGATTGGGCTATCATGCTAGGCTTATCTATACAGTTTAAAAAAGTCTATGGGCACTAAGTTACTCTTGCAATTCTATTATACAAGTTTTAAATAATTACTTTGTGTTTCTTGGGAAATAAAAAAAGCCGGAACTACAAGCCCCGGCCTTTTTATCGGCTGTTTTTAAATTAAATCTCTGTGAATCCTTTTTAAGGACACGATACAAATTTATATTTGATACACATGCAGATGTTGCAATCTCGTTGAGTGCTTGCTCTTAAGCGTTGGGATTTAGCATTTGCCTGTTGGTCTTAAATTAGATAAAATACTGAAACAAGATAAAAGATGAAAAAGCTGGCCTATTTGGTCATTATTGTGAGTTTGCCTGTGCTGCTGTATTTCCAGTATCGCTCTTACACACGTTTTAATCCGCCTGAACAGTTCGGTTTTGTTGCCTCCGATAGTATAGATGTAAATTTTTACAATCCTCAGCTCTTAAAAG
>CAKZMZ010000470.1 GCA_937129345.1 uncultured Thalassovita sp. | reverse complement strand
ACCACAAAATACTGCTCATGTACAAGGGGGAAATTTCTCCTGATTCTATATTGGACCTAGAAGCAGTAGAAAACAACAACCAAAAGTTAAATGTAGTGACCCAAGGTTATGGCGTAGGCAATTGGTACTTGATCCAAGGAGATACTGCCAAGGCCATCAGTATTTTTAAATCTTTGGTAGACCAAAACTATTGGCCTGCCTTTGGGCATATCGCCGCTGAAGCAGATTTATTGGTTTTAGATTCAGTAGCCTATAATGTAAATTAAAGGAAGATGAAAAATATCGTGGCACAAACATGAAAAGTTTATTCGTGGATTTGAATATTTGCTGGAGATAGAAAAGTATTACAAACCTGAGTCACGAACAAATTGAGATAGAATGCAAGAACAAAAGAAAGTAAGATGGGGCGTATTAGGTCCTGGAAAAATAGCAAGAAAATTCACTGAGGCCGCTAGCCGAGTGGAAAACGCAACTGTTACCGCAGTGGGTTCTAGAAATGAAGGCAGGGCCAAAGAATTTGCCGGCTATTATAAAATCCCACATTTTTATGGCAGTTACCAAGCCTTAATGCAGAGCGATGAAGTAGACGCCATTTACATTGCTACGCCACACAGTGCCCACCACGAATTAACATTGGCCTGTATAGAAAACAAAAAAGCGGTACTCTGCGAAAAAGCCTTTGCCATGAACACAAAAGAAGTAAAGGAAATGGTAGAAGCCGCCAAAAAAGCCAAGGTGTTTTTGATGGAAGCCATGTGGACGAGATTCTTGCCCCACTTTGAGCATGCTTTAGAAATCGTACAATCAGGCACTTTGGGCAAAGTGAAAAGCATACAGGCCGACTTCGGTTTTAAGGCGCCTGAGGATCCCGAAAGTAGGCTTTATAACTTAGCACTCGGTGGCGGTGCTTTAATGGACGTAGGCCTATACCCTATTTTTTTAGTGTTATCTGTGCTAGGCAAGCCCAGCGAAATTATTGCAAAAGCCGCTTTTGCCGATACGGGCGCAGACACCCAAGAAACCATCTTCTTTGGATATCCCGAGGGTGTACAAGCCGTAACTAGCAGTTCCATTATTACAGATACTTCAATAATAGCTCAAATAAACCTAGAAAAAGGTCGGATAGAAATCTGTAGACCTTGGTACCAACCGAGCAGTTTAAAAATCTACAATAACCGATTTGACTATCAGTATGAGAACTACGAGGTATTTGGGCAGAACGGTTATGAGCACGAAATTAAAGAGGCCTCAGCCGACATTTTAGCCAATAAAGTAGAAAATACAAAAATGACCCACGCAAATAGCCTTATGCTTATGGAGTGCTTAGATGAGGTAAGGGCACAGATCGGACTTAAATATCCGAACCACGATTAAAGATGAGTGATAAAACCTCGGTATTTCGCTTTAAAAAATTCAGCATCATTCAAAAAAATGGTGTTTTTAAGGTAAATACCGATGCTTGCCTATTGGGCGCTTACACTGCTAGATTTTTGGAGCGAGCAACGTGTTTGGCATCAACCGATAATCAATATTTAGATATTGGTACAGGCACGGGTGTAATACCCTGTATGTTGGCACAAATTACCCAAGCACAAATCACAGGCATAGACATTAACAAAGCAGCAGTACAGGTGGCTAGTGAGAATTTTAAAGCAAGTATTTGGAGCCAACGCATCCATGCCGAGCTTGTAGATGTATTGCAGTTAGAAACGCAGTTACCGTTTAATATCATCACTTGTAATCCACCTTACTTCACAAACTCCCTAAAATCGCCCGATAGTGCTAAGAACCTTTCCAGGCACAATGATGGGCTTTCCCCTCAAAATCTACTCAGAAAAGTAGGTGAACTGCTAGACGACAATGGATGCTTCTTTGTAATCTATCCACCGGCAGAGGCCAAGGTCTTAGCAGAGTATGCAAGGCGACAAACGCTATATTTACAAGAATTAGTGCAAATACGGCCTCTCCCAAGTAAGGCGATCCATAGAATACTAATGCGGTTCGGAAAAAAAAGAGCCAAAACTATTGAATATAAAGAACTGCTTATAGAAAAGCAGTACGGTGAATATTCAGAAAACTATAAGGATTTGCTGAAAAATTTTTACACGAAGCTCTAAAACAGATACCTACCTCTTGTTACAGTCCGAATAAAACCTTATTTTAATGGTATTTACCAATTAGAGATGGAAGAAGTCCAGCATAGTTCTTTTGCTTGGCAACTAGGTGAGCAGCATATTGGTGAACTCAATCAGCATTTAACTATCCTTTTTACCTAGTGTAGCAATTTCAATATCATTTTTCCGAAACTGTATTTTTTAATTCAATAACATACCTTATGAAGATTATTTTTTACGGAGTTTTGTGTTTTGGTATTTGGACAGCCGCTTCCACTTATTGGTATTTGTGCCAAATAGAAAACATGTGTCCTACAGAGGTTAGTAACAGCGCGACAGCCCAAAATATCGATACCGATGCTATTGAAAGCGAAGTAACCGATATGCCCGCTATAACTGAAGAGGAAAGGACCATTGAAAAAGAAGAATTGGGCAGCGCTATCGATTTTGATAAAACCCTGATCTATTACTTTGACTTCAACGATGAACATTTGCATGAAAACCTAAATGCAAAGGAAGATTTTTTGTTCATGCTAGAGTATCTTAAAGCCAGGCCTGAAATACTCATTCAAATTACGGGACATACCGACAACATAGGCAACGAAAAAGACAACCATGCACTCGGTTTAGAACGCGCAGAGCAGACTGCCAAAATACTTCAAGAAAATGGTATAGCTATCGAAAGAATCGAAGTATTGAGCGCTGGCGAGCGCAAACCAATAGCGGGCAATACTACCGAGCAAGGTCGCGCCAAAAACCGAAGAATTGAAATAGATATTATCAAGTAAGCCTTTTTTCCCAACATTAAAATTTTCTGATTATGATTTCTAAAGCCCTATTCTTTGTTCTTGTTTTGTCTGTGGCATTTATTATAGGTTTTGTTACGGCATGGTTATATTTTAAAAGAAAGTGGAAAAAACCTCTCGGAATTTTACAGGGAGAAATGATCAACAAAAAAGCTGGTATTAAAAAGTTGGAGATTGAAAGGGACGGTCTTAAAAGAAAGTTGGAAGAAAAAACTAAAACGCTTGAGCAAATGAAACAAGAAAGCGCTACCTTTTTAGAGACCAAAACATCTTCTAATGGCAATTATGATTTTGAAATAAAATATCAAAAGGTTTTACAAGATCACAGTGCCATGCTGGTTAAAATTGAAGAATTGCAAAAAGCACTTTATGATTGTAGGGAAACCCAAGCAAATGCTTTGATGTTTACAGATGGCAATCCTGATGAAAAAGACGATTTAAAGTTAATAAATGGCATAGGTCCTTTTATAGAGAAGAAACTAAATAATTTAGGAATATACCATTTCAGGCAAATTAGTAATTTCAATCCTATACTTATTGGGAAAGTGACCCAGGCTATAGAGTTTTTTCCCGGTAGGATCGAACGGGACAATTGGGTAGGGCAAGCCAAGGAGCTGGATACAGAGAAAGCAAAATTATAATACCAAAAGCAGTCTTTAAAGGCTGCTTTTTTCAGTACAGTACATCATAGTTGTTAATTTGTGGTATTTTAGATTTGAAATTAAAAACCATCCTTATGAAAGCATTAAAGGAAAGCATAGTAAAGCTCAATTCCGAAGAAGCAGGCAAACACCACAAACAATTTGAACAACTCGCAGAAAACCTTGAGGCAGAAGGTTTCAATGTTGAAGAAATCACAAAAAAAATCGCTGATTTTCAAGTGGCCATCCCTAGTTGGGCATTGGGCACGGGCGGTACACGCTTCGGTAGGTTTCCCGGCGGTGGCGAACCTGGCAATCTTTATGAAAAAATTGCAGATGTAGGCACCTTACACGCGCTAAATAAATCAAGTGGAGCCATTTCACTGCACATACCTTGGGATATTCCGGATGATACCAAAGCAGTAAAAGAATTGGCGGCTTCTTATGATTTGCTATTTGATGCAGTCAATTCAAATACCTTTCAGGACCAAGCCAGGCAAAACCATTCTTATAAGTTTGGCTCACTGTGCCATACCAACCCAGCAGTAAGGGCCAAAGCCGTAGAACATAATATAGAAGTTATAAAATACGGAGAAGCACTTGGCTCAAAAGCAATTACTGTTTGGTTAGCAGATGGTTCTAGTTTCCCCGGGCAGCATAATTTTAGAAAGGCCTTGAGCCACACTTTAGACTCTTTAGGCAAAATCTACGATGAAATGCCCGAAGATTGGAAAATGCTCATAGAATACAAACCCTTTGAACCTAACTTTTACTCTACGGTCATTCCAGATTGGGGTACCTCTCACCTATTGGCCAGTAAACTGGGCGAAAAGGCGTATTGCTTGGTAGATCTAGGCCATCACCTGCCTAATACCAATATTGAGCAAATTGTCGCTACACTGATGCTAGAAGAAAAACTCGGCGGTTTCCATTTTAACGATTCTAAATTCGCAGATGATGATTTAACCGTGGGCGCTCTTAAACCTTACCAATTATTCTTGATTTTTAATGAGTTGGTAGAAGGCATGGAGGATGAAAATTCCAAAAATCCATATCCCGCTTGGATGATCGATGCCAGCCACAACCTAAAAGATCCTCTAGAAGATTTGCTACAATCTGTAGAGGCCATGAAATTGGCATATGCAAGAGCTTTATTGGTAGATAGAAATGAATTGGAGGCCAGAAGAGCAGAAAATGATGTAACCTATTGTCAAGAAATCTTACAAAATGCCTTTAGAACTGATGTAAGGCCGCTGCTGGCCGAAGCTAGAAGAAGAAAAGAAGGTGCCATTGACCCAATCTCAGCTTATAGAAAACTACAAATTAGAGAAAAGCTCATAGCTGAAAGAGGGACCAATACGCTAGCGACCGGCTTGTAATTAGCCAGTAGTATTTTAGTTTTTGATTATTTAAGCCTTGGTTCAATCCAAAATTTTTAACCAAGGCCCAAATGAAATTTTCTAGCTACTATACATTTTTCTGTAATCCCGCTAGGGATGAAATAATTATTAGCCAATAAGGCACAAAACAGCGGTAAAATCCCGTAGGGATGACACCATTAAATCTTTTTTGTATAGTAGTGAGTGAAATTTTAAGACGTTTACCATAAAAAAATTACTAATAGGCTAAGAGCTAACATCTAAAACAATAATGGAAGAAACAACTACAGCCCCGGTTACCAAAGAGGTCAATGAATTTGAGCGCGAACCGGTTCCCAAATCGAAATTAAAAGGCTTGGGCAGCTTTATTGGCATGTATGCCGGGGAACATGCTGCGGGAACCGAATTTGTAATCGGTCCTTTATTCTTAACTGCAGGGGTAAGTGCGTTTGATTTGATCATCGGTCTGTTGGTAGGTAATTTAATGGCCGTATTGTCATGGCGCTTTCTTACAGCAGAGATAGCGGTAAAACACAGACTGACCCTATATTATCAATTGGAGAAAATATGCGGTAGAAAATTGGTCACCCTTTACAATTTGGCCAATGGCGTTCTTTTTTGCTTTTTGGCAGGTTCTATGGTAACCGTATCGGCCACGGCTGTAGGCGTTCCTTTCGATATGGAAATGCCTAAACTAACGGATACCATGCCCAATGGCATTACTTGGGTGGTAATCGTGATTGCAATAGGATCAGTGATTTCCATCATTGCTGCTAGAGGATACAGCACCGTAAGCAAGGCAGCGAATTGGATGTCGCCTTTTATCGTTCTGGCCTTTTTGATTTGTGGTATTGTAGCTTTGAGTCAACTTGGAGTGAGCTCATTCACAGATTTTTGGAATATTTGGGGAGAAGGCTCCGAGCCCTTTCCCGGACAGATTAAATACACTTTTTGGCACGTGGCCATTTGGTCTTGGTTTGCCAATGCAGCCATGCACGTAGGTATGTCCGATTTGTCTGTTTTCCGTTTTGCAAAATCCGCTTCTTCAGGTTGGGCAACTGCTGCAGGTATGTATGTTGGGCATTATATGGCTTGGATAGCCGCCGCCTTGTTGTATGCCGTTTACATTAAATCACCAGAAGCGCAATCATTTTGGGCAGAGGGCATGGCTCCTCCTGTAGCTCCGGGACCATTGGCTTATAATGCCATCGGAGTTTTTGGCATTATCGCAGTAATTATTGCCGGTTGGACCACCGCCAACCCGACCATTTATCGCGCTGGTTTGGCTTTTCAAGCCATCATACCTAAGGCCTCAACTTTTAGGGTAACACTTTTTGCAGGCGGTTTGGCTACGGTGGCAGGGCTCTTCCCCGCATTTGCTATGAAGCTTTTAGACTTTGTAGCGCTGTATGGTTTTATTCTCGCTCCTATGGGCGCTATAATCGTATTTGACCATTATTTTAAAATAACCGAGAAGCTTGGCGATTTTGCCTCTAACAAAATCAATTGGAAGGTTTTATTGGCTTGGGTACTCCCTCCTATTGGCTTTTACTTATTATCTATCAACCTTGATATATTTCTATCTTTTCTGGTAGTGCCCACTTGGTTGCTCAGTGGCATACTTTATTTGATTATGTCTAAAGGAAATTAGGGCGCGTTTATGGAGGTTCTTTTTTTAAAAGAAAAGTTAGCATAAAGAGCATTTTACATGCTCTTTTTTTTATGGATATTGAACAGGGATTTGGGCACTA
>CAKZMZ010000469.1 GCA_937129345.1 uncultured Thalassovita sp. | reverse complement strand
GATATTCATGAAGATTTCAGCTTATAGGAGTCCAGATGCGATATTTGTATAGTAGCGAAACACGCAATGGCACCTTTATATCGGCTGATGGGCATATTCGCCCTAAAGATCATATAGCACAGAGTAAGCCATATATTTACCAATATGAAGGGCCTGGCTGGGAAAGCGATAAAGTGGCCTTCCGCACTTATTTCGACAGTCGAAACGGCAGGGATATTTTCGGTAAGACCACCGACCGTATGGTAACCGATGAGATAGGCCTTGACGAGAGCTACCACGAACTGCAGGAGTGGGGCATGGATATCCTGAAAGTGAACAATTCTTTGGGAGCCGGTGCATTGGCGATGCTCAAAGGTGATAGCCTCTACAGACTTGGTGATACCGAAAGGGCAGAGGTGAAAATTTTAGAAAATGGTCCTATAATGTCCCAGCTATCATTGGATTATGACAGTTGGGAAGTAGCGGGCAACACGTATGATATAGAGGATAGGATTAGTATATATGCTGGCCAGCGCTGGTATAAAAGCGAAGTAAGCTTGGAAAAAGGCAACGGAACAGATACCTTGGTCACAGGTATCGTGAACTTACATGATATAAATGCCGAAAGTTTTGAATACAAAGGGTACCATGTGCTATTTAGTCACGGGGTACAGAGTTATATTGAGGACATGTTGGGCATGGCAGTGATTGTACCTGGTGCCAACCATGCAGGTTTTGGCACCGCACCCAATGAAGGAAACGGAATAACCTACACCCATACGGCCATGTTGTTACCCAGCAATGGTACCTATACCTACTACTTTTATGCAGGTTGGGAAAAAGAGGAAGTAGGTTTTAAGGGAAAGGATTTTTTTATTGAACAATTAAAGGTGGCCATAGATGGAATGACTGCCGAAATAACCAAAGAGATAAAATAATGAAAAGCGAGACAAGATTTGCAAGCCATCCACAGGATGTAAAAAACTATGATACAGACCGATTGAGGGAACACTTCCTTATCAAAGACCTTTTTGAGGCCGACAAGGTGAACATGGTCTATTCAATGTATGACAGGTTCGTGACCATGGGGGTAAAGCCAGTTAGTGGAGCCGTAAGCTTACCAGCTTTCGGGGCACACACCAAGGCCGATTATTTCTTGGAGAGAAGGGAACTCGGCATCATCAACCTAGGAGGGTATGGTCCCGTTATCGTTGATGGTGAAACACATACACTATCTAACAAAGAATGCCTGTACGTTGGAAAAGGGAGCAAGGAAGTCTCTTTTGCCAGTGACAGTACCGATAGCCCGGCCCTTTTCTACATCAATTCTACCCCTGCGCACAAGGAGTACCCGACCACCAAGGGGGAACAGAAAGATGCCAACAAGGTAGAACTGGGCTCCAAAGACAACTGCAACGAACGGACGATCTACCAGTTCATCCATGAGGACGGCATACAGAGCTGCCAGTTGGTAATGGGCTTCACTATTTTACATACCGGTAGCATCTGGAACACCTTCCCACCGCATACCCACCACAGGCGCATGGAGGTCTATTGCTATTTTGACCTGCCCGAGGACCAGTTGGTGATGCATTTCATGGGCCGGCCCGATGAGACCAGACACCTCGCGATGCGCAACCTAGATGCAGTGATATCTCCAGAGTGGTCGATACACTCAGGAGCAGGTACCAGTGCCTATAGTTTCGTATGGGGCATGGGAGGTGAGAACAAGGCATTTACCGATATGGACGGGGTGGCCATGGACGATATCAGATAAATAGTTTCAACCTAGAAATAAACAAAGAAGATATGATACTGGACAGTTTTAGTTTAGCAGGAAAAAAGGCATTGGTGACCGGATGCAAAAGGGGCATCGGCAAGGCGATAGCGGTAGGTCTTGCAGAGGCAGGCGCAGATATCATAGGTGTATCCACCTCATTGGAAAAAGAGGGTAGCCGGGTAAGTAAAGAAGTAGGGGCATTGGGCAGGGAGTTCACTGCCTACCAGTGCGACTTTTCCAACAGGGACTCCCTTTACAAATTTATAGCCGAGTTGAAGAAGGAAGAGGGGACGATCGATATCTTGGTGAACAATGCAGGTACGATTCTAAGAAAGCCAGCAGCAGAACATCCAGATGAATATTGGGACAAGGTGATAGAGGTGAACCAGAATGCCCAGTTCATACTATCGAGGGAACTGGGCAAAGGGATGATAGCCCAGGGCAGTGGCAAGATCATCTTCATAGCCTCGCTGCTCACTTTCCAAGGCGGCATCACGGTACCGGGCTATGCAGCAAGCAAGGGTGCGATAGGTCAGTTGACCATGGCACTGAGCAATGAGTGGGCCTCCAAAGGAGTAAACGTGAACGCGATAGCCCCGGGCTACATCGCTACGGACAACACACAGGCATTGCAGGATGACGAAGAAAGGAGCAAGGCGATACTGGGCAGGATACCCCAGGGCAGATGGGGGAGACCAGAGGACTTTAAAGGGCCGGCGGTGTTCCTATCGGGTGCCGCCTCCGACTACATGAACGGGACCATCGTGACCGTTGATGGCGGCTGGATGGGAAGATAAAAACCAATTGAAAGATTTATGAACTCAGCTTCTATTGATCAAATAAACAGTAAAGTAGTTACTTTTGGAGAGGTAATGATGCGCCTAGCAACACCAAGGAACTCAAGGTTCCCTCAGACTGATTTACTGCAATTAACATTTGGAGGAGGGGAAGCAAATGTAGCTATTTCATTAGCCTACTTAGGTATTGAGGCCTCGCACGTTACTTGTTTTCCTGATAATTTAATAGGGAAGGCAGCTACTCAGTATCTAAGGAGGCACTGGGTCAATACATCGCAAATAAGATATGGTGGCGAAGAAATGGGTATCTACTTTTTGGAACAAGGAGCGGTTCATCGTTCGAGTACCATAGTTTATGACCGTTCTCATTCAGCTTTTGCTTTGGCAGATGCTTCAATTTATGATTGGGAGCAGATATTAAAAGGAAAAGATTGGTTTCATTGGACGGGCATTACACCGGCCTTATCAAGAATGGCAGCTAAATCTTGTTTAGAAGCAGTTAAAGCTGCCAATAAATTTGGGATAACGGTATCTGCAGATCTCGCATTACGCAAAGGACTTTGGAAGAACTCAGAAGAAGCTTCTGTTATCTTAAGGGAACTTGTAAATTATAGCAATGTAATAATAGCAGGAACAAGAGAATTGGATTTATTACTAGACGACACTAAAGGAAGTTTAGATGAAAAAGTACAAAAAGTTCAGAAACTATATCCCAGTGTAACTGTAATAGCTGATAAGGACAGAAAGTCAAGAAATGCATCTATAAATACCATTAAGGGTATGTTATGGAATGGTAAAAGAAAAATTACGGCAAAAGGTTTGGAAGTAACGCATGTTGTTGATAGAGTAGGAACAGGAGATGCCTTTGCTGCTGGGTTGATATTTGGTCTTTTGACGATGGAAAAACAAGAAGAGGCCCTAGATTTTGCTACTGCGGCCTGCGCACTAAAGCATACTATTGAAGGTGACGCCAATATGGTTTTTGAAGAAGAAGTAATGAGGTTAGCGTCTGGTGATACATCAGGCAGGATAATTAGGTAGTGAGGAATAAGTTTTATGAACTGTCATTTACCATAGATAATTATTGAAAAGAAGTATTTTACATAATTAATGACGTATAAACTAAATGAAGATGAAAGACATACCGACTACTCGAAGAAAGAATTTTCCCATGTACATTATACTGCTGTGCAGCTTTCTAATTCGTATATCAGTATATGCACAACCTTATCCCAATCCTTATAGAGAAGTTGGAGCTTGGGCTAAATTGCCTGATAGTAGGGAAATGGGTGCCGTTGGTGATGTAGATATTGATCCAACTGGAGAATATATTTATGCAGTGGTAAGATGTGAGGGAGCAGAAAATTTTGGTTCTGAATGTTTGGACTCTGACCTCGATCCTATATTAAAATTTAATCAAGACGGAGAATTGGTACAGAGTTTTGGCGGAGGCATGTTTATTTGGCCGCATGGACTCGAGATAGATAAAGAGGGTAATGTTTGGGTAACAGATGCCGTAAAAGATGATAAGATAGCAGAAGGAGATACGCGAGGGCATAAAATAGTAAAGTTCAGTCCTAGCGGTGAGGTGTTGATGGTCATGGGGAATCCCGGTAAGAGAGGAGATGGCAACAATCAGTTTAATACTCCTTCTGACCTCGCAATTGCAGATAACGGAGATATCTTTGTTGTAGATGGACACTCAACAGGTTACCTTGACAGGGTATTGAAGTATTCTAAAGATGGTACTTTTATAAAGTCTTGGGGCAGTACTGGCTATGGACCCGGTGAGTTCCAAAATGCGCATGCCATTGCCATAGATAAAAGAGGAAGGGTGTTCATAGCAGACCGAGGTAACAATAGGATACAGATCTTTGATCAAGAAGGGAATTTTATTTCACAATGGACGCAATTTGGTAAACCTAGTGGAATCTTCTTTGATGAGCATGACAATATTTACGTTTCCGACTCAGAGTCTGATAATGAACAGAATCCTGGTTGGGAAATGGGTATTCGGATAGGTGACGCCCACATGGGCTGGGTGCATTATTTTGTTCCCTTACCTGATGGTGACCCTAGGGTAAAGACAACAAATGGTGCCGAATTCGTAGCTGTTGACAAATATGGTAATATGTACGGAGGAGAACCTGGTCCAAGGAAACTGAAAAAATATGTAAGGGTAAGAAAGTAAAGCATATGATTAAGCTACAACAAAATTTATTGTTCTATTTGATAATGACTCTTTTTTCACCGTCATTCTTATGGGCACAAAAAAATCAAGCGGTAAAGTGGACAAAAAAAGAATTGTTATTTGAAGATACAGGAACTAAAGATTGGACGGAAAAATGGTTTTTGGACGGGGAGAGGGCAAAGGTAGAGAACGTGCCTATGGGGATGTATTACGCAGCTGGGCCAGAAGCCAAGAACGATACTTGCCATGCAGTACTATGGACGAAAAAGTCGTTCAAAGGAAATATGCTTATTGAATTTGATTACACAAGAGTTGATACCTCAAAAAGTTTTGTCAATATCATCTATTTTTTGGCAACCGGAGAAGGCTCTGAAGAATATCCCAAGGATATTAGCCTTTGGAGCGATAAGCGAAAAGTGCCTACCATGAGCAAATATTTTAGGAATATGAATACCTACCATATCAGTTTTGCTGCCATAACAAACAATGGCGAAGGAGACTACATAAGGTTAAGAAGATACAACCCGAATGGCCTGCGGTTAAAGGGGAGTGATATCTTACCAGATAATTTTGATACGGGCCTCTTTAAGCCATTCCATAATTACCATATTCAAGTAGCAAGACTTGGCAATTATATATCGATGTTGGTTCAGAATAAACACGACCTCAATGATAGCAAACTCTGTGAATGGAATGCCTCAGAAGTACCACCTTGTGATGAGGGTAGGGTAGGCCTCCGACACATGTATACCCGATCTGCTATCTATAAAAATATTAAAATTTGGCGTGTTGAATGATTACCCAAAACCATAAAAATTAGGATTTAG
>CAKZMZ010000468.1 GCA_937129345.1 uncultured Thalassovita sp. | reverse complement strand
TACTATGGCATCGTATGTATTTTGATTTTTTGCTTTGATATTTAGATTCATATCTATTATTAATTCGGTTAAAATCGCTTTGAGAAATTTTTAAATACTTAGGTAGCCCAAGCTTTTTGCCCTTCTTCGTAAGGGATACACCCTTGGTAGCCACCTGGTACAGGCACATAATTAAGTGCTTGGGTAGCTCCGGGCTCTGAAGTGAAATAACCGGTAAGCGTCAATTGCTTCATTTCCCTAAAGAAAGGTGGCCTATCGGGCAAGGTTTCACCCATGTAAGCTGCTTCATCTGCTTGCTTCAACAAAGCTACCTGTTCTTCTTTGCTGCAGTCTACAAAGTTGTTGCCATAGGTATCTTTGGCCTTTTTGTTTAGCTCATCAATACCTGCAATAAAATGCTCTCTGTCTGCAGGAGTGTAGCAGTCTTTTAACACTAGATCAACATAGCGATTTACCAAGGCATCCTTAGCGCCCGGTGTATCGGTTTTGGGTATGATCAATTCACTTACTTCATTAACTAGAGCATCTTGCTCTTTGGTAAGCACCTCGGGTAGCCAGTCAGGCTTTTCTTCTGGTTTACAACCGTTCAGAATAGCGGCCACAATAGGTGTAGATAAAGTACCTCCTGCTAAGGCACTCATCCTCTTTACTGCTTCTCTTCTGTTCATAAAAATTGAGATTATATTAAAATTCAGATGTCTTTTATAGAAGGTGATTTTTTAAAAAGGGATTAAATATATCAAAAAATTATAAATGCTAATTACCACTTTTTGATAAACCATCTTGTTTAATAACAAATTTTTAAATTTTTGTTCTGTGAGCGAAATAGATAAATAGCAACAAACTAAAATTAATTGCCTGTGAAGTAAGTTTTTTTCTGCTTGAAATTTAGAGAGAAATTATTGAAAAGCGTTTTTAATAGCAAAGGAAAAAAGATGTTCTATTGCTTTGGCCAAGCATCATTAAATCAATTGCAGGGTTTAGAAAATACCGGCTTAAAGGAGGCAACTTTCGGAAAATACCTGCCAAAACTTGGCTTATGGCACCTATAGCCTAACCTTTACATAAACCTAACTCTGAAAAGCCATGGCTTAGAACGTTCAATTCATAGTTAAGACCTCTGCAATAAAGTAAACTTTACTCAATTTCACGGAGTTGCGGTTTTCAAACTACCAAATCGATAAAATCAACAGAACACAAGCCTTTTAAGTGAACTCTTTAAACTCAGCCTTAAATAGCATAAAATAGCATAAGGCTAAAAATAATTTATCTATCTGTATCTTACCTTGTACCTTTTCTTCAAATATTACAAGTAAAAGTTTTTAAACTGCACTATACGGGGATTAAATAATACTATTTTACCAAATACTGCATATTCACATTTAATAACACAACCACAGGTTACAAATCACGTTTCAAATTATTAAATTGAAATAAATATCCTATTCATGTATGGAAACGATTAAAAAATACCATTACGAGCAAACGCATCTTGGAAGAACCTTCCACTTTGATGCGAGTATTGTGAAAGACAATGACGTTTACTATTTAAAATGTAATGATGTAGTAGTAAATATCAAGTCTCCTCTTTCTGGGGAAAATCTATTGAAGCAACTTTTTATCAATGTGACTGAAATACCAAGTCAAGAAACAGTTGTCGTACCTTAGCTTTCTGAATCCAAAGACTACTATGACACTATTTAGATTTTATAAATAGTGTTTTTTTGATGTATAAAAAAGCCTTTCTTGATCTGCAAGAAAGGCTTTTATTTTTTAAATAACCACATTGACTATTCGCTTGGGCACCACAATTACTTTTTTAGGTGGCTTGCCTTGCAACCATTTTTGTATGGTTTCGTCTGCCAAAACAGCTTTTTCTATTTCTTCTTTAGGTGTATCAACCTCAAATTGCATCTTAGCGCGCACTTTACCATTAACAGACACAGGGTATTCTACCTGAGTCTCTACCAAATAAGCTTCATTGTGCGTAGGGAAGGTAGACCTTGTAATACTGCTATCATGCCCCAAATTTGCCCAAAGCTCTTCTGTGATGTGTGGAGCAAATGGCGAAAGTATAATGAGCAAAGGCTCAAGCACACTTCTTTTGTTGCATTTTAATTTGTAAAGCTCATTGGTGCACACCATAAACTGAGCTACTGAAGTATTAAAAGACAAACTCTCAATATCTGAAGCAACCTTTTTTATGGTTTGGTGCAAAATTTTCAACTCATCTTTATTAGGAGCCTCTTCAGAAACTTCAAACTCATCTTTATCACTAAAAAATAAGTTGTACGTCCTTCTCAAAAATTTAGCTACACCCTCAATGCCATCGGTATTCCATGGTTTTGATGCCTCTAAAGGCCCTAAAAACATTTCGTACATGCGTAGGGTGTCTGCACCATATTTATCTATTACATCATCTGGATTTACTACATTGTATTTAGATTTGGACATTTTCTCAACTACGCTTCCACAAATGTATTTGCCATCTTCCAATATAAACTCAGCATCCTTAAATTCAGGACGCCATTTTTTAAATGCCTCAACATCTAGCGCGTCGTTCTGAACCAAATTCACATCACAGTGCATTTCTAATACATCGTAATTATTTTTGAGGCCTTCTGAAACGAACTTGTTCTCTGTTTTCAGTTTATAAATCAAGCTAGAGCGGCCTTGTATCATCCCTTGGTTTACCAATTTTTTAAAAGGCTCTTTATGGCTAATGTAGCCCATATCGAACAAAAAGTTGTTCCAAAAACGCGAATACAATAAGTGGCCTACCGCGTGCTCAGTACCTCCCACATACAAATCTACTTCTCCCCAATAGCCTGCGGCTTCTTTAGATACAAACTCCTCCTCGTTGTTGGCATCCATATATCTTAAAAAGTACCAGCTAGAACCAGCCCAACCAGGCATGGTTGTTAACTCATAGAGATACTTTCCATTGTATTGCCAATCTTTGGCCCTACCCAAAGGTGGTTCTCCTGTTTCTGTAGGGCGGTATTCGTCTATTTTGGGCAACTCGTGGGGCAGTTCATCTTCAGACAACAAGTGCGGAATACCTTCTTTAAAATACACAGGTACGGGTTCGCCCCAATAGCGCTGCCTACTAAAAACAGCATCGCGCATTTTATAGTTGACTTTTCTTTTACCCACACCCAATTCTTCAGCTTTTTCTATAGTCGCCCAAGTGGCCTCTCCTGTACCTTCCCCATAAATTTTCTCTCCGTAAAGTCCATCTAAAAAACCAGAGTTGATCAATTTACCATCTTTCTTTTCTGTAGGATCTTCCAAGTTTTCTGTTCCTTCAATTACACAGCGTATTGGCAAACCAAAATGCTTGGCAAAGCGGAAATCTCGGTCATCAGAAGAGGGCACGGCCATAACCACACCGGTGCCATAACCTGCCAACACATAATCGGCCACCCACAATTGTACTTGCTCTCCAGAAATAGGGTTGGTTACATATGAACCTGTAAAAACTCCTGAGACACTTTTTACATCGCTCATTCTATCGCGTTCAGAGCGATTTTTTGCTGTATCTACATAATTAGTTACTGCTGCTCGCTGTTCATCTGTGGTTAGGGTTTCAATTAGTTCATGCTCTGGAGCCAAAACCACATAAGTTACGCCGAATATGGTATCTGGCCTTGTAGTAAATGCTGTAAGGGTGATGTCTTTATCAACAACCTTAAAGTCTAGTTCGCAACCAAACGATTTACCAATCCAGTTGCGTTGCATCTCTTTAAGTGCTTCAGACCACTTTAACCCCTCTAAATTCTCTAACAATCGATCGGCATAAGCCGTGATGCGCATCATCCACTGCTTCATTTTTTTCCTTTCTACAGGATGCCCGCCCCGCTCAGAAAAGCCATCTTTGATTTCATCATTGGCCAAAACAGTACCTAAAGCAGGACACCAATTTACTACGGCATCAGCAGGATAGGTCAGTCTATATTTCAGCAATATCTTTTCTTGTTCTTCCTTAGAGAGTGACTTCCACTCGTCTGCAGAGAACAGCGGTGTATCTTCGTCACAGGCCGCATCAATGCCCACATTGCCCGCTTTCTCAAACGCAACCTTTAACTCAAGTATGGATTTGGCTTTCTGCTCCTTGTTATCGAACCAAGCATTGAATAATTGCATAAAAATCCATTGTGTCCACTTATAAAATCTAGGTTCGGAGGTATTTACCTCTCTGCTCCAATCAAAGCAGAATCCGATTTTAGATAACTGATTCTTAAAAGTGGCAATATTTTTCTTGGTGGTTACTGCTGGATGTTGCCCAGTTTCTATGGCATATTGCTCAGCAGGCAAACCGAAGGCATCAAAACCCATGGG
>CAKZMZ010000467.1 GCA_937129345.1 uncultured Thalassovita sp. | reverse complement strand
TCGCTTTTTCTAAAGAGATGCCTTTAGCAGGATAGTTGGCTAGGGCAGGGGCAAAACTCCAACTTTCATCATAAGCTTGGTATTGGGCATTGGTCACTTCAAACACACCCAAAGCTATGCTGTCTTCTTTTATTTCTTGTGTTTGTGGAATCAAGACACCATCTTTCATAATGCCATAGTTGCCCTCAGCTTTTTCCATTTTGGCCAAAGCTAGGGTATGTGCTAATGGGCTTTCTTCTTTGTAGGCTTCGTTTTTATCCTCTTCTTTCTCAAACAAATACTTATCGAACCAAGCAATTTCTTCATTCATTTTTCTTAACTGATGCGTGATTTTACGCAAGCCATGTGGCTGACCAGGGAACCACAAAAAGCGCACAGGAGCTTGTTCTATTTGCTGTAATGCACGGTAATATTCCCAACCTTGGTCTCTTGGTACTGCGCGGTCTTCACTACCATGGAAAATAATGGTAGGTGTTTTTACCTTTTCCATCTCAAACAAAGGCGATTTAATGATGTACTGCTCATTGTAAAATTTACCTTCTACATCGTCCCAAGGTGCACCGCCAAAATAGCTTTGATCAAAAGAAACTCCAAAACGGCAAGTACCAAAGTCTGATGTCCAGTTGACATCACCTGCACCAGGGGCGGCTGCTTTAAACATATCAGGATAGCGCACTGTAAGCATGGTGGTTAAAATGGCACCGTTAGACCAACCCATTACGCCCATTTGGTTTTTGTCTATCATCCCTTTTTCGGCCAAGGCATCAATGCCAGCTAGAATGTCTTCCATTTCGGGTTCGTAATAATTTTTCTTGATGGATTCCACAAAAGCAAGCCCGTGGTTAGAAGAACCGTGGTAATTAGGTTTGAGAACAAAAGCGCCTTTCTGCGCATAAATCTGTGGGTAAGTGGACCATCTTTCAGACCAACTGTCGGTATCTACCCCAGAAGGGCCGCCATGTATAGAAAGGATCAATGGGTATTTCTTCCCTTCTTCATAGTCCTCGGGATAGTACAATATGCCGTTTACATCGTCTTGGTTCCAGCCTTTCCAAGTAAATACTTCGGAACGGGTAATGGGTAGTTTCTTTAAATCATCGTTTAAATAAACGGCCTCTTGCACATTTTGGAAAACCACACCACTTTTTTTGATGGTTCGGGCACTTTTGTCAACATCGGCTACATAATATTCTGGAATGGTAGAAGCAGTTGAGTAGATAAAAAGTACTTTGTTACCATCTTTAGATAGGGTTGCAATTCGACTATGTTTATTGCTTTTACTGGTGTTTACTGGCTGCCTACTCCAAGTGTTTGCTCCTGTTTTTTGCATAAAAATCACTTGGTTGGTAGCGCCATCGGCCAAAGAGACAAATACATCGTTACCACTTAACTCATAACCTCTGCCCAAGCCCCAATCCCATTGTATGGGCACCTTGGTGTTTTCTTTGGTATTGAGGTTAAAAAAGTACAATTCTTCTATGCCTGCACCATTCCACTCAGGGTCTGAAGAGGTGGAAGCCTCAAAATAAAAACCGCTGTTATCAGCAGTAAAGTTGAAACTGCCCGGAGTTTGCAAACCTTGCAAGATTTCGGTTTTGTCACCAGTAGCTAAATTGTACAAATAGAATTTTGGATCGGGATTGGCATCAGCAGGATAGTGCCTGCTTTGGCTTACGCCGATGAGCAACCATTTACCATCTTTAGAGGCTTCATAAGTGAAAACTGGTTTCTCATTGTCGCTTAGGCGGGTAATTTTTTTGTCTTTGAGGGAGAAACTATATACACGGGTAGTAGGCCAATGTTCTTCATCTTCTACTACTAAGGTATTGTCTTTTTTCTCTTTGAGTTGCTGTTCGTAAAGCGATCTGCCTTCGTTGGCAGTAAACCAGAAAATGCTGTCTTCAATCCAAGTAATGCTAGAAATGCCATTTTCAAATTCGTGTACCTCCTGCGGTTCGCCGCCGTAAATACTCATTTTCCAAAGTTTCTTGCCCTCTTCACGAGAAGATTGGAAGTAGATGTCTTCGCCATTAGAAGCAAACTGTGGCGCATAATCATTGTCATTTCCGTTGGTGAGTTGAAAAGTTCTGAACTTTCCATCTTGCTTTAAATCAAAGCGGGTGAGGTAGATATCGCTTACAAATTTGTCTTCTTTTTTAACGCCCTTGCGCTTGGTCCACACCAGCATTTGTTTGTTGGGCGAGAACTGCGGACTGCTCGCATATTCGGTATTGATGATGTGCTCCGGCGTCCATTTTTTAGATTGTGCCCAAGAGAAAATTGGGCATAGAATGATTAAATAGAAAGTTAAATGTATCTTCTTCATGGTGGTTTTGTGATTGTGTTTGAGGGCAAATATAAAAACTTCTTTTAACCTTAGGGAGGGTGGTTTTTAAGGGGGGATTAATGCTAAGGCTACGAATGTATAATATCACCCCGCCAGGGTTCATATAAAATCAAATATCTATTCTAGAACGGTTTCATCCCTATCGGTATTTTGCTGTAGTGGATTACCAAATTCAAAAATCCCGTTAGGGATGCCAAGGTTATAGCAAATAGAAACCATTGTGCGTTGAACCCCGATAGGGGTGATATAAAATAATATCTATAAAAATGATGGTTTTAGCTGTTCGCATAAAAAAATACCACCCCGCTGGGGTTTCTGTATGAAATCAACTTTTGTTTCTATAAAAATTTCATTCCTATGGAATTTGTTTATGAAAGGCCTTCAATCTATAAATTTTAGAATAGATCCATCCCTGCCAGGATTTTTGCTGGGGGGGGGATTACCAAATCCAAAAATCCCGTTAGGGATACCATAATAATCAAAAAATAAGATAAAACTACCAGGATTCGAAAATCACAAAGGAATTTATAATTAAAAATCCGGCTAGGGATCTTACATTTCTAGCAAATAGAAAAAGATATAGGTCAAACCCCGCTAGGGGTGATACAAAATGGTTGAAATTATTGTAATTGCCCCAATTGATTCACGTTCAATTTTTGTTTACCAAAATATTGGATAGTGGCAAATACCTACACACAAATTTATATTCAAGTAGTGTTCGCAGTAAAAGGAAGAAGAAACCTCTTACAAAAACCTTGGCGAGAAACCGTTTTCAAATACATGGCTGGTATAATGAAGGAGAAAGGCCAGAAACCAATTATAGTCAATGGTGTTGCCGATCATGTACATGTTTTTATTGGCTTTAAGCCTTCTTGTAGTCTATCTGATTTAGTAAGAGATATCAAGAACAATTCGAGTCGCTTTATTAATGAAAAAGATTGGGTAAATGGAAAGTTTTCTTGGCAGGCGGGTTATGGAGCTTTCTCATACGGACATTCTCAAATTGAGCGGGTGTATCAATATATATTAAATCAAGAAAAGCACCACCAACAAAAGACTTTTAAGCAAGAATATACTGAGTTCTTGGAGAAGTTTGATATTGACTACAAAAATGAGTATGTTTTTGATTTTTTGGATCGACGCTGCTTCTCTTTGCTTTTTTGTATCACCCCTAGCGGGGTTTTCATATAGCTGTACCATTGTTTTATAATCATAACATCCCTATCGGGATTTAGCAATAAAGCGGAAAAATCCCTTTAGGGATGCTACTTGTGTGTATGATGTAAAATACCATTTCTCAGGAGTGTATATGAAAAATAGTATTTTCATTTAAGTGCGATATTATGCCTATTAGATTTTTTTAAAACTATTTAACGCTCCAACTCATAAACCACCGTATCAGAGGCATAAGCGGCGATCATGCCTAGGCCGTTTTGTATGTTGCTAGCGATTTGTACAGGTTCGGCAAAGGGATTGCCTGAGGCGTAAAGATAGTTTTCATAAGTGAGCAAATAATTGTAATAATCTTCGCTGATGTGTTTAAGGAAGACCACTAATTTTTCAGGAGCGATTTTTCTACCATTAATGTCAAATCCAGCGTTTATTTCTGCAGTAAAATTCAATTTAACCTCGTTACCATCAATCAAATTATCATTAATGAGCAAATGATCATCAATATCATCCACACCTATATTTATAATAGAAGGGTCTGGTGAAGTGAGATAGATAGCATTGTAGTAGTAAGAAGAATCTACTATTATAGTCTCTCTCGTGGATTCATCATATTGATATAAATATTGCTTCAGCTGCGCGTAAACCTCCATCAAATAATAGTTCTTCTCATTAGGTGGATCTTGAAAAAAGATACTGCCGCTTACTTCGCTGTAAGAATAATATTCAGAGCTTACTAAGTTAGGCTCCCCAAACTCCACAGCATCAATCATGACCCTTCTGGGCACTTGAAACCGACTTTTTACACCGGGGAAACCATTTGCTGATACTTCAAGCGTATAAACTTTATTTTCCACAGCTTTCGATGTAGAAGTATAAACAGCAAATTCATCACAATTATCAAATTCACAATCAATGTAATCGGGAGTGGCATCTTTGTAAGCAATCTGATGATCATTTCCCTCGGCATCTTTAAGCGTTACTTGTGCATTTTTTATAGGTTTAAAAGTGTTTAAGTAGTTTTCTTCTTCCAAAGGTCCTTTAGAGGCAGTGATCCTGAACAGCCAAGTACTGTCAGCCGCCGCCAAGGCATTGACCACAATGCGCTCGGGTTCATCGGGCAGTTCTATTTGTACCACGGTTTCACACGAAAACAGAAAAGAGATAACGAATATAGAAATGAGGTTTCTCATAAATCAGAATTTAAAGCTGTAAGACACATTAGGAATAAAAGGGAACAGGCTATACTGCACAAAAGCGGGTTCGTCTGTATCATAGTCGTAGCCTTGGTCTATGTAAAAGGGGTTTCTGCGGCTGTAAACATTGTAAACGCCCAAAGCCCAAGTGCGTTCGCCCCATTTTTTGTCCTTCTTAAACCTAAAGTTAAGGTCGAGGCGGTGGTATGGACGCATCCTAAAACTATTGCGCTCGCCGTAGTAATTAACAGACGGCCTAAATGTGTTACTACGGCTTCTGTTGGTCAACTCGGTATTGTATTCGGGTAGACCTTCGTGCTTGGCAATAGGCAGGGTAATGGCATTGCCTGTACCATACACCCAAGCCAAAGAAACATCCATTTTTGGTTTCCACTCGTGCACAATGGCTAAACTGATGTCGTGCCTACGGTCAAATTTGTAGGGATATTTACGCCCAAAGTTGAGGTTGGCAAACTGCCTGTTAGACCAAGAAAGCGTGTAGCCCAACCATCCCGTCGTTTTCCCCGATTTTTTTTGGATGAGCAACTCAGCACCGTAACTTTCGCCATTCCCTTGGGTCACTTGGGTTTCCCAATCGGTATCAATTTCTAAAAAGCTCGCGCCCTCATTGTATTCTACCAAATTGCTCATGTCTTTGTAAAAACCCTCTATGCTCAACTCAAAGCCATTGTCAAAAGATTTGGCCATGCCTAGAGCGACCTGCCAAGCCTCTTGCGGTAGAACATTGTCGGTAGAGGGCACCCAAAGATCAGTGGGCAAACCTATGCCTGAATTGGCCAACAAATTGATAAACTGCACCATTTGCGCATAGGATGCTTTAATGGATAGTCTATTATCGAACAAGTATCTGGCTGCCACGCGTGGTTGAATGGAGGTGTATAATTCATCATTTACGCTAAAGGCAGAAGCATGCAACCCAATATTGGCATTGAGTTTTGAGCTGATTTTGATGTCATCTTCTACGTAAGCCGAATACTCCCAAGCATAGGTGCTTTGAGTGATATCAATGTCTGGTATTTCATTACTATTTAGGTTGAAAGCACCTGGCTCAAAAGTGTGGTAAATGGCACTGGTGCCGAATTTTATAGAATGGTTGGGATTGGGATAGTAGTCGAAATCTATTTTACCCGCCACGTCTTTAATGCCCGATAAGTATTTGGCTTGGTAGATTTCGGTTTCTAATGCATTTTCATTATTTCTGTAAACATCTTCATAATTGGTAAAAATATCGAAGAGGTAATTGCTGTAAGTGAGCGTAACATTGCTAAAGAGTTTCGGGTTGAAAATATGGTTCCAACGCAAGGCAGAAATTACGTTGCCCCAACGCAAACCAAATTCCTCATCGCTTGAGTAAAAATTACTTTGGTTGTTATCAGACTCATATTGGTATCGGGAATAGGCCTTATCCCTGCCATTGTAAACAGAAAGATACAAACGGTCCTTATCAGAAAATTTATAGTTGAATTTGGCATTGATATCATGAAAATGGTAGCCTAAATTAAAATCTTCATCTTCTTCTAGTTCGCTTGCCCTTGCAATAAATGGTTGAGCCAACAGATCAATGTAGGTCCTCCTGCCCGAAATCATAAACGAGGCCTTGTCTTTAATAAGCGGCCCTTCGAGCGTGAGTTTGGAGGCTACCAAGCCCACAGCGCCTTCGCCATGAAATTCCTGCATGTTGCCTTCTTTCAAACTGATATCTACCACAGAAGAAAGTCTGCCACCATAACGGGCAGGAAAACCGCCTTTGGTCAGTTCCACCCGTTTTACTGCATCAGGGTTAAAGATGGAGAAAAAGCCAAAAAGGTGCGATACATTGTACACAGGTACACCATCTAGCAAAATAAGGTTTTGGTCGGGGCCGCCACCGCGTACATAAAGTCCGCTCGTACCCTCATTGCCCGATTGCACGCCGGGCATTAATTGGAGTGCCTTCAATACATCGGCCTCGCCCATAAAAGCGGGTAGGAGTTTGAGTTGTTTTACGGGGATGGAAACGGTGCTCATGCGGGTACTTTCCTCCAATCTTTCGGCCTGTTCTGCTATTACCTCAATTTCTTCTAACATTTTTTCGCCATTAAGCATGAAATTGATAGTAGTATCTTTAGAGGCAAAAAATTGAACGATTTGGGCTTGGTAACCCACATAGGTGCAGGCCAATTTTACCGTATCTTTGCTGTTGAGGGTAAGGCTATAAAAGCCGTAAGCATTGCTGGTAATGCCTGCGCCACTCTTTTGGTCGAGCACTGCAGCACCAATGAGTGTTTCGCTGCTTACCTCGTCTTTTACATAACCGCTAATGGTAATTTTTTGGGCAGTACACACCAAGAACGTAAGTGAAAAAACTAGGGTAAAAAGTAGTTTCATGAGGTAGGGTTAAAAAATAGTGGCTTTAGTACAAGTTCGCTTCTATTTTGATACGGGAATAGCGCATAAGACGCTGCAAAGTAAATTAAAATCTGTAATAAATAAATGGGATTGAGAATGGTTTTTAAGTGTATGATAATTTTTGCACAATAAGACGAAACTGCCTTAATGAAAGGTTGTTTTAACGCATGAAAATGGTTTTATTTCTACCTGCAATTGTATAATATTACCAAGGTAAGTGTAGATTAAACGTATAGCGATACGCTTATTTGTTAAAGAAATAAATGTAATGCATATGCTAAGTATTGTGTACCTCGAGGTAGTCCATATCCTATGGGTGTGAATCCTATAAGGCATTAGCTGAAGTTTTGCTTTTTCAAATAATCTAGCCGTAATGCGGGAGGATGTGGGCGGCTCCGTCGTGTGAGGGAAAACTTCATGCACGGTTTGATGAAGGGGGTTCTGACAGTCATGGAAAATTACTATCTTGTTACTTTAACATAAGTAGTTTATGGCTGTCAGGCTCTACTCTACTAGACAATGCTAAGGACCAAACATTACATCATATAAATTGCTTTACTATGGATAGTCAAGACAAACCTAAAGAAGTGCTTATAAAAGAGTTACATGAATTGGAGCAGCGGGTTTGCGAACTGGAGGCGAGAAAAACGCTCCGAGGACAAAGCCATATTGGCGAATCGGTCGACACCTTACACGCCGGGGTAGTGATTCACGGAAAGAACGGAACCGAAGTCATTGACTGTAATACGACAGCTCTAAATATACTGGGAGTAACACGGGAGCAGTTGGTAGGAAGAAACACGTTCGATCTTACCTGGACATTTCTACTGGAGGATGGTAGCCCGATGCCAGTTGAAGGATATCCTGTGTCACGGGTTATTGCTACAAAAAAGATCGTCCCC
>CAKZMZ010000466.1 GCA_937129345.1 uncultured Thalassovita sp. | reverse complement strand
CATACGCAATTTGTGCCGTCTTATTCAAGAAGGTGATTTGTTCTAGAGTTTCCTTTTGCAAAAGATGAAAGGTATTGTTTGCTAAGTGTTCAACTGAGCTATGCAGACAAAGCTCATTGATCAATTGAGCAGCTAAATTTTCTTTATTTTCTTGTTCTTTTACCTTGTTGAGCAAACTTACCATTAATTCTACAGGCCTTTGGTTTTGGCTGTAATCTTTGTAATGGCTGGCCAACCTGGCATACATACTAACACATGCCTTTAAAATGGCGGGATAATCCTCGCACAATTTAGGAAAAACCGCATGCAAAAGCATCTCAAAAAACTCTTGTAAAAAAATAGGATATTCTTCTTCTATAAATTGCCTGTAATTCCTTTGTTGCTGTAAATTCTCAAAACCTATGTAGGCAGGCTGCCCTTCATTTTTAATGGGCCTTAATTGACAGTTACGCAAAATTTGATCGTAGTTTTTTTCCCATTTAGCCATGTAGAAACCTTGCATTTTGCGGTCTGTTTTGTCTTTTTCTTCAAGTTGGTCTTTTACTTTTAAAATCTGTGAAATGACCTGCCTAAATTGGTGCAGACTGAGCCCTTGCAAAAAACAAGTGGTTATTAAAATGGCTTTTTCTGTAAAACTGAAGTTTTGCCATTTAGCAGAAATGCTGGAAAGGTCTTCTTGGTTTGTATAATCACCTGCTTGTAAAAATTGCGAAAAAGCACTTTGGTAAAGATTTTTAGTGGTTTCTGGTACGACTAAAACAATTTTTATCGCTGGTTCTTCTGCCAAAATCCACTGCTGTATAGTTTCTATATAATGCTTTATGTAAGAAACATGGCTTTCGCTACTAAAGAACATAAAGTATTGTTGTTTGGTCTGTGTTTTTTTTAACCAAGCCAAAAGCTGTAAAGTGTAGCTATCTAAATGACTAGGTTCTTCTAATTGAACAAAAACATGGTTTGGGTTTTGTTCAATAGGTTTTGTTGCTCTGTTTTGATATTTATCTGAAAACACGAGCCAAAGCCTGCCTTCTAATATTTTTAAAGCTACTTTGGTATCGGGCACCTCTTCTTTGGCAATTTGGATTTGGCGAATGGCATTTTCTTTATGTTGCTTAGGTGCATAGTGGAGCCTGTGTTTGAGTTTTGTTAAGGCTTCATTTATATATTTTTTCGATAATAGCTCAGCGGTTTCGATTTGTGCCTGCATGTTCATTATAGTTTCAATTCCCCTTCAATTTATATGTTTTCCGGTGAATCACCATAATTGTAGAAAAAAAAGGCCGCCGTTAATGGGCAGCCTTTATAGAGTGTAAAAAATGAATAAAAAGCTTGTAGCTAGCGAAAGGCAACAACAAAACCCACTTGGTTTTATCCAATGCTATCCGGCGATTTTATAGGCCTCCACTCCATTAAAGGAGATATTTTCCATTTTTACAAAGTGATCTTTACCTATATGATCGACTACCTTCACGCTTTCTAGAACTTTTTCTACTTTAGGGCTGGCCCCAGTAATGCTTACTTTAATGCCTTTTTCTTCGGTATCTTTTACAAGATCCTCTAGTGCATAAGCACCACTTAGATCTAGCATGCTCACATCGCTCAAATCTATGATTAAAATATTGTGCTTGGCAGCTCTTTGGTAAGATCTGATCAAGGAGTCTACTGCACCAAAAAAGAGCGGACCTTGTGGTTTGAGCAATTTGATTTTGCCTTCGGCTTTGTCTAGCCTGTATTGCTCAGCCTCTTCGTTGGGCAAATACCCCAATTTATGTTGGTAAGCCGTACTGATTTCTTGTACGAATCTAAAGAAAGCCAATGCTACGCCCACACCCATGGCGATGAGCAAGTCTTGCCAAATCGTGATGATAAATACAGACCAGAAAACGAGCATGTCTGAAAACGGAAGTTTGTGCAAAACAGGCAAGATTCTGTAGTCTAAAATATTGATACCTACTTTTAAAAGTATAGCGGCAAGGCAAGCCATTGGTATTTTTGCTGCCAAAGGCCCTAAACCAAGCACGAGGGCTAAAAGGATCAATCCATGAAAGACGGTTGCCATAGGTGTTTTGCCTCCGGTTTTAATGTTGGACACCGTAGCCATAGTAGAAGTTGCAGGTGGTAATGCGCCTACAAGTCCGGCTGCCATATTGGCCAAACCTTGCCCAAAAGTCTCTCTATCGCTGCTGTGCCTTGTGCCTGTCATTTGATCAGAAACCATGCAAGTGAGCAAACTATCAAAAATGGTAAGACCTGCTAAAGATAAGGCCGGTAATGCATATTTATCGAAAGATCCAAAATCTGGTATGTAAAATTGAGGCAAGCCTGTAGGTATTTCGCCAATATAATCGATATCTAACCGGAAAAAATGTGCAATGCCAGTGCCTACGAGCAAAGCCAGCAAAGTAGTCGGTATCTTGTTTAGTTTTCTGTATTTCTTTATAACAACAGGCCACAAATACAACATAATAAAAGTGGGAATCGAAACGGCCAAAGCTGCACCGCTAGCATTAGAAATGGCCTCGGGAATTGCAAAGATGGCCTCTTTTACGTTATGCGCACTTTCTACACCCAAAAATGTATTAAACTCTAGAAGCATCACTATAAAACCTATGCCACACATAAAACCCGCAACTACCGAATAGGGCGTGTAATAAATAAACCGGGCGATGCGCAACATAGAAAAGCCAACCAATATTAAACCACTCAAAAATACTATGGATACTGCGGCAATGATATCTATGCCTCCGCTTACTGTTTGAAAAGTGATGAGCAAAGCGCCCAATTGTACCATGAGTGGACCAGTTGGACCACTTACACCTAATTTAGATCCGCCAAAAATTCCACCGAAAATGCCTCCTGCTATGGCTGCCCAAATGCCCGCGACCGCTCCCAATCCTGAACCTACTCCAAAAGCCAAAGCAAGTGGTAAGGCTATAATGGCTACGGTCAAGCCCGAAAGAAAATCCCCTTTTAAATTGGATCCCATCAGTTTGAGGTTGTTCCAAGGGTTTACTTCTTTGGCACTTTCTTTTAAGAATTTTTTTACAAAGTTGAAGGTGTGTTGCACATCATGTTGCTGCTGAAAATGATTTTTCATAGAATCTGGAAACTTTAATGTTGTGTAAGCGCTCAACAGCAAAGCATTTAAATGCTGTTTTAGGCTTTTTAAATTTAAATGTTTGAAGGACCGCCATTTTTCCACAAGTGAGAAAATGATTCATCTTGCCGTTGAGCTCAAATTTTAAAAAAATTTGATGTGGTACGCAAAGTGGGATTAGAAGGATAGTACTCGATGGCTCAGTTGAGTTGAAAGTACCACAACTAATTTTGGCGGTATTTAGAAAGGAGTTTTAGGAAAGTGAATCGTAAAGCAACAACTGCTTAAAAAGTAAAAAGAGCTTTTTTTTACATATGATTAAGTGTAGTTTAAGATTTCTTACTGATGTGAGGAAGTAAAAAAGTCTATGATGAGATGGGATATAGGTTTCAGAATCTAGTTCATTGTCGGTATCTCCACCGTTGCTGTTTTTCTTGGAAAAGGCTGCACTCAACTTTTCTCTGATCTCCTCTTTTTCTAGCTTTTCTGTGCGTTCTTTTTCTTCTTTTGGCAGAAAGTTATGAGAAGCACCATCTGTAAATTGAAAAAATGCAGAAAAAATAAGCGAGATGAGCAGTAGCAATGCTGCATCCCTTATTTGAAGTGCTTGATCGTTGAATATGGTATTTGCCCTTTGCATTTGATCAACTAACTGCAAATGACCTTCTATTTTGTTTAAAGTATTTCAGTAAAACAAGAGCCACCTTGTAAGAAATTTCGGCTTGGGTTAAAAAATCAAAGGTTTTGTTAAAAAAGCTTATATATAGTTAGGTTGAGGCAGAGTATGGGAAAAGTATCGAATTTTTGTATTCATATGATTACCAACAACTTAGTAAAGTTATTTTTGGTGATTCTGGAAAAAGCGTATGAGGTTTCGCTTGTTTAAGCGAAAAGCTTACAAGGTGATGTTTTTTACTTGTGGGGTGTTAATGAAGTTGAATAGAGAGGTAGGTAGAACAAACAGCTCATTTCGCGCCCTCATCAATAATATTTAATTTAGTGATTTAGTAGGTGAGTTTCATGCTTAGTAGAGCCGACCAAATAAACCAAATAGCAAATGCATCAATTTCATCGGGGAAAATGTGTATATATCATAAAAACCGGTAAGCTATACAAAATAGGGAAAACGCAAGACCTTCACGAGCGTTTGGCCGCTTACAGAACACACCTACCTGCAGAGTTTAAGGTAGTAAGGCAGTATTTGGCAGAAAATATAGAAGAAATTGAGCAAAGCCTACATGTGCTGTTTCAGCATAAAAGAATGAAAGGCGAGTGGTTTGAACTGAGCCAAGAAGACCTAACCATTTGCGATAATATCATTAGGAGTTATGCCATTACCTTATTGAGTAAGCCTCCTAAAAAGTACCCTCAACTAAAATTCATGAAAAACCCTCAGGTGCAAGTACAAGAGGCCAATGCAAAATACCTAAACGATTACGCCAAAGTAGCAGAAGAAATAAAGCTAGGTATGAGTACCGAGGAAATTTTTGAATTGCACCATGGCGAGGTGGCCAAATCGACCATACAAACAGTTAGAAAGATATTGGAATACCAAACTCCCAATAGCGATTATATGGTAAAATGGGCCTTTATTGTAGAAGATTTAGAGAATAAAATGACAGTAGAGGAAATTCATCAAAAATATGAGGGTAAAGTCAGTAAGCTTACCATAACTACCATTAGGCGCATACTAAGGAACCAGTTATTTTAATTGCTTTTGTTGGCGGAATGATTTTTATTAAAACCTGGCAGCTCAATAGATAAAAAAGACACACATGATTTGTTTGAAGGTCGAGACTGCTCGGCATAGAAACACAACCCATCAGGTGTTAGTGTCATCACTAACCTTTTATAGACTTTTTCTATATTTTAAAAATCTTTGTCTTAAGTGATTTTATATGGAGTTTAAAAAGAAAAACCGATTTTGTTTTGGTTGAATCACAAATGGTCCTTCGCCAATTTTTCAAAAGCAATAATGCCGCTTAACGTTGCTCCGGGTATGCCTTGACCTGGATAGGTGGTGTCTCCACATAAATAAGCCTTTTGCCCATCGAGCCTTGCACCAAGCATTTGCCAAGGCTTAATGCTCATATACTGAGGGTAACCACCAACAAAGCCAAACTCGCGTCTGGTCCATTTGTGCCAAGCTTTTGGAGTAGAAGAATGCATGTATTTAATATCCTCCCACTTTAGAAAACCAAGGGATTCTAACTTATCTATTACTGCATTTTCAGCTTTTTCTTTATTTTCTATAAAGTTATTTTCAGGATCGTGCACATGTGTGCTTACAGAAGCTACCTTATGTCCTGCTTCATCTGCCCGAGTAGTGTCGGTTTCATGGCTTAGGCTAATAAAAATACTGGCAGAACCCACCTCAGGCAATGGGGTTTCAAGATGCAACTGATGGTGTATTGCATCAAATTTTTTATCTGACTGGAACCCAATGCCCATTTGGAAGGCAGAGTTAAGCCTTTTAGACTCGAGCAAACCTTTTTTAAACTGTGGCTTTGCTTCAAAATCTAATAGCTCAAGTGTATTGTTGACTGGGATAGAAGAAATTAAATACTCACATTTAAAGTTGCCCTTTTTCTTGGTTTGTATGTGATAAAGGCCGTCTTTTTTGGAAATCTTCTCTACGCCACATCTCAAAATAACTTTACCATGTTTGTTTTCTATGTAATCGACAAATGGATTTACTAAGTTTATCAGTCCACCATCTACATAATAATTAGGATAGTTGGTATAGCAAAGTGCAGTAGCCCCAAAAAGCACGTTAACCTCTTCTATGTGGTTTTGGGCGGTAATCAATAATTGCTCGTTACAGAAATCTACAAAATACTGATTGTCAAGCAAATCAAGCTTTTTGAGTAAAGCTTTCATAGACATAAAAGCATAAGGTATAAACTTGACTTGCTTTAGTGAAGCATTTTTTGCAGCGTTGATCAAATCTACCATTTTTTCAGGTGGAAACATCTTCTGCTTTAATGAGGTATCCCAAACGAACTCGGAGATTTTAAAGCATAGTTCCCAAAATTTTCGCTGATTTTTCTTGCCAAACTTAGCTTCGGCTTCTTTGATCCATTCTTCTAAATTATGATACCTATTGAGTATAGTCCCGTTTTTTAAATGCACTTGCATAGGCAGTGCTAATTTTTTTGCGCTAATTTCTATCCCTGTTTTTTTTGTGAGATACCCCAAGGGCATATTTCTTTCTAAACCTACTAAAGTGGTTGCGCCACTTTCAAAAACAAAGCCTTTGCGCCAGTAGGAACTGGTACAGCCACCGGGCAACCAGTTTTGCTCTAATACGCCAACTTTAAGGCCTTGTTGGGCCAATAAACTAGCGGTAGTGAGTCCTGCCATACCGCTTCCTATAACACAAGCATCAAAATAATTGTCTTCTTCCATTAACTGTTTAATTTTTTAAGATAAATATTAAACAAAATAAAAGCGCATACTGTTAGTAACGCGAAGTTTGTGGAACTTCATACAATAAATGCCAGTTTAAACATGGATGTTTTGGAGAATAGAAAGGGCAAAAAAGAATAAAATGAAGCCTTTTTTGTTTAAGAAGTCGCAAATTTGTTAAAATTTTTACAGCCATACATGAGAGTATCAGTTTTTAGAAAAGAACACTTTAACGCCGCACACAGATTACACAATCCTGCTTGGTCTGATGAGAAGAATAAGGAGATTTTTGGTTTGTGTAACAGTCCTAACTACCACGGGCACAACTATGACTTAATTGTTAAAGTGACTGGTGATGTAGACCCAGAAACTGGTTACGTAATGGATTTAAAAATCTTGAAAGATATTATAAAGGAGGAAGTGACCAGTAAATTTGATCACAAGAACTTAAACTTAGATACTGAAGAATTCAAGAATTTAAATCCCACAGCAGAGAATATAGTATATATAATTTATAATAAAATAAGAGCAAAATTAGATAACCAATTTGATTTAAAAGTAACCCTTTATGAAACAGAACGGAACTTCGTTGAATACCCTGCATCGTAACGGAAAAGGTTCGGATCAAAACGTAACGGAAACCAATGGTGTTGATATCGCTTTAATCGAACAGATAGGCGATGAACACGTGGGTTCTTCCTATGATACACCCTTACGTGAAAATGCTTTTGAAATGAGCGATACCGAAAAGATGGAAAAAATAGAGTACCACTTTCGGGAAATCATGGAAACGATGGGGCTAGACCTCACAGACGACAGCTTAAGTGGCACACCGCATAGAGTTGCCAAAATGTATGTAAAAGAGATTTTTAGCGGTCTCGACCCTAAGAATTTACCTAACGTAAAACTCTTTGACAATAAGTATAAGTACAATGAGATGCTTGTCGAGAAAGACATTAGCTTCTACTCAAACTGCGAGCATCACTTTGTGCCAATTATCGGTAAAGCACATGTAGCTTATATTTCTAGTGGCAAGGTAATCGGCCTATCAAAAATAAATAGGATAGTGCAGTACTATGCTAAAAGACCACAGGTACAAGAGAGATTAAATGTACAAGTGGCTGAAAAATTGAAAGAGATACTACAAACCGAAGATGTGGCCGTATTGATTGATGCCAAGCACTTGTGTGTCTCAATGAGAGGAGTGGAAGATATCTCTAGCTCTACGGTTACAGCACATTACAGTGGTAAATTTAAAGAAGACCAAACGCGTAATGAATTTTTGAAATACATCGACTGACACATTATATAAGTTATTTTAAAGCCCGCACCTCAATTAGTGCGGGCTTTTTTTATTCCCTTTTGATAGAGGAGTTAAGTCTTAATGTTGCTATAATTTCTTTTATAACAAGCCAAAGTTTGCGATGTCTTGTCACAAAAGCTATTATAGAGGGTCTTAAGATATAAACAGAAAACTAAAAAGCCTTTTTAAATGTATTTGTTACATTAAGAAAACTTTTTT
>CAKZMZ010000465.1 GCA_937129345.1 uncultured Thalassovita sp. | reverse complement strand
AGTTTCGATAAGTTTATCTTTTTATTCATCGCTTGGTAAATGTTTTTCGGTAACTGGTTAATTTGGATAAATTGATTGTAAGAAAACCCTATAAATTGTAAAAAGAGCACTAATTTAGTTGATTTATATTCAAAAAATCATGCCTCTTTCAATTCAATTAGATTATTTATTCCACTAAATTATATACCCTAAAAGTAGTTTACCAAACTCTAATGTTAATGAAAACTAAGTTGATACTGAATAAATATTAATGAAATTTGCATAATCTTACATTGGTGACAATTTCTTTCTTTCATGTAAATTAGAAAGTGAAGAGTTTTAGGGTAGGATTTCACTTAAATGAATAGAGGCTGATTTTTAGCCTCGCATCAAAATTAAGTGATGACTTTACGCTATTAATTACTTTTAAAAGACTTTTTCTAACAAAAATTTAAGTCTATTTATCAGTTAGCAAACAGGCATTATCCGAAAAAGACGTTTGGCTAGTATTTGCCTTGTGCAAGGTATACTTAATGCCTTGTAGGTATAAAGTCATATTTTTTAGACTTCACAACTTATTAAGACATCTGGCTATTTCTAAAAATCAAAGCCGCTTTAAAAAAGTTGAGATTTGAAGGAGACAGAAAGTATGTTTTATCCAATCAGGTAAGCCTCACCCTGGGATCAATGGTAGCATATAAAACATCTACCACAAGATTGATGAGCACAAATACGATGGCTACGACCAAAGTAGCCCCCATTACAACGGGAAAGTCGAGCATTTCTACGGCTTTTAGGGTTTTTAGACCTAGCCCTTTCCAATGGAAAATATATTCTATAAAAAAAGCACCGGCCATTAAGGAAGCCATCCAGCCAGATACGGCTGTAATTACGGGATTTAGCGCATTTTTGAGGGCGTGTTTTAGCACAATCGCAAATTTGTTAAGCCCTTTAGCTTTAGCAGTTCTTATATAATCTTGGGATAGCACTTCAATCATGGAACTTCTGGTAAGTTGCGCTATGATAGCCAAGGGTCTAATACCCAAAGTAAAAGCAGGTAGTATAAGGTTCTGAAGTTGCAATTGCCTACCTAACAAGGGGTCATTACTCCATAAAGAACCCGTTAAAGGCAATCCGGTATACTCGTGAAGATAGTAACCAAATACCATAGAAATTACAATGGCCATAACAAAAGAAGGTGCTGAAATGCCCATTACAGAGGTAGAAATCACCAAGTGATCCCAAAAGGTATTTTGCTTTAATGCAGCAATTAAGCCGAAAATGATACCAAAAAAAGTTGCAAAAAGCATAGATGCCAAAGCCAATACCAAAGTACCCTCCAAGTTTTCTAGGATAATTTCGTCTACTCTTTGGTTAGACTGAAATGACCTACGCAGATAAGGACTTTTTACAACCAAAGCATGGTGTCCTAAGTCTACTAATTTTTGATAGGCGTACTTTTCTTGGTTTTTTTCTGTATCATGGTGTATCGAAATTGGCGACAAATCATTGAGGTATTTGGCAAACTGCTCGTAAAGCGGTAAATCCAAGCCCAATTCATGCCTAATAGCTTCTCTAGCTTCTTTGTCGGACCTAGAGCCGAGCATCATTTGCACAGGATCACCAGGCAAAGCATGAAATAAGAAGAAAACCACATGGATTACACCAAGAATGATAAAAAATCCGTAAGCTATTCTTTTTAAAATGAATTTAAGCATATGGGCCTAAAAAAATGAAACAGCCGATTGTACATCGACAAAAACCTTCATTAAATACGATAAAGGTTTTTATTTATTGAGGCAGCTATATTAATTCGAGATCTTATAAATCAAAGTTTGTCTGGTATTTCTGAAGCTGCTGGTACGCGTCGGTGCGACCATTTGCCCTTTACTACACCATCCTCTAAAAGTAAAATACCTGGATTAGACCTGATCATGGCTTTCAGTACCGTAGCATCTGCATAGTAAAATGAGGCTGCCATTTGCACCTCATGTCTAAAAACATCAAAGTTGTTACCGTCTGATGTCAATATCATTACTTGGATGTCAGGATACTTTTCATTGATACCATCAATAAGCTCAGTAATTTCATCGTAGCTCCCTTTTGCAGTACTAGCTACTTTTTGAACTACCACGAATAATTTTTTACCTGTGAGGGATTCTGCTGTAAAATCTTCCCCTTCAGGACTGCTTACATTGTAATCTACGATTTTAGGCATGCACTCTTCTTCGTTCAAAACCTTCATTTCTTTAAAGGTGTAGGATTTATCTGTGGGATATTCTGTAAAAGTGAACTGCTCTCCTTCCTTTTCAACAATGTACTCATACTCACAAGGGGCTTGGGGCTGCATCAATGTGGCAATGTTGTTTCCCACTTTATAATCTCTAAAATCTATGGGTGGAATATATGCCAAAGCATAAAGCGCCACTGCTAAAGAAAAAACAGTACCTCCGAGTGTGATAATGCCCGCTTGTTTGGTGGCCTTATTGCCAAACTTTTTGATTTGAAGCAGTAAAATCCCAATCAAAACAACCAGCAGTACATCTTTACCAAAAGACTGCCAAGGTGTAAGTGGTATAGCATCACCAAAGCAACCACAATCGGTCACTTTATTAAAATAGGCCGAATAAAAGGTAAGAAAAGTAAAAAACACAATAATCACCGCCAGTAACTTTATGGTCAACTGCTTCTTATAATTCACCAAAAGCGCCAAGCCTAAAACTACTTCAGTAACACAGAGAAATACAGCCAAGGGCACTGAAATAGGTATGAACCAATGAAAAAAGCCAGCAAAGTCGGTGGAGAATACCTCAAAATACTCCTCTAATTTTATGGCTGTTCCCATAGGGTCATTTATTTTAATAAGACCCGAGAAAACAAATAATGCCCCTACAAAAACACTGATTATTTGATTGATAATTTTCATGATTCACTTTTAGTACTTCCTTCATTCATCAAAATTAGAGCAAAAACTGCATAGTTGAGCATGTCTCTATAATTGGCTTCTACCCCTTCAGAAACCAAGGTTTTGCCCTCGTTGTCTTCTATCTGTCGGGTACGCATGATTTTCATGAGAATGATGTCTGTAATGCTGCTCACCCGCATTAAGCGCCAAGCCTCGCCATAATCGTGGTTTTTATCCATCATTAATGAAAGTGTTTGCTCCGCTTGTTCATCATATAAAGTCATCACGCGCTCAACGGCCAATTCCATTTCATCTTGCTCGGTAAGTTGTAGTTGTATTAAGGCAATGATGCAGTAATTGACTATGGCGACAAACTCACCGTGGATGCCCTCGTCTATTTTTTGTGCACCTTTTTCTTGTATGGAGCGAATACGTGAAGCTTTTATAAAAATTTGGTCGGTAAGAGAAGACGGCCTTAAAATACGCCAAGCCGTTCCATAATCTTGGGTCTTTTTTTGAAAAAGCGCCCTAGCTTCAGCGATGACCTCTCTGTATTCTTGCTCTGTTTGATTCGTACCTGCTTCCATTATTTTTGTGCCATTGCTTAAGCAAAATCATTTTACTTAAACTATAATGATTTTATTAAAGTGACCGGCAAATATAAATAAGGTAAATTGTAGTTTCTAGCAAAATTTACATTAGTGATTTATGCATGTACTACTTCATGCTTTTTGGCTTGTTTGTACTGAAAAAGTAAGACAGCAAAGGCTATCAACAATCCAAAACATTCTCTAGCTGTTTCTATAAATATTTTATTAGGTGCCATTTGCTGAAAAATATCCGAAAAAGAGTTATTGGCAAACCAATCGTAAACGCCGGGCGAAAGCGTGATTGCCCAAACCACACTCACTAACATACCTGCTATCAAGACAGGCTTGTAATAGATGCCCATAAAAGCCATACCGCAAATAACCGCTATAAAGCCATACATAAGCACCCAAAGCCAAGGGTCGGGGTCATTCAATTGCACCACGGCAAAAACCACAAAAAGGACTGCCAAAATTGCGTTCAGTATTTTCATAATTTTGTTTATTAGTTTTTTGGATTTTAGAAATTAGTGAAACAATAATAATGGTTTTTAGAGTAACACAGTTAGCACTTTCAACGTCCCAAATCAACAAACCACAAACCTAGTTTCCCTATAATTCTATCGTTCTTTTTTCTTCGTGGCTCTGCATGGCCAGTTCAATAATTTTTATTACGTTCATAGCTTCTTCTGCTTTAACCGCCAAGGGTTTACCTTCTTTAATGGCCATTGCTATATTATTGTAAAAAGCAGGATAATCGCCCGCAAGGGTTTCAATGCTGCCCTCAAGATGCAAATCATTATTTTCGGTATTGATAAAGCCCCAATCTTCTTCGTTTTCTTTGCCCCAATCGTCGCCATAGGGCATAAAACCAGCTTTGAGCATATCTTCTTGAGGATCTATGCCATACTTTACAAAAGAGCCTAAATTGCCATGCAAGCTATATCTTGGGCCTGCTTCGCGCACCAAATAACCTGAACGTACCAAAACTTTTAAGTCTTCGTACTCCATGCGCAAATCAAAATTATCTATGACCCTACCGCCTTCTCTTGTAATATCTAAATGCGCTGTAACCGATTTTGGCATCCCGAACAATACCAAAACTTGATCTACCATGTGTGAGCCTAGATTGTACAAAATACCAGTACCTAAATCTTCTTCTTCCTTCCAAGTATTTTCTTGTACAAAGTTTCTGTAGCGATCGTAATGTGACTCAAACTCTACCAGTCTACCGAGCATTTTGCTTTCTACTACTTTTTGTACGGTTAAAAAATCACCATCCCAACGGCGGTTTTGGAATACAGAAAGCAGCCTATTTTCTTTTTTGGAAATATCGATGAGTTCTTGCGCCTCTTTAGATTTAAGCGTGAAGGGCTTTTCCACAAGCACATGCTTACCTTTTACCAAGGCCTCTTTTGTCATGTTAAAGTGCAAATGATCGGGTGTGTTTACCACTACCAAATCTATGTTGTCGTCTGACAATAAATCTTCGTAGCTTCTTACGATTTCGGCATCAGGATAAAGTTCTTTGGATCGTGTTGAACTGCGTTCTAAAATCTTTCTTAATTGAAAGTGAGCGTTCGCACTGATCAGTGGCGCATGAAACACCGAACCTGACATACCAAATGAAGCCAATCCAACTCTTATTTTTTCGGGCATAAACTAAAGTCTTAAGTTTTTGTAAAAAAAATCCGCTTATTTCTCATTGGCTAATTTAAGAAAAACTGCCTTTTACTGTTCGATATTTACCACTAAAAAAAAGTTTCTATGCAAAGTACGAAAGCCTTCTTACTTTGAGTAAGTAAAAGTTCCTATTCAATTTTATAATCATTCTTTTACTTGGCTGGCTATTTTTATAGCTTGCTTAGGGCTTTTTGGTTTAGTATTTATTATAGCTGAACAAAAAAACAAAGAAAAAGGGACCAGAAAAGCATTGGACTCCTCTGCCAGCAAGATTTTGAATATCGCACTAATTATTAACCTAATTGTATTTATGCTGGTAGGCGTGGTCTCTGTTGGCATTGCTTTGCTTAAGGTAGGTTATCATTCAGTAAAAGCAGCCTTGGCCAATCCTATTAAAAGTTTGAGAGATAATTAATATCGATTTGTTAATTGTGTAATTTATATGGTCTTGGCAAACTGCCAAGACTTTTTTGCTTTATGGACCCAAGTTTTATCAGAGAATTAAGCGAACAGATACCTACTTTAGAATATAACTTGGCAAATACTAAATTTTACTTTAATAATTCGTCACTTTAAAGTAATTTGATAAACAAAAAAATTCTTATCTCATGTTCTACAAGTGCACATTGTTTACACTACTTTGCTTTTTTTGCAATATGTTTTCTGTTTCCTCTCAGGATCGGGGCAATGCCCAAACCGAAAGTGGAATAAAACAGCAAATTGAAGAGGTAATAGAAGATGAATATGTACGAATCCCCAAAAAAGATTTCGATCAAATATTAGAGAACAGGATTTCCAATCATGTTAATTCAAAGCTTAATACATTGATTGGGCTTACTGTGGGCCTTATCACATTGCTCAGTTTATTTTCAATTTTTCAGTTTAATCGTTCAAAAGTCTCCAACGAAAAACTGGTCAAAGCAGAAGTTAACATTGCTGCAAAAGAATCTATTTTAGAAATGCAAGAATATTTTAAAGAAAACATTGAGAGCAAGTTATCAGACATGCAAAGAAGTACGGAACAAAATATCGAATTTTTAAAGAAAGAAAATGAAAACAGTCTTTCACTGATTCATGAACAAATAAATAAAGCAAAGAAACAAGTAAGCAGAGCTGAGGAATATATGACCAACCTTGAAGTTGAAAGCTTGAAGAGTTTGATAATTGACAAAAAAAGTTATAAATATCCTGAAGATTTAAATCGCACGCAAAACTTACTGGAAGACGTAGAAGCCAATAAAGACAAGTTTCAAATTCCAGTAGTGGTCAATCTTTTAAGTTACATATACTATGATCAAAAGCAGTACAATGAGGTAAATGAACTCATAACTCAATATGAGAAAGACTACAATTTGAAATCAAACACTTACATAAATGGAGCCTTGACCGCACTCTATGATTACCATAATTACAACTCCATGAATCAAAGACATAAGTGCATAGAATATTTAGATAAATCGCTCCAATTGACCCAGGGTTATGGCGAGGCCCTTGGCCTGAAACTAGAGGTGTTTATGATGGATTATTTAAGAAATGAAGAAGATGGCGAGAAGCAAAAGGCTATAGACAATGCCAAGGAAGTGATAAGAGGTATCTTAAACAGTGAGAATAAAGCTCCGGCATATGAGACTATTTCTAGGCTCGTTCGGGACGCTAGAATCTCGAGTTACAAGAAATATGTTGTTGCTTTACTCGAAGTTTTTCCTAAAGAAATGGAAGAGCTACTCAATGAAGCCAATCAAGCTGCTGAACTATTGAATATCAGAAAATTTGATAGAAGTGAGTTAACAGCTTAACAGCAGCAAAACATTCATTAAAACCTCACCGAATACTGAAAAGTAAAATTTCTGGGTGGGTCCATTTTCGCGTAGCGTAGGGAGTATTCTCTGTTGAGTACATTATTTACAATGAGCCTAAAAGTACCCCATTGTTTAAAATCGTAGGCTGCTCGTAAATTTAAAACGGCTTCGCCGCTGTCGTTTCGGGTGCGGTAGCTATCTATGCCTTGAATGGCCACGGTCAAAAAGGCGTCAATTTTTTCTACAAACCCAAAGTAGCGCACATCTACACCCCAAGAAAAATTGCCTGTTTCTACATTTATGTCTGCTTTTAGCAAATGCCTTTGGCGATAGCGCAGCAGAGGTTCGAGTATTTCTGCATCACTACTGAAAATACTTTTAAAAAATCTACCTGTATAGGTACCAAAGCCATTTAAATCACTGTCTTCCAACAACTCCACAGGGTAAGTGTAGGTATAGCCTGCCAGTAACCTAAATGGGAAACGGCCTAGTTTGCCTTGCCCTGTGGCCGACAGCTCAATGCCTGCAATTCTAGCCCTATCCAAATTTTCGCTGCGTATGCCAATAAAATTATTGATTTCAGAGGGTGGTACATCTTCTCTATTAACCCCATCGGGCAAAAAAACCCCTGGCCTAAACTCTATCATATCAAAGTATTCTGAGACGAAGAGTGCCGCATCTAGGTACGTTACAAAATTTTTATCTCCGATTTGGTGTTTATAGCCAATCTCTGCATTCCAGCCATATTCTGGTTTTAAGTCTGGATTGGGATAAATGGGAACGGCTTCATCAGAGAAATCAACAAAAGCCTCGGCAAAACTCGGAAAACGAAAGCCCTGCCCAAAAGAAGCGCGCAAGCTACTTTTTAAGCCAAAGCGATAATTGCCGGCCAACCTCAAAACAGGAAAATTTTGGGTATCCAGTCCATCGGCTTCAAAATGCTCATATCTGAGCCCTATACTTCCCGAAAATTTTTGCCACAGGTATTCAGCCTGTAAAAAGGCCGAATAATTTTGCCCTTGCCGGGTGCCTATGCCATTGGGTTCGGTCACATCAAAAAACTGATAGGCCGTACCCGCTACTAACTTGGTGCGGTTCCCAATATTGGTATGGTACTGATAGTCTGCAGTATATTGATTAAAAAAAGCATTCTCCACAAAATTGCGCGTGGTAAAATCGTACAAACGGGTATTTAAAATATGCTTATTTCTTTTTTTGGTGGTAAAAGTTAGCGAGGGTTGAATGATAAACTGCCTACGATTAAAGTCAATTATTCCTAATGGGTCGGCAGGGTCATTTCCTTGAAAAGGAATGAAAGCACCTTCTTGGTCGTTCTCCCAAAACAAAAAATCTCCTTCCTCTACATCCATAAAACCTGCTAAAAGTGTAGCTTCTAGACCATAGTACTCTTTTCTGCGCTTGCGCAATTTAACAAAGTAGCGGTGCTGCCTGCTGTCGCCATCTCTTATAAAACTATTGGTGTTGATAAAATTACCAGTAGCGCTCACATCAAAAAGGCCGATTTGCCGGGCATGCCTAAAGGTAATGCCCGCCTCGTTGGGAGCATTCTGCCACCAAGCTTGGGCTTTATTCTTGGGCTGCCCATAAACTTGATAGTAAGTGGTAATTTCTGTTTCGGGTACTTCGGTTGGGTCTGCTGTTCTTAAATGTACTACGCCGTTTAGGGCTGAGGAACCATATAGGGTAGATGAAGCGCCTTTGAGCACTTCTAACTGCCCCGCCATTTCTATAGGAAAAAAATTCCAACGAACATCATTTCTATCAGCTGTAATGAGTGGCAAGCCATCCAACACCATTTGCACTCTGGTACCTGCGCCAAAAGCATAGCTACTACCTCCGCGTATGCTCACCTGTCCGTCTGCTACGGTAATTCCAGGAATTTTTTCTAACACTTGATCTACCCGAGTGGTATTGACTTGCTGCATAAGCGCCGGTTGGATCACCTCAACCGATACGGGTTCTTCCATTAAGTCTTTTTCGTACTTATTGGCGGTAATACTGATCAATTCTAACTCATTTACCCTAGGTGTTAATACAACCTTTAAGCTGCCTTGCTCTCTGGGCATTTGTACCTCAATAGTATCTGTTTTAAAGGATACATGCCTGAAAACCAACTTATACTCACCTTTCGATAAATCTATCTTGAAATTGCCATTTAAATCGCTGGTGACTCCCCTGCCCTGCTCATACAAAATTTGCACTCCGGGTATGGGCGTCCCATCTGATTCAGCTATGTTTCCAGTAAAAACATTTTGTGCATAAACAGACAGGCAGATAAAAATGCTTAAGAAAGGAAGTACGAGTTTAAAAAATAACTTCATTTAGTTTTGAATTTGAAGCGAAAACCTACTGTTAATAGAAAGTGGTTTTGCTCCCCTGTAGTATATTTCACCTGCCCGAAATATACCATATTTTTTTGTGATATAAATTCCATACCGGCCCCTATGTTAAAACCTACAAATGTATTTCTATCAGATTCAGTGATTGTTCTTGGGTTATCTCCGTCATCATTGTCTTCGTCAGGTTCAAAATCAGGGTTTGAAATTTCTTCAGTTCGATTAAATCTTAAAAAATTGAGCCCCGTGATTACATAAGGAATTTTGTCTGCTCCATCAATTTCGAATACATAGCTCATATTGGTATCTATACTCCATCTTTTTTCAGACGTTCCATCTATTTTTTGACTAGCAAAGTAATTGAACATTAAATCTGTTGTTAGGTAATCTGCCACATAAACTTGTGCATTGGCTCCGATACTTGCCTGATTAAAAACAAATCCATAGCCTAAATTAGCACCCAAAGAAAAAATACGCTCTCTAATTCTGGGCACTTCGTTGGGTATGGGCTCAATTTCTTCTCGAGAAACCACCTTAACGTTGGGATCTTTATTCGTTTTTTTATTATTGACTACGAGCGGCTTTTCTTTTGCTTCTACAAAATCATGCTTACTTGGGTCATAATGGACAATACTACCGATAAGCATATTCCAATTTCGGCCTTCTTTTTTTGCGATAATGGTCGCTACTCTTTTAGTGGGTTGATATTTTTGATCAATAGTCAAATGCCTCCCCTTGAACCTGCTCTCGAAATACACCTCTAAAAAAATATATTCCTTTTTCTTAACGTCTGAGGTTTTCATGTCAGAAAATACAATGCTTTTTTCATCGCTTTTTCTGTAAAAAAGGTCTAGATCATTGAGGTAACGAGGTACCTGCAAATCTTTTACCCCACTGCCATACCTATAATTTTCTGGGTTTATATCATCTTCTATAATGACTTTATCATTCAAGAAAATCTGATTTGCTGAGGATTGATAACTATTTGCTTTGATCAGATCGCGGTCGTATTTGCTCAAACCGGGTGTAGCTATCATGTTCATCAATATCTCTAGCTCGGTAATGAACTCCTTGGCCTCATATTTTATACGGGTTTTGTCTTTTTCTGTAAGAGATTGCAGATGATTGCGCAAAAAATACAGTAACCTTTC
>CAKZMZ010000464.1 GCA_937129345.1 uncultured Thalassovita sp. | reverse complement strand
TGCCCCTGAAAAATTAGAGCCCGCTGTGAAAGAACTCAATGCTAAAATACCTGAGAATTGATGCTATAATTTTCTGAATATAAAATTATCACTTATTGGAAAATGCTAACCGAATACTCTGATAAGATTTTCTAGTTAGCATTTTTCTTTTCGGGCCAAAAGAACAATAACTTCCTACAAATTTTATTTAGCCTTTCATAAGATTGAGAGATATTTTATATTGCATTTGTTTTTTAATCAAATATCTAAATACTTACTACAATTTAATGGGCACCTGGGGATATAGAATCTTCGAAGATGATGCGTCTTGCGATTGGTACGATGAGTTTTGCTTACAAGGTCAAAACTTTGATGAAATAGAAGAATCGATTGAAGATGTAATAGATATTGAAGATGTCTTAGAACACGACCTATGCTGCGCTACACTTGTCGGCGCAGAAATTATTTGCGCTGCTTATGGCAAGCCCTCAGAGGATTTTCCCGATGAGGAGTATCATCAGGGTGACGACAATGAAGATGCTCTGCCTGCTTTAGATTTTGAAAAAGTAAGGTTCAATACCACTGAAGAATATACCGAAAAGGCCATTAAAGCGGTAAAGAAAATTAAAAAATACAGCAAGTCTAAACTGAGGCAACTTTGGGAAGAAGCCGACGATTTTAACAAGTGGGAGGCTTGTTTAGAGGATTTGATGCAAAGATTGAGTCAGCTTAAGGTTTGAACCAAGGCTGCTCTTCGTATTTTACCCATTTTTCTTTTTCAAAATCTAAGTCCAGAATCCACGATTTGTACTTGGGTTCTTCTTTGTTGTCTACATTTTTGGTTCTTTCCAGTACTGTTTCATGTACAATGGGGGTATCTTTTCTATTTTTTGGCCAAAAGCGGATCATCTTTCTAAAAAATTTGCTGTAGCCATCTTTTCGTGAGTTGTGCATAAAACCGTCTGGCTGTTCATTGATTTTTATACGATGCCCATCGTAAATTCTTAAACCGTGGTAAATGGCTTTTTCTAGCATCCAAACCAAGGTTATATCAGATAAGTCAGATTTAGGATAACCTCCGCCCACATCAGTATGCATACCCAAAAACCAAACCTGCAAAAGCTTTTGATTCATTTTCTCGGTATGTAATACCTCAGAGTCCCACATTACCGGGTGAAAAGTTTTCCTTTCATCATCTACAGATAAGGCATGGTAGGCATTCTCTACGCTCTCACTCAACTTAAAATCATGAAAATCATTTCTATACCAAGGGATCAATTCTAAGAGCGCATTAAAAAATTTAGACGGAAGCCCTAAAGCCGCTACAGTATCAAAGCAGCCAATAAATTTAATCGTAGTCCACATAGTGTGGTGCTTTTCAATAAAATCTTTAGCCTTGGCTTCCCTGCTTTCTTTATTGGAAATTTGATAGATTTTATAAGCTTTATAAATAAGATCAGGCCTGGACTTGGGTAAAATACCAAAGAGATGTATAAAACTAGAAAGGCTTCTTACTGTGGCAGCGCCTCTGCTAAAACCAAAAAGATAGATTTGGTCACCCGCATTATAGTTTTCAAAAATGAACTTATAGCAATCTATGATATTTTTAGAAATGCCTGCACCCGCTATAAGACCTGCAATCTTTTTCCTGTCTGTGCCTAGACCGGGATCGTAAAAAGCGATTTGCTTGCCGGTCCTGTCTTCTAGCATATTAAATATTTTATAGATGTTTGTATTATAACCAACACCGCCTTCTTGGCCGGTACCATCTGAAAGTACTACGATGTTTTTCGACATAATGTGAGCCTATTCTTTAGAGAACTATTTAAATAGAAAAGGCTAAATTTAATGTTCTGAACAATCTGATGAAAGGAGCTTACAAACAAAAAAACCGGCTATTTGCCGGTTTTGTAGTAAAATGTTCCCAATCTATTATCATTTTTAAGATTTACGCCAACTACTTAATCTCTTTTTTCAAAGTTTTTGTCGCTTTGATTCATTTGTTTTCTCAAATTGATAAGTGCATACCTCATTCTACCAAGGGCCGTGTTGATGCTAACTCCAGTAATCTCTGCTATTTCCTGAAAACTCATTTGCATGTAATGACGCATCATTAAAACTTCTCTTTGTGCATCAGGTAAATTTTGTATCAGTTCTCTCAATTTAGCGTGTGTCTCAGATTTAATTTGTTGCGATTCAAAAGAATCTTCTGCAAAATCCAAGGTGTTAAAAACATTGCTACCATCTTCCATTACAATAGTAGGGTAGCGCTTCTGCTTTCTAAAATAATCAATGGCCATGTTGTGGGCAATTCTAGAGATCCAAGGTAAAAACTTACCTTCTTCATTGTATCTGCCCGACTTGATTGTCTTTATGGCCTTAATAAAAGTTTCTTGGAGTAAATCCTCTGCAATTTCAGAGTCTTTTACGATCAATAAGATGGTGGTATAGATTTTATTCCTATGTCTTATTGTTAGCTCTTCAAATGCTTTTTCATTTCCTGCTTTGTACTGTGTAATTAGTTCACTATCACCAATTTTGTACTTTTTCATATGTGAGTTGATTTAGTTAACAATGCTTTTGATGTTTGCTAAGGTAGATAGATTTTTAGCTAAAAAAATTCGAACAAAGTGCATTATCTTACAAAGACGAATAATGCTTCATACACTGCTGATATTAATAGAAAAGTGGGCTTAAAATGATGGAAAAGCTTGAAATTGATGGTGATGGCAATAAAATTTCATCCATTTTATTGTCTTATTTATCGAAAAAAAAAATGATTTTATCTTACAGCCTTTCTTTTATCTAGATATATTGAAATGATATATGGGTATTGTACAATTTTCTGTTTTTTTACATTTGTTAACCTATATCACCGTAATATTTGGATAATAAATGAAGTTAAATCTTCCTTTTTAGATAGATTTTGTTCGAAAACAAAAAAATTATCACATTTACTTGCATCAAACATGTAGAAAAAAGAAAAAAAATCTAGACGCATACTTGGTTTTACTACATCATAATCTGTTTTTAAGCAAGATATAATCCTCTTCAGTGTCGATATCTCTGAGTGTGGGCAAAGTAAAGTAATCAAGTTTATGTTTTTGTATGGCTCCGACAGACTGTGAGTAGACCTCAGCAGTACTCCAAGGTTTGTCCTCAAAAAGGAAAGGGTAAAAAGTATTCATTCCTAACAAGTAATAACCACCGTCTACAGCAGGGCCAATTACAATTTGGTGGGTATCTAATTCTTTAAATGTCTTTTCTAAAATCGATGTTTCGATTTCTGGGCAATCGCTACCAATGATCACTACCTTTTTGGCGCCGTTTTCAAATTCAGTTTTAAATGCCTGCTTCATCTTTTCCCCCAAATTTCCATTGGCTTGTAAGGCTTTATGATAATCTTTCTCGCTAAAGACATCGTACTTTTCTATCCATTCATTATAATAAACCATCTTAACTACATTTAACGGGGCAGTAACTCTTTCGGTGAGTTTCAAAAGTGCTTGGTATATACTCAGTGCTTTTTTATCGCCTATGGTTTTGGCGAGCCTGGTCTTTACTTTACCTACTTGTGGGTTTTTAACAAAAATGAGTAATGTGTTTTCTTTCATGCAAAAAATATCCTGAATTAAACGGGTTTTTCTTAACAACGTACTTCCTCTAAGTAGGGTAGGAAAACAAAACGCTATCTGTTGTGGTTCAACAATATAAAGAGACTTAATTTGTTATTCTACCGTATAAGATTTTAAAAGAATATAAAAGTAGTTTTTTTTCATTTTCATATTTAGAAGTTATAGGATAAGGGTATTACCTTTATCCTATTTTTTTTATAAACTTGTTTGAATGAATTTTATAAAGAGCATAAAGATACCCGCCATAATGATTGCCCTCTTCTGGGTCATAAAAATTATTGAGGAGTTTGCGGGGATAGACTTAGGTAGATTAGGAATCTACCCTAGATCTTTTGAAGGACTTTTTGGCTTAATTTTTTGGCCTTTTATACATGGCAATTACGAACACCTTATTTCTAACACAGCTACTTTTTTTGTGCTAGGCGCTAGTATATTGTTTTTTTACCCTAACATAGCCTACAAAGTAGCGTTGTACCTTTTTTTGATTACCGGTATTGGCGTGTGGCTTTTTGCCAGGCCATCTTATCATATAGGGGCCAGTGGCATGATATACGGCTTTGCTTCATTTCTATTTTTTAGTGGAGTATTCAGGAAGGATAACCGATCGGTGGTCATTTCTTTGGTTGTAGCGTTTTTATACGGCGGTATGTTCTATGGAATTTTTCCTTTATACCCGGGAGTATCTTATGAGTCGCACTTAATAGGACTTTTAGCGGGCATTTATTGCGCCAATATCTTTAAAAATGAATTGGCAGATGGAGAAGAGGATGCAGTAGTTTACCATTCAGACCATGAAGATTATGAGGAAGAGGGTTATAGGAACATGAAGGGCAGTGGTTTTAGTTACGAATTTAAACCTAAACAAAAAGAGAATACAGAATTGGAAGACTAGTGCTCAGTCTTCAGGATAAGGCACATAAACGAAGTTGACAAAAGCTTGATCTACTACAAACAAGCAGCAAAACTCATCTGGGTCTTTGTATGAGGCCTTGAATTCTTCCACGTTTTCTTCTCCTACCAATTTTCTTTGCAAAAACTCATCTAAAAAGGAGAAATAGAAATTCCAATCTAATTCTATTTCGGTTTCATTCTTGGCGATAAGCAGCTGTCCTACTTCTATTTTTCCTCTTGAAATAGGAAAGATGGGATATTCGGCAATTTTTCTAGCTCTTAACAAATAAGCAGCTTCTTTAAGGGTATTAGATATTTTCACAAAATCTTTGGTGATTTCTCCTAAGTATTTACCGTCTAACTCTGGATCGTTTTGCATGCTCAATCTTTTAGTTTATTAAAGAAGTCTGTTATGTCTGATGCTTGCTTAAAATGCACTACCTGAAAACCGACTTTCTTGGCTGCCTCTATATTGGCCAAATTATCGTCTATAAAAAGTGTACTCGCTGGATTTATATCAAATCTTTCAATAGCCAAATAAAATATTTCAAGATTGGGTTTGATCAGTTTTTCGTCCCCTGAAACCAATATATCTAAAAATCGATCATAAAAGGTATATTTGTTTTTCACGAGTGGAAATTTCTCACCGGACCAATTGGTCAATGCAAAGATTTTATATTTTTTTTCTTCGTCCAAAGTTTCTAGAACAGATACAGTTTCTTCAAATGATCCTTTAATGGTTTCTTCCCATCTTTCATCAAATGCTGTAATCTCACTTTTATATTTGGGGAATTGCTCAATCAAAAGTGATGTAGCCTCTTTAAAAGGTCTGCCTGCATCTTGCTGCTCATTCCATTCAGATGTGCATACATTGGCAAGAAACCATTCCATCTCTTCGGTATCTTCAAATATTTTTCTGTACAGATATCTTGGATTCCAATCCATCAATACACCTCCTAGATCAAATATGATATTTTTTACTGGTCTGTGCATTTTTCCTTTATTCAAGATTTATCTCCAAACCATTCTATATAAGTTTTGAGGTCTTTATCTCCTCTGCCCGATAGGTTAATAATGGTCGTTTCTTCAGGCTTGGCGTTCATTTTGGGCAGATATGCCAAAGCGTGTGCTGTTTCTATTGCAGGAATGATGCCTTCCATACGACTACATTCGAGGCCGGCATACATGGCTTCTGAGTCGGTGATCGGATAATAAGCTGCTTTGGTACTTTTGTATAGGTATGCATGTACCGGCCCAATACCGGGGTAATCCAGACCTGCAGATACAGAATGTGGTTCTATTACTTGTCCGTCTTCTGTTTGTATTACCAAGGAGCGGCTTCCGTGCAATACGCCTTCTCTACCCAAAGCGAGTGTTGCAGCAGTTTTACCAGAACTAACGCCTAAACCGCCGGCTTCTAATCCTATGAGTTTTACCTCGGGTATATCTACGAAATGATAAAAAGCTCCAATTGCATTGCTGCCACCACCTACGCAAGCAAGTACATAGTCGGGGTTTTCTTTTCCGGTTTTTTCTTTTAGTTGGGTTTTCATCTCTGCACTTATTACCGAGTGAAAGCGCGCAACCATGTCAGGGTAGGGATGCGGCCCTACAACCGAACCAATGATATAATGCGTATCTTCCGGATTATTGATCCAGTCCCTCATGGCATCATTGGTGGCATCTTTAAGTGTTTGACTGCCACTTACCGCTTCAACTATAGTTGCGCCGAGCAGTTTCATGCGTTCTACATTGGGTTTTTGCCTAGCTACATCGATTTTACCCATGTAAACTACGCACTCTATACCCATTAAGGCACAAACTGTTGCTGTAGCTACACCGTGCTGCCCTGCACCAGTTTCTGCTATTATTCTTTTTTTACCGAGTTTTTTGGCAAGTAGTATTTGCCCAATAGTGTTATTGATTTTATGCGCACCTGTATGGCAGAGGTCCTCTCTCTTAAAGTAAATATTGGTTTGATATTTTTCTGATAACCTACTGGCAAAATAAAGTGGAGTAGGCCTGCCCACATAATCTTTCAGTAATTGATCAAATTCTTTTTGAAAACTCGGCTCATTAATGATCCTTAGGTAATTTCCCTTCAATTCTTCGATGTTGGGATGCAACATTTCAGGGATGTAGGCCCCTCCAAATTTGCCATAAAATCCTCTTTCGTTTACTTGTATCATCGTTTGTTTAATTTCAAAATAAAAGGTGAAGTAATTGTAGTCCTTAATTGTTTAGAGTACTTATTTTTCTAATATCTGCTACAAATTTAGTGGTAAGCTCATGGTTTTTTATAGCAGGCTTTTTTTCAAATTTACTATTTACATCAATGGCAAAAAGGCCTTTTAAGTTTAGATGTGCTATTTGTTCTAAATGTTCGGGACCGATGCCGCCACTCAAAAAAAATGGCTTCTTGCTTTGATAATTTTTAAGAAGCTGCCAATTAAAAATCTCCCCATTTCCTCCAGGCAACTTTCCTTTTGTATCGAACAAAAAATAATCGACTAAAGGCTCATAATCTGCAAGTTTTTCAAAATTAAATTCTTCGTTGATGTTAAATACCTTGATAATGCCTGCGCTTAAGTTCATCAAGGCCTTATTCAGTTCCTTGCAGTAAGCGGTAGATTCACTGCCGTGCAGTTGGATGTAATCCAACTTATAGGTTTTTGTCTTTTCGATTACCAAATCGACAGGTGCGTTAACAAAGACTCCTGTTTTGCCTACATAAGCCGGTATCAATTCCATTATGTTAGGAGAAATATCTCCTACAAACCTCGACGATTGCTCGTAAAAAATAAATCCTATAAAGTCAGGCGGCTCTTCTAATATTTTTAAAATATTATTTTCGTCGCGCATTCCACATACTTTGATTTTCATTACTTTGATGATTATTAAAAATCTTATCTCAAAGTTATAAAAGCTTATGTAATTACCACTTTTGTTTAATCAAAATAGGTAGGGGCATTGGTATCATAGTACAAACTGAAAATCAATTCTATTTGGGAGTGGGTCACTCTCCCTTCTGAAAGCTCAGGAAGTTCATCTTTGCTAAAAAAGCCTACGTCTAAGGTTTCCATTCCGGTTGTTATATTGCCTGCAATACGCTTGCAGGAGAAGAACAACTTATAGGCATGGTAAGGGTCGGGCGGATGTGGGTGCTTCAACTTATCGCAAACTGCCAATAAGCGTTTGGTTTCTACTGTAATTCCTGCTTCTTCGTAAATCTCTTTTGCTGCAATTTCAGCAGGAGAGTAGTTGATATCTGCCCAACCACCGGGAAGCGACCATTTACCATCCTGTTCTTCTTTGATCATTAGTATTTTGTCGTTTTCTATCACCACACCACGTATATCAACTTTTGGCGTTTGGTATCCTTCATCGGTGGCAAATAAGTCTTGGATCTTTTTTACAGGCTCATCTGATATTTTTGACAAAATATCCACACTAATTTGCCTTAGTTCTTGGTAGCGTTCCAAATCGTACATACCTTCTGCATATGTAAGTCCATTTTGTGCTATGGCTTGTATTCTTCTGGCAACTTCAAGCCAATTCTGTTCATTCATATCTCAGTATTTTACTCATTTTTCTATATGGGAAAAATGTATTTAAGTATTAGATAATCATACAATTTAGGGATTGAAATGTAAAATTTAGATTTTAGAGATAAAAAAGTAATAAGCAAGAAAAATCATCTTAGTTTGATAAGTGTTCATATCAAAGATGATATAATTGGAATTTTTTATCTTAAAAGATGTGGATTTTGTGACTGTAAAGCATTAAAAATTATACTTAGAATTTTACAAACATCGAGGATTTTTAGATCAAAATAAGCGAAAAAAACTTGCGTGTGCGAACACATTTTTAGATATTCGTACTAAGATTCAAGATATACTACATATTATTGGTAGAAATAGACATTAAATGAGCAAGTGGGCTCAATTAAATTTTTAAAAAGTAGTAGAAGCTTTTATCGGTAAATCCAATCATAGCTCATTACTAGTGTTTAAGCTCTTTTATTAGATTATCTACAGATATGGAACCATTTCTAGAAAAAATACCAAATCAACTCGGCGAATCTTTTTTTGCTATGAGAAGAGAAAGTGAAGCTATGAATTGGGGTTGGCATTATCATCCTGAAATAGAAATCTGTTTTACCGAAAGAGGATCAGGAAAAAGGATTGTTGGGAACAACATTGAGTTTTTTGATAATGGAGACATGGTACTCTTAGGCGAAAATCTCCCTCATGCCTTTCAGTCTGATAAGGATTTAAAAGATGCTAAGCATATTGTGCAAAACGTAGTGATACAGTTTAGAGAAGAACTTTTTGGCAATATGCTGGAGTATCCAGAAATGGGCAATATAAAAGCATTGATACAAAAAGCCAGCTATGGCCTGCAAATCAATGGAAGGCTAAAGCAAAGAGTATCATCATTAATAGATGAGCTGCTGCAAGCAAAAGGTTTTAAAAAATTAAATCTTTTGCTTTTGGTCTTGAATGAAATAGCTGAAAGACCCGAGGATTACAGAATGCTTTCCTCCTTAAAATATTCTAAGATCAAGAACTCCGAATCTTCTCGTATTGGCAAAGTGATCTCTTACATACACAGCAATTTTAAAAAAGACCTATCTTTAAATGAGGTGGCAGAAGTAGCCAATCTTACCCCAAATGCCTTTTGTAAATATTTTAGAAAGCGCACCAACAAATCTTTTGTAGAGTACTTAAATGAGCTTCGAATCAATCAGAGTTGTGAACTGCTAATGTCTGATATGTACTCGGTAAAAGAAGTAGCCGCTATGACCGGTTTTAAGAACAGGTCTAACTTTAACCGTAGGTTTTATAAAGTAGTAGGTAAAACTCCTTCTGACTTCTCTAACGAATACAGAGAGTCTTTTAAATAATATCCTTCTTACTTGGATTGCCAGCTTATCTAAAAGTTCTTCTTGTGTTTTGAAGTTTGGGCATTAGAACACCAAAATGCAGTCCTAATCCGCTTGCTTTGGAACCTTCCATCTCGGTATTTTGGGTATATATAAAGCCGGGGCCAAATTTGATCAAGTCTTGATACACGAAAGAAAAATCGAATTTAATACCTGCGCTTCCGTTGTTGCCTACCACTGCGTTCGTAGTAATTTCAACCCTCAACCTCTCATCTCCTGGAATGATAAAGCCCAAACCTATAGGCAGCAAAATCTCATTTTCTTGAATATTTAGCCCACTAACAGGTTTGTTTATCAATAAAACGCCTGTATTTATAAAAAAGCCCGATGGCGGCCCCATTCTGTCTTTTCTTAAAAACCTCCATTCTATACTGCCGCCAAATACGGTATGGTGGTTTAAGCTACTTTCATATTTATATTCTGATGGCATTTCATTAGAATTCCAGTACACATTTTCACCTTGTTGCAAGTGCGCAACATTTTGGAATTTACCGGTCTCCCTACTAAAAGAATAATTACCTACTTGATTACCTTCATAAAAAACCCTGTCACCAGCAATTTCTAAATCATAGCTATTTCTCGTATTTAGAAAGAAGGCATCCATCCTAAATGCAGTTTTTAAGGTGATTTTATTTCCCGGTCCTTTGTTGATTTTTCGCAGTTTACGGGTCTTGTATTTTTTCTTTTTTTCCTTAGGTATTTCAATGCTATTAAGTCTATGAAAAGGTGCCTCGCTGTCAAATTTTCCTTGAGCAAGATTTAGAAGAGGTAGTAAAACAAGAATGAGCAGTAATGTGATTTTCATTGTAGCTTTTTCTTTTTTTACTTACATAATGCTTACATGGAGCATTTATGCATAATTTGAAATAAATATTGAGTTTTGTTATCAAAAATAACAGAATACAGTTTTTTAGATTAACTCAATTTTTTGATTTGATTATGACATTATAGGCTGACTTTATTAAATAAGGTATTGATAATTAGATAGTTAATGTTCTTAGAGAAGTATTACTTGATTTACCTTATTAAAGCAAAAAGCGTATTTATGGTAATTTGATGATAGATAAGCCATTAAATTTGTAGTTTATAGATACGCCTTTATATGTGGGTTTTCTAGCAAAACTCAACTTTTCTAAAGCTTTTTGCTAAAAATAATCCGATTTTCAATTGTAGAAGACTTTGGCTCTACAGATTTTATTAAGTAATCGTGAGCGATCAAAAGTTTGAGCATGCCTTTGAAGCAATTTCTTGTTTTTACTTCTATACTAGAAAAGTGCTGAAGTTTTGCCCAGTTTTCCTGTTCAATGATCAATTGGCTTGCAATTTTTAAATTTCTGTATTTGGGTAGCACGCCACCGAGCCAAGAGTAAAAAACATCTTCGTTTAAAGCATAGCCAATTTTAAAAGCTACAGGAGCGTCTTTATGATAAGCGACCAATATGAGGTGCTTCGCGATAAACCTTTTCTGAAGCACCTCAATTTTGTAGGGATTCTTGAATTCAGGTATTTTTAAATAAAGCTCAAAGGCTTGCTCGATGGTTCCTGTTTTTATCACAAACCCTTTATTTGCAGCCTTCATAATTATAATTCTTTTACTTGCTAGGTATATTGCTTTCGTATTTTTCCCAGTTCTCAGCAAGTTCAAAAACAACTTTGCTACCTACTCTCCAAGCAGCTTCTAAAGCAGGAACAAAAGCTGAATATCCTACATCACCATCAATTTTTTCACCACTTAAACTCTGCGCTGCTGAGATGCCTTCATATTGCATGGTATAGTTACTAGCAGTTCTCAGGACTAATACTCTTTCGCTATCTACTTTGCCTGCGTTATCCAAAAATTTAAGGGCCTGCATGGTACCAGTGTCTTCCATTGCAGAAGTTACAAAGTTACCTTCTTCGCCTGTCCAGTATTTTACCCACTTATTGGCCCAATCGTTCAGGTATTTTCCATGCCAGTAGGTAGAAGCGGCGAGTTGATCGCCAATCATTACCTTAGGCGCTTCTCGGGCAGCGGGGTAGTTCACATATTGTGCCCTCATTTTTTGGATTTCTTCTGTATCTAATAGCTCTGTATCTTTTGTGAGTTCATAAGCCCATTGTACCAATCCTTCATTTAGCTTGTACACTTCACCTTCATTAGGGTCTTTTAAAGGTAGCTCATAAGGTTCTTTTTTTCTTAAAGGAAGGTAACCCGTCTCCCAATCTTCAGGCACTTCTCTTGGGTCAATCTCATGGGATAGGTCGCCGTCTATCAGCCATTGGGCCCAAGCTGCCGAGCCAGTAGAAGCATCTTCAGGATCAACTCCTGCAATACCTGCCACCATAAAATAGGCTTTGCTCAAATCGAAACGGGGATCCATGCCCAATGCCATAATAGATGCAGTAGCCCTTGCGATGCCCATGCCGGTACATATTCCCAAAATCCCTTTTTCAGCATTATACCTTAGGGCTTGGTAGCCTTGAGGAAAAGAAATGGTTTCACTTAGTGGAATCCTTTCCACCCAGTATTGAAATTCTCCGGGTCTATCTCCTGTGGTTTCGCCTAATTCAAACATGCTTATTACGACCACCTTGATCGGTATGGGCGTTGGATTTTGCTTTTTTTCTTGATTATTTTGGCAATTGGTAAAGACAAACATTAGGGTGAGCGATAATAAAAAAGCTTTGTAAAGTCTCATAATTTAGCGTATCTCATTAAGTTGTGGTAAAGCGTGTTACAGAGAGTTGGTTTATTGTTTATTGAGCCAGGCAATCCATTCTGCCCAGGTGTTATCAAGGTGTTTTAAGGCTTTGCGTTTTTCTTGTTTATCTAAAGAACCGTACTCTATAGAGTTATAGACCAATTTTTTTAAGGCTTGTAGGTCGAGTCCCCAAGCAAGGAAAGCCGTCCAATAATCGGGGGTAACGCCTTCGTAATCAAATACACCGGGGTCATCAGGACTGATGCTGATTTGTATACCTTGGTTCATATAGTAAACTGCCGGGTGTATCCTTAAATCGTCTATGTAGTCTAAAATCTGATTGCTTAAGGGATTTACCTCTATGCAAACTTGGTTTTCCTTTATTTTTTGTTGAAGTGAGGGAAACCTAAACAAATTAAACCCATGGCCAATTCTTTTAGATTTTAGGATAAGGGCATCGTAAAGGTTATCACTACCTGGCCAAACGCTCTCCCCGTCATGAAGGTAGAGAGGGAGATCTGTACTATATTTTTTTTCTAAATCGTTCATTTTTAGCCAGTTATCTAGAAAAAACAAAGTGGAATTACCGGCATCCTCTTCAGCAACCAAGTCAAATCCCTTTATAGTTTCGGGGTAGTTGCTTCTCAAAGCAAAGGCTTTTTCTATCTCTTCAAAAACTGTTTCTTGATCAAAGAACCTTAAAAAAGTATATATGATTTTCAGTGAAAAGTTCGGTTCTTTTTCTTGAATGGATTTTTCAAGATCTTTCCAAAGCAGTATGGTTTCTTCTTCGGTATTTTCAGCAATATTTTGATCTAGATCATAAAGTCCCGCCCTAGGAATGGCCCTCAATTCAATATGGAAAACACCATCGTCTATCATGTTTTGTATGGCCTTTAGATAAAACTTTTTGAACATGGGTTTATACCGATAAAAGCCTGCTACACACTGAAAGGTCTTCTCAAATTCTTGCCATGTTTTAAAGTCTTCTTGGTAAGAAGAAGCATCAAAAGTTAGAATATCTAAAAGGATTTCTTTAAATCTAGGGATACGCTCATGCAGTGTTTTGGCCTTTTTAAAACCTTCAGGTGCGTCCTCTTCTTTATAGAAGTGCAATTGCCCTTTTACGTACTTTTCATTGTCCTCACCCCAATAAACATAGCAATTTTCTTCATTTACTGCCTCTTCTACTATCCATTGGTAATTCTGCATCGTAACAGGATGTATGTGATGTATACCACCTTTGGGCATTTTTCTAAGTATCTCGAATAGTTTGGTTTGGTACATGTGGTCTCGCCACTCATAAAAATTGTGCTCAGGAGGAAAGTAATTGTTTGCCTTGTAAGCATCAATCATTTCTATTTGGAGTGCCTTAAGCATTTCTGAGGCCTTTTTTTCTTCTTTACTTAGTTGTATTTGTGCATCAAAAGCCAAAAGGCTGTCTTGCACTTTCAATGCTTCTCTTTTTTTTAAATAGGCTTCTTTACTTAAATCACCTATAGATTGTGCAAAAAGATTTTGATTAAAAAAAACAAGGGCTACTATAGCTAGTGATGAATTAATATAAGCCCTTGCAATGAAGCTGGAAAAAATATACTGTATAGACATGTTCTAATAGGGGTTATCGAAAGATGCGCAATAATACAAATCAGCAATTATAAATGAAATTGGCTCGGCATACCTTTTTATTCCGGTTTTTGGTATGCATTATATATAAAGCGTTATGCTTTATCTTAAAGTTGTATTTAGTAAGTGCTTTGCTTGGCGGTTATTTTAGAATATGACACTCGATTTGTGTCTACGGTATAGATTCAACAATCTGTAAAAAAAGGGTGCGTACGTCTTTTAAACTTAACTTCTGTAAATATTTTGTGTAGATTAAAGATGTATAAGCGCTTACATATAAATATATAAAGGGCTTTTTGTGATATTGAGTGAATATTGATTTTTGGAGTATCAATTAAGTTAAAAAGCCGTTTGAAAAATAAAGGGCAAAGGAAACTTTGCCGCATATTTTTTAACCAGCACACTACTTTTTAAAATGCAAAATGAATTAACCTTCAAGATTTTCTTGATCAAAGGCCTTATGCTAGGGCTTATTTTTGGATCTTTCGCTTACTTTTTAAGAGGATACGCATACGGCGCAGCTATACTACTCGCTCAGGTCATGTTCCAAGCAGTTAATTTATATGTGTTTCCACAACTAAAAAGAAAAAATCTTTTACACATCCTCTATGGTACTTTTATTTTAGTCGCTGTTTTGGCATTTATCGGTGTATTTTATCTATTCCTGAAATTTGGCACTATACATATCATCTAAAATTTTAGTATTTATCAAATATCAATCACAGAAGCCGTGTGATATGATTGCAAATCAAAGGAGATTGAAGAATAGAGGTAGATAAATAGTCTATTTTTTAATGATACACTAATATCAATTTCTTATAAAAGTAGCCGATGTCTTTTATGTTTTTTTATAAAAACAAAGTATACACATATTTAACAGACTCTACCAAGACTCTTTGTATTCCGTAACTGGTCTTCCACCAATCATTATCTGGGGTGTATTGGGTTTTTAATGAGATAATGCCCACGGGTATTTCCTCATTGATGTGTTTCTTAAATAAAATCCAACTTCTTCTAGAATGGGTGCCCATAGAAATTACATTGATGCCTTTTATATTTTTTTGTTTGGCATGCTTATCCAGCCAATTGCCAAAAGCCAATGCACTATTGTAAGTTCGGTTAATTTCCCTTTCTTCTGTTGGTACGGCTATGATTTTATCTTTGGGTATACCTCTTCTTTGCAGCTCTAAAGCAGCTTCTTCGGCAACAGAATTAAAATTTGCAGAATAAATATCATTTCCCCCTTTTCTGCCTCTGTCGTAAATCACGTTTGGGCTTCTCGGAGGCAAATCTTTTCCGTTTACTCTTACATTTACAATGATCAAATCGCGGTCTTCATCATCTGCATAAGCATCATTCTTGAACAAAATTGCTAGACTATCTATCCGATTGGTTTCTACCTTTGTTTTATAGATTTGCGCACTTTCATTAGTAAAACCTTCAAATACCAAACTGTCATTTATGAATAAGGCCATTTCGGCGTATTCGTTATTTACTGGAGTACTGTAAGCCTCAACCTCTAAAGTGTAAGTTTGGGGTATTTGCCACTTTTCCTGATCGCTAAAATCGTAGATCAAATATCCGCCGTAGGCCATTCTAAACTCAGGCAAAAAAGGAACTCCGGTAGTAGCTATAAATTCGTAATCTTTGCTTTCAAATTCCTCAACTGCTTTATCTAGTAAATCGGGTGGAAGCCAACCCTCTGCCACCAATACGTTGGCGTTCTCCACAGGATGAGAATCGCTGAGAAATGGATAAATGTTGAGCGCATAAACAATGAGTACAATCAGCGGTAAAATAATCCAGAGTAATTTTTTCACTTTTTTTTGAGGGTAATGGATGTTATATTTATAAATGTTTAAGTGCTTTTTTTTGCTAAGATATGAAGGTATTAACATCAAAAAGCCCTTATTTGCATAAAATAACATACACTTTTTATAAACACCTGATCATTTACTGAGAGTACTAAACCAAAACAGAGATATCTTTATGTAAGAAATACCCTATTTGTAAAAACTTTAGGGTGGTGTCAAATCAATTATTTATGCGACTTTTTTACTCTTTTTTTGTATTTAGCCTAGGCTTATTTTCCTTCCATTTTTTACAAGCACAAGTAGAAGCAATTGGAAACGGCAAAAGTACCTTTGCTCATTCAGACCAAACAAGACTAGCCAAATTAACATTTTTAGCAGAAGAACATCTCAAAAATAGCAGGGTCGATTCAGCTTTGTTTTACTCTAACTTAGCTATTGAAGAAGAGGCAAAATCGCCCAATATAGATTTAAGAATCAAGAATTTACTTGTAATAGCGAGGGCTTATAATTTAAAAACGCAGAGAGGTTCAAGCCTTAAGTACTATCTGCGATCAGTAAAAGAAATTGAGCATACCAAAAAGCAAAAGCAACTGGCCGATGTACTGGTTGAAATAGGCTTTCTCTACAAAGATTGGGATGCTGCAGCAAAAGCTTTGGAGTACCTCATGAGTGCGGATAAGCTAAAAGAGGCCTTGGGTCTTACTGAAGAAAGGGCAGCTATTTTAGAAGAGATTTCGGATATTTACGAAAATGATGGCAGTTACAAGAAGCTTATAGAAAATGGAAAATTACTAGAAAAAATTTATGCCAAGCATGACAATTACGCGCTAAGGATTGCAACACTCAAAAGAAATTCAAGAGCATTTAACAAGCTAAATCTTTATAAAAAAGCATTGCAAAACCACCTAAGTATATTAGCCCTTAGCAGTGTAAAAAAGGACAAATTGCAAGAAGCATACGCACTAAACGAGATTGGTTATATCTACAAAAATCTAGAAGATTATAAGAAGTCTTTGAGCTATTTTCTTAAATTTTTGATTTTGTGCAAGGAGCTCAATAAAGACAACTATCATTTTAAAAGCTATTCAGAAGCATTGCTTACCATTGGAGAGATATACCATAGTCTAGGCGACAAAGGCGAGCTAAGCAACTATAACCACGCCCTAAACTCTTATGATAAAAAACTGCAAGTGAGCCTTAAGGCAAAAGACAAGGTGGGCATTGCCAAAACCTATAATCAGATGTCGCTTATTTACAGAAAGTTAAAAGAGTACAATGCATCAGTAAAGTATGGTGAGTTGGCTTTAGCAATTGCACTTAAATTAGATGATAAGGAAATTTTGATGGATAGTTACCATCATTTGTACAAAGCTTTTGAGGCTAAGAATAAAAGCAATCAAACTTTGCATTATTACAAACTATACTCAGATGTAAAAGCACGCTTACTGCAAGAAAAAATTGAACGGCAACAAGAACTGTTGGAAGAAGAAGCTGCTGATAACAGAAAGCAATTCATCATCAACAAAACAGAGCAAATGATTGTAGGAGAGGAGTTGGACACACTCAATGTGAGAAAACTACAACTAGAAGCTGAAAAAAGAGAAAAGGATCTAGCACTATTGCTGATCGATAAGGAGCTGAAAGAAACCGAGCTTAAGAATGAGCAATTAAAAAGAGAAAAGGCATTACAGGCACTACTACTTTTACAAAATGAACTAGAAGATGAGCGTAAAGCCAAAGAGATCAATTTGCTTAAGAAAGACAGGGAAATACAAGCTTACCAACTTAAGCAAAAGGAGTTAGAGGAAGTAGAAAGAAAGCAAGCTTTTGAAATGTTGGAAAAAGAAAAGGCGTTAAAAGAACTGCAAATAAGCAAGCAAGAGACCATAAATAAATATTCAATTGCCGGTATTTGCTTGGTGACCATTATTTTATGTCTTATCCTCTTTAATTATTTGCAAACGCGCAAAGTAAACAAGACATTGGCCAAGCAAAAAGATCATATACAGTTGCAAGCCTTAAATCTAGAAAAGGCTTACAAAAACTTGGAATTGCTCAGTAAAATAGGCCAAGACATCACGGCATCTCTATCTGTAAATAAAATTACCGAGATTGCCTATTCTAATGTAAATAAACTAATGGATGCCTCTGTATTTGGTATTGGTATATTTAATGAAGAAAGTAAAAGGATGGAGTTTCCTTCAGTGATTGAGAACGGTAAGTCCATAGAAAACATATTCTTTACAGATGATGAGATAAGTTTGGCCAATCTTTCTTTTAAGGAGAATAGGGAAATCATTATAGATGACCTTGAGAAAGATTATGGAAAATACATTAATGGTGCAGTACCGCCTGCAAAAGCAGGAGAGCGCAATGCCAATTCTGTTATTTACATACCACTTAATATTAAAGACAAAAACATAGGCGTACTAACTGTACAAAGCTTTGAGCCGTTTGCCTATTCTTCTTACCACATCAATATTTTGCGCAACATGGCGATTTATGTACAGATCGCCCTTGAAAATGCCGGTGCTTACAGAGAGATTGCCGACAAATCTAAAATACTGCGCGAAGCCAACAACAGTATTAGGCAGCAAAAAGAACTTATAGAAGAAAAAAATAAGGAATTGATAGCGCTCAACCATGAAAAAAACCACCTAATCGGTATTGTTGCCCACGATTTGAGAAATCCGCTCGCTATTGCCTTAAGCCTTACAGACTTTATCAATCAGAACAAAAACAATTTAAGTAAAGAGCAAAAAGAAGGTTTGAACATTACCCATCGCTCATTAATAAGGATGAATGAAATGATTGAGCGGATCCTAGATGTAAAAGCTGTAGAGGCTAAAAAAATCAATTTGTTGCTAGAACCTGTAGATGCATTTAAGGTTTGGGAGCATGTGGTGAGGAATTTTGAAGAAAAACTTCATGAAAAACACCTAGAGTTGGAATTGGATGTTCCTGCTTTTCAAACAATCTGCCATTTAGACCACAATTACACCATTCAGGTTTTTGAAAACCTTTTGTCTAATGCCATCAAGTTTTCTCCCAAGGGCAAGAAAATATACATTAACATAAGAGAAAAAAATGGTTGCTTGAGAATGGGTGTGGCAGATCAAGGTTCTGGCATAAATCCTAAGGATTTTGAAAGACTTTTTGGCAAGTATCAAAGACTTTCGGCCAAACCAACCAACGGAGAGACCTCTACAGGTTTGGGGCTTTCCATAGTAAAAAAATATGTAGAAGCTATGCAAGGTAAAGTTTGGTGCGAAAGTGAGTATGGCAAAGGCGCTTGCTTTATGGTCGAGTTTAAATTGGAAAAAATGACTGTAAATTCTTAAAGCACTTTGGCTTTATTCTTTGCCTTGTGGAAATTTATACATAATTTTTCGCTTTGTTTTTCAAATTAAAGTTATGATGTTGACAAGGCTTCTTTCTACATTTCTTTTTTGTTTTCTACTCTCATTAAGTGCTAAAGCACAATTAAATGAAAAACTAGACCAACTTTTTGAAACTTTTGCAGAAAATGAAAAATACAGTGGCAATGTATTGATTACTGATTTTGAAGGCAATACCATTTATGAAAAGAGCATTGGTTTTGCAGACGAAAGGTTTGAGGTGCCCAATAACAGAGAGACCCGTTTTGACATAGCTTCAGTAAGCAAACAATTTACAGCCGCTTTAATCTTAAAGTTTTATGAAGAAGGCAAAATTGATTTGCAGGCGCCAATTACGGCATATCTTACAGACTATAGAAATGATACAGGTGAAAAAGTAAAGGTAATCGATTTGCTCACCCATCAATCAGGTATTCCTAATTACACAAGTTTACCAGGCGTTTGGACAGATTCCTTAAGAAACCATTATTCTTTTAATGAATTGATTTCCAAATTCTGCAGTGGAAATTTAGAGTTTAACCCTGGTACTCAATACAAATACAACAACTCAGGTTATGCAATTTTAGCAGCCATTATAGAAAGCGTGAGTAGCAAAAGTTTTAATGAAGTAATGCAAGAAAAAATACTTAAGCCCTTACAACTAAATAATACTGGTTTGAGTAGTAGGGAGGAAATCATTCCAAAAAAAGCTTACGGATACGTGCATAGTGGCGGTAAAAAGCAGCAGGCAAACTACACGTATATGAGCAATTTAAATGGTGCAGGCAGTATGTATTCTAGCACAGATGATTTAATAAAATGGTCTTTGATATTGCATAAAAATAAGGGAAAAGCTTTAAGTAAAAAAAGCTATCAGTTAATGCTCAAGGCATATTCGTCAGATAAAAAATGGATTGCTCCTTATAAAAACGGCTATGGTTTTGGGCTTGGCATGTTCAATAGTACAGCAGATACAAACAATGAAAATATTTGGAACACCTACTTTCACTCAGGCCATATATCTGGCTTTAGCTCTTACTTAATCACTTTTAAAAACGATGGTTACGTGGTCGCTTTGTTGAGTAACACAGGAAACATAAGTACCGTAGAAATGAACAACATAAGTGTAGCTATGGTAGATATAATAAAAAAGTCTAACACAATAAGCTCAGGCAAATAATTACCTGAGCCATGCTAAATAATATTATTGGTAAGCTTAAAATCTGCTTAATTTCTTAAATCAAAACACTGTCTTTCTTTTTTACCTCATCTGGCCAACATACACCGGGAGGTAAATCAATTTCTGGAGGTAAATCACTCTGGTCAAAGTCGCCTCCGTCATTGCCACCACCACGTTTTTTATTGTCTTCTTGTAGGGCGCGCAAAATCACAAAAACCACAGTCATGAAAGATAAAAGAAATACAAAAATGTAATCAATAGGCATGGTTGAAATATAATTAAATGGTGATTTTCACTTAAGACTACCTGATAAATAAAAAGTGTTGACATTTATTGTGAGCGATTTACAACCGTCATGTAATATAAATTCCTTTAAAAAAAATAATGTTAGGTAAGGAAAATCAATTACAAATACTAATTAAAAACCTCTTTAATAAAATTCAATAAATAACAGGCATCGACCATGCACTCTAGTACCTTTATTAGTTGATTACTACTCCATCTGCCTCAAATGTCAGACGGACTTCAGGCTGTGCAATCATGGCAATCTCTTCTTCACTTTTGCCGGCATCTTTGGCATAGTGCTGCAACTCATCAACACTAATTTCCTTTTTTGAAGCTACTCCATGTATAACCACTTCTTTGCCAACAATATCTTTTGGCATAAAAAGCGCGTAGTCTTTGAATGTAACCCTTACGTCTTGATTATCAGACATTTTTAGTTTCATCCAGCAACCTTTTGCTTTACAAACTTCTGTAACTTCACCGGTAAGAACTACATCATCCTTACTGTTCATGTCTTGTAACATATCTGGAAGCGTAGCAATGCTAACTGCATTTTCCGTAGGTACATTTTCGCCAATAGTAGTTTTATTATCGGCTTTTTGCCCTTGGCAAGCACTCATAAAAATCAGTGCTAAGAAGAAAACCAATCGGTTCATAATAAAAATATTAAAAAGTTGGATTTGAACTTAAATTACCAAAAAATTTGAAAAAGTTTCAAGTGCATCGTCTTTATATTAAAAGATTGATGATGCAATTTGTTTAACAGAATGTGATTTTCCCATAGAATAATAGTGCAAACACGGCACGCCGAACTTCATTAGTTCTTTTGATTGTTGCGTACACCACTCTATGCCTACTTGTTTTACTTCTTTATTATTCGTGCACTTTTCAACCGCTGCCACCAATTCTTGAGGCATATCAATATGGAAAATACTAGGGAGTACAGTAAGCTGCTTTTTAGTAGTAATGGGTTTAAGCCCCGGTATAATGGGCACATCAATACCAACATCTCTGCATTTCTTTACAAACTCAAAGTATTTATTATTATCAAAAAACATTTGGGTAACAATATAGTGTGCGCCCAAGTCTACTTTTCGCTTGAGATGCTGTAGGTCCATATCCAAATTTGGCGCTTCAAAATGCTTTTCGGGATAACCGGCAACACCAATGCAAAAATCGGTAGTGTTAGAGTTCATGATATCCTCTCCGAGATATTTGCCCTTGTTCATGTTCACCACTTGTTCTATCAGCCCGTCGGCATACTCGTGCCCATCGGGGTCAGGAATAAAACGGCCTTCGGTCTTTATGGAATCGCCTCTTAATAACAGTACATTTTGGATGTCTAAGAAATTGAGGTCGAAAAGTGCATTTTCGGTGTCTTTCTTGTTAAAACCTCCGCAAATTAAATGCGGTACTGTATCTACATGAAAGCGGTGCATCAATGCCGCACAAATACCAACTGTTCCCGGTCTTTTTTTAGTCGTTATTTTTTCTAATAAACCATTGCCTCTAGATTTGTATACAAACTCTTCTCTGTGATAGGTGACATCAATAAAGGCGGGATTAAACTCCATTAAGGGTTCTATGGCCTCAAAAAAATCACTTATGCTTTGTCCCTTTAAAGGCGGTAGAATCTCGAACGAGAACAATGTCTTATCAGACTTTTCAATCCATTCAGTAACTTTCACTTAATAAGGGTGCTTAATTAAAAAATATTAAAAAATTAATTGCAATTATAACATACAGACGCTGTACTATTCAAAATTAATCGAAAAACGTCTTTTATTCATGTAATAAACTTCATTAAATTAAATACCGCTGTATTTAATTTAACATCTGTTCAATTTTTGAGTAATGTTAATTACAACACTTTTAAAAAGAAGATAAAATGATACTAACTATGCGATATTTCATTATTCTAATTTTTTTATTTATCCAAACTTTTTCTTATGCCCAAGAAATTGTTCTAAGTGGATATTACAATGGGATAAACCTTTTTGTTCAGAATCCTAAAATAGGTGAGGATCAATACTGCATCACCAATATTGTTGTAAATGGCAGGAGAGCATCTCCTCTAAAGCAAAATTCATCTTTTGATATAGAAATGTCTTTTGTAGAAATTGGGGCCCCTGTAGAAGTGCGTATACAATACCATCGTGAATGCACGCCTAGAGTTTTGAATGGCGATGTGATCAAAAAGCGAAATCCTTTTAGGTTTGTGTTCATCAAAGTAACTGACAGCGACATAAAGTGGTCCTCTAAAGGCGAGAGGAAATACGGTAAATATTTTGTGCGGAGGTTCAACAAAAATCATTGGAATACGATGCACGCCATAAATTGTAAAAATGACAATGGGACCGTGGAGTATGATCACCCCATAAGGCATTTTTCTGGTGAAAATAAGTATCAAATCAAATACTTAGATAGCTCAGGCAAATCCTACTATTCTGATACGGTAACATATAGTATTTCAAAACCGCCAGTTACATTTTCGCCAGGAAAAGTTAAAAAGGAACTTACTTTCTCAAGAAAAATTCAGTACCGCATTATGGATGTAAGCGGCAAGGTGCTTAAGT
>CAKZMZ010000463.1 GCA_937129345.1 uncultured Thalassovita sp. | reverse complement strand
TTCTTTCAACTTTTCGGCCTCTGAGTAGGTCATTTTACTATTGCTGATTAAAAATTGTTTATTATGTAAAATTAAAGACCACATCACTTTTTTAAATCATTTGGGCCGATAAATCTTAAGTAAAAGAGCAAGGTATTGAGGCATGGCTTCATATGCGTTTTTTTACTATTTTACCAATAAATCTCTTTTTAGCGGTTAACAAACAGATTGTGGTAAGGTGGGTGCAGAATGTTTTCCAATTAAAAACAGAATGAAAAAGTGAACAGAATTTATTATGACTTTAACGCTCCCTAGGATTTAAAGCAAAGCCTTCACTATAAACTTGTAAGAACAAGCCCTAGGGAGTTTTATACAATTTTTTTTCCTGAGTATTTAAACCCAAAGCAACATAAACCATGATTGACAAACATTATAATTTTATTCTTCTTATAATTCTCGGCTCTATTTTGTTCTCTTGTTCGCATCCTTCAGGAACTACGCCAACAAACAATGCAGAAAGTACTTATCAGGATACTGCTTACCTGCAAGATTACAGCATAAAGTATTACAATGAACAAGAGAACCAAATACTCAAAAAAACTTTGGCCGATCGCAACGGTGTGGTTCAAATACTTGCCGAAAACAAAGTACTTAAAACACAGGCAGGTCAATTCCTTTATCCTGGCAAACTAATTACAGACAGAACTTACCGACCTTTTCTAGATAAAAACATAAAAGACATGGTTTTGATAAATAATCAATTTGTTTATCTAGACGAAAAGGTTGTTTTGAGTAATGCTTGGGCGGGAAAACTATTTGTAGAACACGGCTTAGAAAATGCACAAATTTTCGATGGCTCTCCTAAAAACGAATTTCTTGTAAGCAATGGCCAAGATTTATCATTTATCTCAGAAAATAAAGTTGTTTGGCAAGGCAAGCTCAATGCTGATAAGCCAGAAAATAATCAAATCATACAAATCCATTATTCTGAAAAAAGCGAGGCTTTTTGGGTTTTAGGCCAAAAATCTATCAACAAGTTCGATATTGGCCAAAAAAGTATTGAAACTTTGTTTGAGGGAAATCAACTTACTGCTTTTGAGCTTACAAGTGAAGGACTGCTTATAGGTTCCAAAGAAGGTTACCTCAAGATTGATCCAAACAGTGGTACTCAAATTGGAGACAAAAATAATAGCCTGCCATGGCCAGAAATCACTTGTATAGAAGAAATAAACGGGTATTTGTGGTTTGGATCAACAAAAGGCGCCTTTATGCTTAAAGAGGATGGTAAATTTAATTACTATTACGGTGAAAGATGGTTACCTAGCAATCGAGTCATTGATATTTCAAGAGCGGCAGATAACACGGTTTTGATCCTTACCGATAAAGGTTTAGGTAAGATTGTTTTTGAAGAAATGACCCTACATAAAAAAGCTATGTACTTTGAAAAACAGGTGCGACAACGCCATATACGTTTGGGCTTTAACGCCTCCTTGGTAAATATGGAAAAGGGCAATGTAGATTCGGGTAGGCTCGATGACTCAGACAACGATGGACTTTGGACAGCTATGTACTTGGCATCGCAGGTATTTAGGCACGTGGTAACCGATTCGCCTGAGGCTTTACAAAACTGCAAAGAATCCTTAGAGGCAATAGAAAGACTGTATACCATTAATCCGGTGCCCGGTTTTCCCTCTAGATCCTTTGAAAGAAGCGGCTATATAGAACACTTACACGACCCTGAAAGATGGCAACATGCAGAAGATTCTGCATGGGACTGGAAAGCTACCACAAGCAGTGATGAAGCCATAGGCCATATGTTTGCTTTTGGAGTAATTGCAGAATTGATGGAAGAAACCTCTCTAAAAAAACAAGCGATTACTTTAATGGATACGCTTATGAGCCATGTACTCGAACACGATTTGTATCTTGTTGATTACGATGGCAAACCTACCACCTGGGGCAAGTGGAACCCTAATTATGTAAATGCAAGGCCTAAAATGGTAGGTGACCGTAAGCTAAATTCTTCAAACATTATTGCCATGCTACAAACGGCTTATCATTTTACAGATAAAGAAAAATACAAGCAAAAGGCTTTTGACTTGATGGATAAGCATGGGTATTTAGATAACCTGATGCGACCTATGAAGGAAATCACCACGGCTCCTAGTGATGCCGACGATTGGAGTAAAATGCTATCTGAGAACTGGAACCATTCAGACGATGAGATGTATTTTTTAGGCTATTGGGGCTTGTATCGCTACGCTTTTAACGATACACTCAAGCAAATGTACAAAGAGGCCATTATTGATCATTGGCAAGCAGAAAGACCTGAAAAAGAAGGTGCCTGGAATATTATGACAGCCCTTATCGACACAAAAAATTTTGATCTGGAAGAAGCCATTTGGTATCTAAAAGAGCATCCTATGGATTTGATCAATTGGAACATAGCCAACAGCCATAGAAAAGACATCACTTTTATAGAAGAAAACTTTAGAGGACAAACCATTACTGAGGTCTTACCTCCTGACGAGCGACCCATACAAAGGCACAACAGCAATATGTTTAGATTGGATTATGAACGCAACAATGGCACTACAGAACACAGCGCCGGCGACATTTGGCTACTACCCTATTGGATGGGAAGGTACTTAAATGTCATTTCTGCACCCTTAGAGCAAAGTAATATCTAAATCAAATATTCTTAACTTATAAAAAAAGGGAGGCCTGTAAAGAACAAGCCTCCCTAACAATTACAACAATAATCATTTATTCGTAGATAGTCATATTGACAAAAGGCCCTGGTACTGGACTAGGCACGTTAGGGTTTCCGTTAATTTCATCTTGAGAATACACAAATCTCCATGGTAATTCGCCCCCAATATTGGGCTCTATAGGGATAGCAGCTACACTTCCTCTAACACGACGCTCGTCATTCCAAGCTATGGTTTGGCCATAGAATGAAACATAGCGCTCTTCTATGATTTCCCTTAACAAAGCATCATTTGTAGCAATACCATCTACATTCTCTATACCTCCCGCCTCAAAATCAGCGGCCTCAAAAGGATCATAAGCAAAAGAGAAATCTGCCTGATAGGTAGCATCTATATAGCCACCACCATTCAGAAACTCCCTATATTCATTCAGATAATCTAAAGCTTCTGCAAAGTTACCTGCCCTTACAGAAGTTTCTGCCAAGGTTAATATATTTTCTTGGTAAGTGATCAAAGGGAAAGAAGCATTTTGAGCAAAAAAGCCATTGTATGCACTGCCATTAACCACAGAAGCAGTGTTAGGCTCAATCCTACCCGGCGTATTAATGGCCTCTTCAGCCAATAAATAGTAATAACGGAAGCGGGCCGTTTCATCGGTTTTGTCATTGCCTCTGTAAATCTCGCTATCAGGATTAAGCAGGTCTACCAAATAGGCAGGGCCGTTATCATCTTCTGCAGCAATATCACCACCTCTAGAAGGGCCTAAGAAATCCCAATAAAGGTTGTAGTCTACATCATTGGTAGTACCGTGTGGCATATACATAGAGTTTTCAGGAGCGCTTATACCATTGGCCGCTGCTTGTGCCGCCAAATCATATTGTTTGGTATCCATGTAGTAGCGCGCTTTTAGTGTGTAAGCAGCCTCAATCCACTTTTGAGGGTTACCCGCATAGAAAATATCTACATCGGGTACACCTACCCTACTTTCCAAATCGGCAATGGCCTCATCTAACAAGTTTTGCAAATTATCATAAATGGTCATTTGGTCATCAAATGCAGGTGATTGAAAGTCCTCTATTTGAGCTGCCTCAGTAAATGGAATATCGCCCCAAAGTGATGTGGCGTTTCCTATACAATGCGCCTGAGTTACTTTTACAATACCAGCAAAAACCCTTAAACCTTGTGGCTCTACTTTTTCTAATATAAGATTAGAGTTTCTAAGAGTTCCAAAATATATGTTATCCCACATGTTGGCAAAGTTAGAGCCTCCTACATTGTAGGCTTGAAAATCGCCCCACTGCCTATCCACACCTTTGATCTGACTGGTCCACATAGCGGCCAATCGCGCTGTTAGTCCTTCGTGGGTGGTTACGTTGGCCAATTGCATCCCTGTAAATATGAGTTCTGCAGGAGCGTCTGTAGGGTTGTTAGGATCATCGTTTAAATCTTCCACTAAGTTTTCGCAAGAAATGCTGAAAAACATCAGCACAAAATATATTAAAAATGTCTTTTTCATTTTAGTAGTCTATTTTAATTGAGAATACATAATTCTTTACACCAGGGTTATTGAAGTAATCTTGGCCTCGAGCATTGGTCGCTCCATCTAGTGAGGTTTCAGGATCGATACCCACTACATCTGTCCATAACAATAGATTACGTCCTGAGAAAGAAAATTCAATGTTTGAAAGTTTGGTCGCTTTTCTGAGTCCTTCTGAGTTGAGTCTATAGCTTAGGGTAACTTCCCTGAGTCTTGTCCAGCTACCATCTACAATAAATTGCTCTTGTAGGTTACTAAAGCCTTGGCCAAGTGTGGTATACCAAGATTCATCCAAAAGAACTGGGCCTGCGCCAAAGTCAGCGATATTTCCTCTGGCCAATGTACCGGCAGGTATGGTGTTGCCTGCATAGTTAACCAAGCCGCCTTGCGGTACTACTACTTCATTACCAGTGTCTTCATGTACTCCGAAATTGTACAACACCGATTTGGTATTTGGGGCAAAATCTGCTCCTTGGAAAGTCTCAAATAGCACACCCAAGCTAAAGTTCTTATATCTAATGTTAGTACCAAAACCACCTCTCCAATCAGGGTTGGGATCGCCGATTACACCAAAATCTGGTGCTACCTGCGGAAATCCGTCCTCGGTTAAATCCAAACTACCGTCTGCTGATCTTAGGTAACGACCACCAAATAAAGTCGATAATGGATACCCAACTGCTGCCACAGAAGAAGTAAGCGTACTAAAACCACCTAGCGTAATAACATCACCTTCGCTAGCACCCAAACTGGTTACTTCATTTAAGTTTCTATTGGCATTGGCATACAACTCTATATCCCAATCGCTGTTAGAGACTAAGGTATAGCCAAAATCCATTTCCCAACCCTTATTGGTCATTACACCGGCATTGGTATACCGTTCTAAAAAACCAACTGAAGGAGAAACCGCTACCTCTAGTAAAAGGTCCGTAATCTCATTTTGATAGTAAGTAAAGCTAGTGGTCAACCTATCGTTAAAGAAGCGTAAATCTGTACCTATCTCCCACTCTGTCTTTATTTCTGGTCTTAAATTAGGATCACCTTGTTGGGCACTTTGCACAAAGGCACCATTGCCATAACCTACACCACTAAGTGAAGCACCCCAGCTTCCAAAGCTACCCGCTACAAAGTCTGTACTTGTACGATGCGGATCAGGCTGCACACCTACTTGCCCGTAACCTCCCCTCAGCTTACCAAAACTTAAAAAGCCTACATTATCAAATGTTGGAAGTGAGGTAAATTGCCAAGCTATATCTGCAGAAGGATAAAAGTAGGTTAAATTGTCTGCGCCAAAAGAGGATGCCGATTCTAGCGCACCCGTCACGTTAACGAATAGTTGATCAAAGAAACCAAAATTGGCAGTAGCATAGGTTCTGGTAGAACGAATAATGGTTTCTGTATCACTAGGAAACCTGTTTGCACCAACTGCATTAGAGAAATCTTCAGGACCGCCAGGTATCAAGAAGTTCTGCATTTCGCCTCCCAAACGGGTATAAGTCCTGTCGTTAATATTCCATCCTACCAAATAACTTGAAGTAATATTAGGAGAAATAGTAGCAGTAAAACGACCGATAAAGTCTAGGTTTAGCTGCGTTTCTTTAAACAACTCTTCGCGGTATCTACCGCCACTATTAGCACCTGCTGAGTTAACCGGGAAAAGTGTTTTTCTTACATCATCATAAGTATCTATGCCGCCTCTGGCCACCAACTCAAACCATTGTACCGGTTTAATGCTCATCTCACTAGACATAATAAAACGGTTCACTAAAGTGGCATTTGTTAACTGGTTAATTGTCCACAAAGGATTATTGTAAATAGGATTGGGATTGTTGCCTAGGTAACGTCTGTAAGAACGGTGCCTATTAACCAATGGAGCCGCTTCTGGCGAAGAAAAATAGCTGCCTATGTAATCAGAGCCATCAAAATCTGGTGCTGCACGCAGCATGCCCAAGTAAAGTCCATTTAAGTTGGATCCGGTTTGTATCCTATTTGAACTTGTTCTGGCATAGGTTGCATTACTAGAAACTTTAAAGATTTTGCCAAATTTTCTGTTGGCATTTAACCTAATGGTGCTTCTTCTATAATCAGATACACCATTGTAAATACCATCTTGCCTTAAATCTCCTAAGCTCAAAAAGATATTGCTGTTTTCATTGCCACCACTAATGCTTAAGTAGTTGTCCAAGTAGTAACCTGTTTTAAACACTTGGTCTTCGCGTGCATCGTTAAAAGTTTCTCTTGAATTCTTACCTCCATTGGGATTGGCCTCAGTCCCTGCTGGTATGGCATAGTAACGCGTACCATCGAGGCCTTCAAAAAATCCCGCATAACCCGGAGCATTGGGATCGGTAATCTGTTCATCAGCACCACCGGGGCGTTCAGAGATTTTATCTCCCCAAGAACGTGAAGAAGTCGGACTGTAAATACCACCTTGTCCTTGTCCGAATTTATTCTGCAATGGATGCAGTACATTCACTTGATCCAAAGATAAGCTAGACCTAAACGACACATTTACTTTGTTGTCATCCCTACCTTTTTTAGTGGTAATGATGATTACGCCATTGGCTGCTCTAGACCCCCACAAGGCTGCAGCTGAGGCACCTTTCAAAATCTGCATAGACTCAATATCTGCAGGGTTGATGTCGTTCATACGACTTTGCTGCCTTACACCACCGGTATTCTCACCGCTATTGGCAATATCTGCATTGGGCGCCCCTGTTGTATTACTCATTGGGATACCATCAATTACAATAAGCGGTTGCGTTTCGCCTGTAATGGTATTTTGCCCACGAATTTGTATGTAAGTACTCGCACCGGGATCACCACTCGATTTTGATATCTGCACTCCTGATGCCCTACCGGCCATACTATTAATGAGCGTACTTTCTCCTGAGCGTACCAATGCACCACCATCAACCTTTGAAAAAGCCACGCCGCTGTTATCGGCATCTTCTTCAAAACCCAAGGCAGTAACCACTACTTCGGAAAGTTGTTGGGCGTCTTCTTGCAAAACCACATCAAAGCTAGTCTTGCTGCCAATTTCAACTTCTTTTGCTTGAAAACCTATGTAGGAAAAAACTAGTGTTGTGGCATCTGGACCAACCTCAATATTGAAATTGCCATCTATATCAGTAATAGAACCACTAGAAGTGCCTTTTACCAATACGTTAACTCCTGGGAGGGGCATTGCATCTGTACCTGAAGTAACTTTACCTTTAAGGGTACGGTCCTGTGCATAAAGGCCAAAACTGACCAATAGCATACAAGACCAAAACAGTATCTGTTTTAGTTTCATAAAAATAGATTAGGGGTAAAAAATATTGCCTTAAGTAAGGCTTGTTAATTAGGTAGTTGGATAAGATAAAATCAAATTATGAAGAAGGTGTTAGCAGAAGTATCTCGAGAATAAATATTTCTTGCTATTTCGTTGTTTTTGGCAGGATTTGTTAATGCTAATTTAAACATGGATAAAAAATATCACAAGGAAATTAAGTTTTTTTTATCAAAAATATAAAAATTACAAGATTTTGTTATAAAAAACATAACGTTACTTATGCTTTTTGGAAAATTTCTCTATTCTACCTAAACGGTATACACTAAATCTAGGCTCGGGTATACTACTGCCTTCAACAGCATTTGCCATTTGCTCGCCCAAGGCAGGCCCGTGTTTAAAAGCATGACCCGAACCACCGCCTAGCAACCAAAGATTTTCGACCTCAGAATGTTTTCCTAAAATAAAATGCTTATCTAGCGTATCGGTATGCTGGCAAACCTTTGTGTAGAGCAACGGGGCTTCACGCATAAAAGGAAAACGTTTTTCCATAAGATACCTGGCATGCTCAACTTCTTGAGCCGTGGTAGTTCTGGAACTGCTAGTGGGGTCTATAATGGTTTCGTTTAATTGAGTGTAAGCCAACTTAAAGCTATTTTTGTAGGTATCGAACACGCCATAACAGCGCTCTTTATTTTCAGCATCTCGGTTCATCCATACAGGAAAAGGCTTGTCTAGTTTAGCTGCAAATCCTGCCGGGCCTCCAAAGAAAAAAACGGGTTGGCGGGTAACCCGTAACTTGCCTTTCAGCAAATCTGGAAATGTCTCCGCCATCCAAGGACCATTGGCAAAAATATATCGATCCGCCTTAACTATAGAACCATCCGATAATACCACACTTTGCAATTCACCTTTTTTATAATCTCCAGGCTTGGCCGCACTTGCAACCCACTTTACTCCTTTAGAGAGCAAATGGTCAACAATAGTATTGCAGCTATCTGCTGCCAATAAGTAACCTGCCTGAGTATCCAAAATGGCATGGTCTAAATCATTTGAAGCAATAAAAGGATATGTTTCGGAAAGAGCTTCAATCGAAATTTTTTCTAATTGCAAGCCTGCTTGCTTGTAAAGAGCACGAGATTTTTCTGCATACTCGTAAGTCTCCTTTTCACTAAAAATCAGTAATCCTGTGTTCTTATATAAGGCTTTACCTAGAGTTTTACCTGTATTTCTCCACAGTTCCATAGACCTTTTGGCCATATCAAAGTAGAGTGTATCTTCTCCATACATATGACGTATGAGTCGGGTTTCCCCTCCAGAACTAGCCCGCGGATTGCCAGCGCCAAAAGGATCACAAATGCTTACCTCAAAACCCTTTTGGTGTAAAAAGTAGGCGGTCCAACAACCCATAATGCCTGCTCCTGCTACCAATGCTTTGGGCTTGCTATTCTTATTCACATAAATGCTTTTGGCTTTTAGCGTATCGTAAGTACCCAAGCATAAACCTGTAGAAAGTACCGCAGTCTTTTTGAGCCAATTTCTTCTCGAACCTATTTTTTTCATAGACTTGGTTGGGCTAGTAATTCATCTATATCGTATTGTACCCCACCTTTAAAAGTGCTCACTACATTCCAAGCATCTTGTATATTGCCCAAGGGGTCGCCATCTACAACTACAAAGTCTGCAAGCTTACCGGCCTCTACCGAACCCAATTGATCAGCAAGGCCCATAGCGTCTGCTGCATTGATCGTAGCGGTCTGCAAAGCTTCGAAAGGAGTTAGCCCTCCATCTACAAACAATTGCATTTCTACATGCAGGCTGGTACCATAAGGAATAAATGGAGAATCGGTACCGCTACCTACTTTGCCTCCTGCTTTAACAATTTCATATACGCCTTTTTGTATGGCCTCAAAATTTGAAATGTAAGATGGGAACACCCTTTGAATACGCCCCATAGAACCTTTAAGGTAATCTATATACTGCTTTGAATAAAGCGCGTTTAATTGCTTATTAGCGTAAATCTCAGGCTGTTTGTTCGCTAGAATATGAAAGCCGCCTTGCAAACCTATAGTTGGTGTAATGTGCATACCCGATTGTGCCAATAGTTGGATCACATCGCCGTAAGTGGCCTTTAAGTTAGATTGCTTCATAGAATAGCCGCGCCTACTCGTACCTCTTATGTGTTCTACCTGATCTACATTATAGCGCATGGCTGGGTAAATCTCATGAGAAGAAACCGGAATGCCCATTTCGTGCGCGGCTTTGGTAATTATCTTCTGAAGAGAATCAGGCATGCGCACATAGGTTTTTATCAAATCATAACCCAGTCTTTTGGCGCGTTCCATTTCTAGATCGAGATGAGAGCTGTAAACGATGCTATTGGCCAAACCATAATATATTCGGCTGCCATCGGTAAGGCCGCCGGTAAAGAACTCTCTTGGGCCAGGCCTTTTGCCAGCTGCCCAGGCTTCTTTTCTCTCTAGGGCGTCATAGGGATCAGCGCCCGGTTCTCTTATATTGGTAATGCCATAAGAAAGCCATATTCTACCCAATCGCTCGCCAACTGTAGCATGCTGATGGGTATGCATCTCGAAAAGACCCGGTATCACCGTTTTGTCTGAAGCATCTACAACGGGTATTTCTCGATTTTCTTCGTGTGGTACAATTTCCTTGATCCTACTTCCTTCAACTACAATGTCTACATTTTCGAAATATTTATTTTGAAGACCATCAAATAATTTACCTACATGCACCGCATAGGTACTTTCTGAAACTTGGGGCTGCCAGGTAAAGTCCAAATCGATGGCCTCTACTGAACCTGTGGCCAAGTCGAGCTTTTTCAGCGTATCGGTGGCCAAGTACAAAATCGTTTGCCCGTTTGCTGTGTAACTAGGTGCTGTTGCCAGTTCTTTCGTTAGTGATATGGGTTCTCCATTTATATTGCCTTTTAAATCTACAGGCAATTGCCATAAAGTACCATCTTGAATGTAAGCGATGTGTGCTCCGTTTGGTGACCAAACCGGTCCGTTTACATTGCGCATGGCTGGAGTACGACCTTCTTCAGGTGAAATGTACCCTTTTACCTCACCTTCGGTATTGATAAGCATGATCTTGCTGAGCCCTTCTCTAAACCTACTAGAATACGGTTGCAGTACCATTACGGCCAATAGTTGGCTGTCTGGCGACCATGTGGGTTTACTTGGAACAAATTGGGTATTTTCCAAAGAAGTGACTTTGCCACTGCTAACATCTACCAAATGCAGAACTCCATAGCCCCAAACATTGCGGGTATCTCTAGCAAAAAAGGCAATGGTCTTTCCATCAGGAGACCAAACAGGAAAACCCAAGTCTTTTTCTAGGTCTACTAACTTGGTGTCGCTGCTCGTAGCCAAATCCCTGACCCATAAATCCATGTTACCTGATTTGTCTGACAGATAAGCGATTTTTTTGCCACTTGGCGACCACGTAGGATCAATGTCTACAAAAACATCATTGGTTAGGTTTTTAATGCTTTTTACATCTAATTGCTTTATATAAATATCGCCTAAGGCTGTAAAGGCCACACTTTTGCCATCTGGTGAAATCACAGGACCCATGATTCCTTTTACAGGCCGTGCACTTTGATCTTCAAAATTATAGGTCTTTCTTGTATAGCTTGGTCGCTTTAAGGTAACGGTAGCTTCAAAGGGTACTTCACTAAATCCACTTTCGCCAATTACTTTCCTTTTCATTTTTCCATCAGAGGTGTAAAGCAATTCATTATCGCCAAGCCAAGAAGCCCTAAATGGAAAGATATCTTCATTATTTACAATTGCTTCTCCTGTTCGGTCTGCTAAAGAGAAGTAGACCAAACTGCTATTTTCTCCATTGTATTCATTCAAAGTCAAATACTCATTATTATGACTCCAAGATGGAGTGGTGAGCGTATTTTTTGTGGCATAAAGCAATGCTGCTTCAGTTCCGTCTTCATTTATTTTATAGATACCAGGCGCTTTGGCATTTTCCGAAACGTAAGCAATAAAATTTTCTTTATGAGCATAGGCAGGATGGTATTCATTTTCAGGCGCATCGGTTATTTGTACAATTTCTTTACTTTCTACATCAACCTTATAAATATCATAATTGCCATTTCTATCGGTAGAGAACACAATACTTTCCCCATCAGCAGACCAATAGGGTTCTCTGCAATCGAACTCGCCAAAAGTAAGTTGGGTAAGTTCAGAACCATCTTTATTGATACTCCAAATTTGATAATTACCACTTTTGTAAGAATGGAAAGCCAGCTTTTTGCCATCAGGTGACCAAGCCGGTTCGTGCGCATCGCCCATTTCATCGGTAATAGCTTTTGCTGTACCACCTTCTAGAGACAATAACCAAATGGTACCTTGCAAGTCTATGGCAATTGTCTGCTTATTTGGTGATATGGCTGCTGCCATATTGGTTCCTTCTGTAAGTGTAGCTTCGATTTCCTCCTCTGTGGGAGATTCTGGAGAGTTGGGCTGCATATTACAAGCATACATCAAAAAAGCTACAAGTAGGCTTGCACAAAAAATTGATAGTTTTTGCATAGGTATCCGATTAGGGGTTTGTACAGTTTGAGGCTAATTGGGTGTGCTATTGGGAAAGGTTAGGCTTGCAATCTAGCATTTATTCGCCAAATATTCTAAAAAATGGAAGTTTATGGCCTTAAATGATATGTCTTCAGGAAAGTGAAGACACGATATTGAATGTATCGAATACAATATTTACCCTGACTTATTAGCTACGCATTCATACTACTTTACATTGCAGAAAGTAATCGGTAAGAACATCACCTAAGAAAATATGTGGTATGGTATGCTATGCATTCATGTTTGCGGTATGGTATTCCCTAAGGTTTTCTTCTGCTAAACCAAAAGATAGCGTCATGCCATTGCCACCCAAACCGGTAACTAATTTTACCCCTTCTTCCAACTCCAAATTATAAACTGAACCTCCTATTGTCTTTAGATAATTGCCCAACCACTCCTGCTCAATTTCTAAATCTGGTATGTGGTAAGTATCCTTCAATTGCTTTAAGATTTCCTTCTTAACCACATGGCTTAGTGTAAAAGTTGGCACATTGTTATAATGATGTGAGTCGCCAATTACGATTTTATTATTTTTATACGTGCTCACCAACAAATTAATACCATGTTCTATGGCTAAAGGCGCCTTCTTAGTTAAAAATACCCTTAAATTCTCTAAACTAGAACAATGCCTAAAAGAAGGATATCTAATGATAGATAAGCCTGTGGCCAAGGCGGGTAACTTCTGTAAATTTTGATTCTTGATTGTACCACTCATCATGTGTAGTTGACAATTTTGCAGATTTTTAGAGGCTAATTTCTCAGGGTACAATATGGCGGTTACATCACCACTACAAATAAAAACTTGATTGGTTTTCCAAACGTATTTTCCTGCCAGCACAAAGGGCATTTCTATTCTGGTAACCGCTTTGCCAAAAACAAAGCTTACTCCATATTTTCGTCTTAAATATTCTATAATAGAAGGAATTGCTTTAAGAGGATTAACCGTAAGTTCCGTATCGCTTAACAAAGCACCTTTGAGCGATTTGGTTGCAAATTCTCCTACACATTCGCGGGTACGTTTCGCATTGATCAGTTTACACTTGTAGCCATACTTATACGCACTTTCTTGAAATTCTTTAAGCACTTCCATTTCGGCATCGTATTTTGCAAGAAATACCGAACCCGACTGTTTTAACCAAAAGTCTGCCTCTTTGGCGAGCTTCTTCCAAATTTGTGTGCTCTTAATTGCCAAGGAATAGGCTGTACCCGGCGACTGACCTATTGGCCAAATAAGACCAAAATTTTTTACCGATGCTCCTGAGGGCTTTAAATCTTTTTCTACAACAACTACTCTGTACCCCAAAACAGCTGCTGCATAAGCATGGGCCAAACCTGCAATTCCCGCACCTACTATCAAAATATCTGTTTCTTTGGACTTCATAAAAATACCATAGCAGACAAAAGGAAAACTAACATTAAGAATCTACCAATTTAGCCTTATTTTGCAAGAATTTCTTTAAGATTACTTTATGAAAGTATGAATCTTTTATGAATAGAATAAGTCAAGAGAAGGGCGTAACTAATGAGTTGGTTCACTTGCTTTTAAGCTTTTTTAATATCGGAGGCTAGTCTTTATCAATCTTTGCTTGCTTGTTTTTCATTTCCCAAATAAGTAGGCCGTTTCTTTTAGCGTATAGAATCAAATTTTCCTTTCGGATTTTATCTTTTGGACTAATGATCAATACATCGGCCTGTCTGGTCATTTTGGTGTTTTTCTTTACTACAGACAAGGTACTTTTATCTTTTTCAGTAGCAAAAAATATAAATTTATATCCTCTCTCTTGGATATACCTCCTTAAGTTTTTGCCATTTTCTTTGTCTATGTCACTAAAAATTTCTTGCACTCCCAAATTTTTCAGCTTCTCATCGCAAAATGACTTTAAAGCTTCATAATCAGCCATTTCATCGCTGATGCTAATAATTACTTTCATCTTTTAACATTTCTCTTATTCGACTTAGGTAGATCAATAATACAGCTTCAATAAAAAAAAACAGCCTTCAAATATAAAGACAATCTCAGTAGAAACGTAGACAAAAGGCGAAATAGGATAATGATTTTTTAGTTTGTCTTAAAAATGATTTATTGCCTTTAGGAGTTACTCAAAATTATAAGGGTTTTTGTGGTTTTTATCCCTGTTTCTTTAAAGCACACATCTCCTTCTTAAAGTACAATTACAAGATTTTTAACGATTTAGACAGTTTTTGCATTAATCTATTTTAAAAAATAGTTATATTGAGTAATAAGAACATATTTCATACTATCCCTTGAATTTGAATAGAATTCAAAGAAATTTAACAGTAAAATTTTGATGTGAAAATGGGAAAGAAAAACCAACTTGACATAGAAGAATTATGGGAGCAAGATTTGCTCGATAGGTATCCCGAAAAACCGGACAAGAAAAAAGAAGCCTACAGAAATTACGAAGACCCTGGCAGAGATACGGTTCGTAAGTTTTACAAGCAAAACCACAAGCATCAAACCTTAGATTTTGTGCTCAAGAAAAAAGAAGAATTCTTGAAGTTTGACAAAAGAGAAATGACCCTATGGGATGCCGTGGAGTTTTTAAATACCTTGGTAGACGACTCTGACCCCGACATAGATTTAGATCAAACCCAACATTTAATGCAAACCTCAGAGGCCATTCGTGCAGATGGGCATCCCGACTGGTTTGTACTCACTGGGTTTTTACACGATCTAGGCAAGGTACTCTGCCTTTTTGGCGAACCGCAATGGGCAGTAGTGGGCGATACGTTCCCTGTTGGCTGTAAATTTTCTGATAAAATCGTTTATCCTGAATTTTTTGAAGATAACCCCGATGCACAGAATGAGGAGCTAAATACTGAGCTAGGTATTTATGAAAAAAACTGTGGTTTAGACAATGTACATTTGTCTTGGGGGCATGATGAGTACCTGTACCACATCATGAAAGATTACCTGCCCGAGCCAGCCCTATACATGATCAGGTACCATTCATTTTATGCGCAACACAGAGAAAATGCCTATGACCATTTAATGAATGAGCACGATAGAAAGATGTTTAAATGGGTACAAAAATTCAATCCGTATGATTTGTATTCAAAATCACCCACACCTCCTAATGTAAAAGAACTCAGGCCTTATTATGAAGACTTGGCTAGTAGATATTTGCCAGATACTTTGAAATTTTGAGTATAAAGGGATATTATATCTCTTACTTTTTTTGAAGAACTATTTTTGAATATTTACATAAGAAAAAAAGCCCTGCCGATTACGGTAGGGCTTCTATATTTATCGCAATACAATTGCTCATGCTCATTTCATCTACATTACGCTTTGCTAAATATGGTTGATTAAGGGGTAATATAGGTGGCACCAAAAAATTATTTACATTTGGAAAATAAGAAGAAAGATCGTATTCAAAATATTCTATTTCAGGCAAATAGAATTTGTATTTACAATATAGTATACCTTGGGGTTTCTTCCATATACAGAGAAGACCCAAAAATTGTATTTGCATTTTTAATTATAATTAACCTGATTGTCATAGTGCCTTCTTTATTTGCTTCATTGTTTCTTCCTATGATAACTAAATTAAAAAATCTGAAAGAAGATTATAAAATCACAATACCACTATTTTTAAGTTTTGTTTTAGTAACAGAATTTGTGATTTTAATGGTTAAAATATTTTTGTAACTAGCCCCAATCGACTACACTTAGCAAAGTGAAATGAGGATTTAATGAGAAAAAGCACTTGGAATGCGATAAATAAAAAAGCCCTGCAGTACTCGATGGGACTTTTTCTTTTCCCTATGGCGCAAGTCTCAACGAAGATAGACCGCGTGGCATCCAATTGTGCCAAAGCATTGGAATAAAGCCAAGCATGCAGAAGTCTCCTGACTAGGCGTCCACGACTTTGGATAGTTTGGTAAGAGGTATCTTTACAGGAATAAAATCCCTGCCGAATAGACAAGGCTTTTATGATGAGCTGTCTTACCCAAATCGTCCTCATTTGCAATGAGGATGTAACGAGAAAAGCAATTGCGCCAGCTGCGCTGCGCTAGTTCCACTGCTGCATTTATAATGCAATAAATATTGAAGCCCTGCCGAATAGACAGGGCTTTTTTAGTGAGCCATCCTACTTATTCCCATAAGAAACATCTAGGAATTCATATCTATCGTCATTAGGAGCTTTGATGGATTTTGACTCTACATCCAAAATCATAACAGGAGGCTTTTTATCTTGTGCTTTGGCACTTGGCCAATTAGGCAATCCATTGGAATTAGGATTGCCCGTTTTAATAAAATTGGCAAAGTAGGCTTGCATGGTTTCAGAGACTTGATAATCCTCATCCGTCCACGCGTAATCTTCAACCAGATGTAGGTTGCCCATGCAATATTCAATTTCGCAGGCATGTGGCGCACCAACAGCTTTGGGAGCCTTTGGGGTGTCTTTATCTTTTTTAACCGTACCGCCTGCCAAACCAGATGCCAAAGTTTGGTCTTTTAGTGGAGGGCGCAATTTACTATACAAATAGCGATAAACTGGCGCTTTACTGTTTTTACGGTGCAGGTCGAACCACTTCCAAGTACTATAAGAAATGAACCTATCTGACGCTAAAGCAGTGGCTGAAAGTACAATTTCTTCCTCTGAGCCATGAGGGTACAATTTAAGTACTTTCTCGTGTTCTTTAGGGTAAGTTTTTTCAACAGCTGCTATGTAGTTTTCTTTGCTGTAGGGCTGCCCTTGCATAAATGCCATACCGGGTATCTCGGCAGAGTTCCAACCTAACAAAAGAGGCACTTGTGCTTGCTCTCCTGCCTCAAAAATCTCAGGCAAGGTTTTCGGTAATAAATGGCCATCTACCACCAAAGGGAAACCAAAGCGCTTCGAGTCATTATAGATTTTAAAGATTTCCTCGGTGCTTAATTTCCTTAGTTCTTCTAAAGAATGGTAACCTGCTTCCTCAGCGAATTTTTTGCCTATTTGCTCTGCTTCTTTTAGTGGAATGGGGCTTAGAGTAGGATTAATGGATGCCCCGCTTTCCCCAATAGCACCAGCAATTAAGTCTTTAGACAATGGAGAAGCCATTTGGATACTTACTGAAATAGATCCTGCTGATTCTCCTGCAATGGTGACCCTTTTAGGATCACCACCAAAAGCTTCAATATTTTCTTGCACCCATTGCAAAGCAAAATGTTGGTCGAGCAAACCATAATTACCAGAGGCTTTGTAGGGAGCTTCTTCACTCAATTCAGGATGGGCAAAAAAACCAAAAATATTGAGGCGGTAATTCACGGTTACTGCTACCATTCCTTTCTGTGCCATGCTCGCGCCATCGTAGCGGGGTTCTGAGCCATCGCCAGCTACAAATCCACCACCGTAAAAATAAACCAATACCGGTAAGCCTTCTGCGGGCTTTTCAGTGGGTGTCCAAACATTGAGGTAGAGGCAGTCTTCACTGTTTCCGTTAGACCTAAATTTCATGTCGCCAAATACGTTGGTTTGCATAGCAGCTGGGCCGAACTTTTTTGTCTGCTTAATACCCTGCCAAGGTTCTAAGGCTTGTGGTGCTTTCCATCTTAACTCACCTACAGGCGGTTGGGCGAAAGGAATCCCTAAATAGAGCTCTAAGTTTTTTTCGGCATCTACAAATCCCTCAATTTTACCTTGTTTTATGGTTTTTTGTATTGGAGTATGATCTTTTTCTTGTGCTTTGATACCATGCATCGTAAAAATAATTAATAGTAAAGCTAGTAAACTTCTCTGAGTAGTTTGAGAACAAAAACAGGTCATCTTCATTTTAAGAATTTTCCATTGTGTAATAATTACATAATGATAGAAATTCTATCTAAAATGTCAAAACTGAAACCTTAATATTTTATATTCGGACATGCATAAAAATGAGTTAATGGAACAGCGAGAATCTAAAGATTATCTCTCACAGCTCACATTAGACTGTGTTATTTTAGGATTTAATGAGGGCGAGCTTAAAGTACTGCTTTTGCGCTGGAAGGAAACCCAAGAATGGAGCCTACCTGGCGGCCCCATACTACAATCTGAATCCATTGATGCTGCTGCTTATCGAATTTTAAAAGAAAGAACTGGGCTAAATGATATCTTTTTAAAACAGTTCCACACCTTTGGCGAACAACCACGCTACAATTTAGCAGAGATACAAGAGAAATTAAAGCATCTTATAGATCCTGAAATTTGGTATAAAAGAGCGGTTACTATTGGGTATTATGCATTGGTAGATTATGCCAAAGTATCGCCACAACCCGATGAGTTGACAGTAGAATGTAAGTGGTGGGATATTAAAGAAATCCCTCAACTTTTGTTTGATCACAATCATATTATTCAATTGGCATTACAAGCCTTACAGATAGAAATTAACCTACAGCCAATTGGCTACAATCTTTTGCCTGAAAAATTTACTATGCCCGAATTACAGAGGTTGTATGAGACCATTTTAGACCGCAAACTAGATCCAAGAAACTTTTACAAAAAAATAATAAGTTTAGGTATTTTAACAAGGCTTAAAGAAAGAAGGAAGGGCGTATCACACAAAGCGCCTTATTTATACAAATTTGATAAAGCTGCCTATGAAGCTAAATTAAAAGAGGGCGGTCTATCATTTCTATAACTTTATCAGCCATATCCATGAAAAACCGCCTTCTAAATTACCTAAATGATCATGATGAAAATAATTGCTAGTTATTTACTTTTAATACTACTACTGAAAAAGGAGGCAACTCTACAGTCAATTCTCCATCTTTCAATTTAAAGTCCTTAAATTCTTTTGGCTGAATTTTAGTGGGCTCATCAAATGAGTTGTAATCCTGTAATTGGTCAGAAGCTAAGATTTGCCCAGATACTTTGCTATTTTCAGTTCCTCTCAACATTACGCTTACATTTTGAGACTCGGTAGAATGGATATTTACCAAAGAAACGTGTACAACACCAGCCTCATTAACCGAGGCAGAAACTGATACTGCAGGCAATGATTTTCCTTCTAATTCATAAGTTGGATTTTCTTGCAACTGCGTTGGAATCAATTTGGCATCTTGATGCACATTGTACATCTTCATTACATGGTAAGTAGGTGTAAGAATCATCCTTTCCTCATCCGTTAAAATTACTGCCTGCAGCACATTAATGGTTTGTGCCAAATTAGCCATGCGCACTCGATCTGCATGGTTGTTAAAAATGTTTAGGGTTGTTCCCGCAATCATGGCATCTCTCATGGTATTTTGTTGATACAAAAAGCCAGGGTTTGTGCCTTCTTCCACATCATACCATCCTCCCCACTCATCCACCACCAAAGCTATCCTCTTTTCTGGGTCGTACTTATCCATTATGGTAGAATGGCGGGTTACATATTCTTCCATTCTCAAAGCCCTTTGCATGGTAGTAAAATATTGCGACTCACTAAAATCTGTTGCTGATCCTTTATTGCCCCAGTCAATTACTGAATAAGAGTGTAATGCCACACCTTCAATTAGGTTTCTACCAACGTTCTTCATCAGAACTTCTGTCCAGTTATAGTCACCGTCGCTGGCACCCGAAGCTATTCTAAAAATTTTACTGGTGTTGGACCAATCTGCCATAAATGTAGCGTATTGCTTATAAATGTTAGCGTAGTACTCAGCGGTCATGTTACCACCACAGCCCCAAGCTTCATTACCTACTCCCCAGTATTTAACATTCCATGGGTCTTCTCTTCCATTTTCTCTCCTGAGGTCTGCCATTGGGCTTACACCACCATGGTTTACATACTGTACCCAATCAGCCAATTCTTTTACCTCTCCACTGCCTACGTTGGCTGCTAGATAAGGGTCAGCATCAATTGCTTCACATAAATTTAAAAAATCGTGTGTGCCAAAGCTGTTGTCTTCGGTTACACCGCCCCACCATTGGTTTACAATAGTTGGCCTGTCTTCTTTAGGGCCTATCCCATCTTTCCAATGGTAGGTATCTGCAAAGCAACCTCCAGGCCACCGTAGAACAGGTACTTTCAATTCCCTAAGAGCCGCAATTACATCATTTCGAACTCCGTCAGTATTGGGTATTTCTTGGTTGTCTTCTCCCACATAAAAACCACCATAAATACATCTACCCAAGTGTTCGGCAAAATGCCCGTAAATGTTTTTGTTAATAGTGGTTTGGGCTTGATCTACGTTGGCATAAATCGTAGTCGCATCTTGAGCCACTACAAAGGTTGATACCAATAAGAACAGTAGAAAACTACTGAACATCCATTTTTTTACTGAGATTTTTAACATTTCCATTTTCATATAATTTTTTATGTGTTAAAAATACACTTATTGTTTATTATGTACAAATGGTTTATAGCATTTACTATTTGAAGTTTAATTTTTATCCAAATGATACATTTCCCAATTTTTACAATCTTTTATTTCCATTCGTCTACTAAATGCCTCCAAACTTCTATTAAATTTTACTGCCTTGTATCTGCCTTTTATCTTGGTTTTAGTAATTATTTCAAAAGATTTTCAAACACATTTTTTAAGAATCTAAAAGCTAAAACCATGAAAAAGTTAATAATAAGTATCGTCACTTTATTTTTTGCATTAAATGTTGGTACTGCCCAATCAAAACTCCCCGCTGATATAGAAGAAAAAATAGAGCAAGCATTTATTGCTTCTTTTCAAGATAAAGATGTCTTACAAAGTCTGATTACAGAAATGGAAAACAAATATGGACAGGCGAACGACGAGGCGCGTTACTGGTTGGCCTATGCCTATTATCAAAACACCATTGTTGAGATGCAAGTAGGTAAAAAGAAACTGGCTAAAAATGCCATTGAAAAAGCCATTTCAATTTTAGAAGATGATGATAACCAAGACTCCGAAGATCTCGCACTATTGTGCAGTGCCATCGGTCTAAGCATCAACTTTAGTGCTTGGAAAGCACCTTTCTTAGGCATGGAAAGCGAATCTTTAGCCAAAAAAGCCATAGAGCTAGATAATAAAAATATGCGTGCATACTTGGCCATTGGTCGCAGTAGTTACTACAAGCCTGCTATGTTTGGCGGTGGAGAAGAGGTAGAAGAAATGATGTTGAAGGCGATTTCTCTACCAAGAACATCGCAGAAAAGCACTGTACAACCTAGTTGGGGCAAGGCAGAGGCTTACTATCTCTTATCAAAATTCTACCAGCAAGAAAACAGACAAGAAGAGGCATTTGCCTATAGCAAAAAAGGTCTTAAGGAGTTTCCTGACAACAAACGCTTACAAAATCTTGTAACAAAACTCAACGAAAACCAAACCACTGCAGGTAGGTAAAACTCAAACTATCCCCTTTCTAGACCATCTCTTTAGAAAGGGGGCTTTCCCAAAGGGGCTTTCCCTAAAGCATTTCCAAAAAAATCTCATCAAACATAAATGAATAAAGGAGCCTTAGATGCTTACTATCTTTAAAAAAATATTGAATTGCTTCTTCCTCAGTTTATCCCTTGTATGCCATGCCTCTGCACAAACCCAAATAACAGGCAGTTTATTTTCAGAGAGTGGTGAGGCAATACCATTCGCCAATATTTGGATTGATGAGGTATACGATGGAGCTACCTCTAATGAACAAGGTCAATTCCAATTTACAACCGAACATAAAGGTAGTGCCATTTTAATCATTAGCTGTGTAGGGTATGAGACAATAAGACAGGCGATGCAGGTTAACGGGAAAAAGTTGGAACTGAAGATAAAAATGAATGCAGCTACAAATACATTAAATACTGTCACCATCTCAGCGGGTAGTTTTGAGGCCTCCGATGAAAAAAAAGCAGTCTTACTCAAACCCTTAGATATTGTTCAAACGCCAGGGGCACAAGCAGACATTTTTGGAGCTATACAAAAACTCCCCGGCGTGCAGCCTATGGGTGACGAAACCGGTATTTTCGTTAGAGGTGGCGAAGCTTACGAAACACGAACTTTTATAGATGGCAGCTTAGTAGATAAGCCTTTTTTTAGCGAAGTGCCACAAATTCCAGGCAGAGGGCGATTTGATCCTTTCCTATTTAAAGGCACTATGTTTAGCACTGGGGCTTATTCTGCAGAATATGGGCAAGCTTTATCAGGCATCTTAGCACTAGAAACTCAAGATATGCCCACACAAACAGGTACAGCAATAAGCCTTAATACTGCAGGTTTGGGGTTATCCCACACTAAGAACTGGGAAGAAACCTCTCTTTTTGCCGACTTTGGTTATGTAAACCTGCAACCGCTGTATAGGTTGAGCCAAACCTTTGCAGGCTTTGCCAAAGCTCCTGAAGGTTTTGGAGGTTCGGTTGGTTTTAGACAAAAGACAGGCGGTAAGGGACTCATAAAAGCAATGGCCCGATACGATGTAAGCAAGCTGGGCATCAATTATCCTCAGTTCAACAGCTCTGAGCCAAATACACTCATGCTTTCTAACAACAACTTCTTTAGCAATGCCTCTTACAAAAGGCTACTTGGAAAAAATTGGGACATGCACCTCTCCTTTTCGCACAGTAGCAACCATGATGATATTACCGTAAGCAATGACCAAATACCTACTTGGGAGTACCTCACACAAAACAAAATAGTTTTGGCCAGAGATTTTGGCGCCAATACTACCCTAAAAACAGGCACTGAATGGCACTTTAGAAAAGGCATATTCGATTTTAACGAATTTTCACAAAGCTACACAGACCTATACAACGGTAGCTTTGTAGAGGCAGACTTTATGCTATTTAATAAATTGGCAGTTAGAGCTGGTTTAAGAAGCAACTACAGTCAGTACCTAAATGATTTCAGAATAGTGCCAAGACTTTCAGTAGCTTATGGTACTGGTGAGCATGCTCAAATTTCTTTGGCTTATGGACAATTTACCCAAGCACCAGATACCGAGTTTCTTAGGCAAACCAATCGGCTCGAT
>CAKZMZ010000462.1 GCA_937129345.1 uncultured Thalassovita sp. | reverse complement strand
TTGCTTTTGACGATGCCCAAGAACATGTAATCACTTCTGAAATTGTATCGGGCAAGTGGCAGAGGGTCTTGGATTCCACACAATATTTTATGGCATTTCAATTAGGACTCAATCCTGTAGACGAACTAGAGGTAGATTTATTAGAGCTGTCTGGCCAGAGATAAACCCCATTCAGTGCAAAACCCGCAGCAAAATTAAATCTAATTCATAGGGTCTATTTAGCTTAAAGAGTGAACCAGCTAACTTTATACAATGATTTTTCTATATGCTTACCTCTTTCTTGTAATCATCATATTCATCGGCTATCTGATTTCTACCAAGTTGGCCACTGCGGATTTCGAACAAAAAGATGAATTGGAACACTTCTATAGATTCAAGAAGCATTGAATAAAGACTAACTCATGTATCCTCGCTTATAACAAGATTAACAGCCAAAAAATCATAAGCAAAGCTGATGATAATTAGCCTTTATGTTGACAGGCATCATTAAAAAACAAGGTTAAAACATACATATTTGATTTAATAAATGTAGATAACAAAATCTACTCTTAAACTCAATATAAGATGTCTCCTTTAGTATTATTTTTCGCAATCTATTCTCTCTTAGCTCTACTTACTGTAGTTATTTACTGGCATAGCGCACAAAATGCCAAAACAGATCCCGAACTGATAGACGAATTGTATTATCAAGAAAAATTCATCAGTAAAAGCCTTAGGAATAAAATTACCAAAAAGCTCAACATCAAACTCCCTAAGCGGAAAATACATGATATACAAACTGAAGTTTTCGCCTAATTCATTCTGATTCCTCTTTGTCTCGAGCGCCTTCTTGCCCATTGCCTTTTTGTAAATCAAGCTGGATCTTTGACTCAAGACTTTTGAACATTTCGAACATACCTTTCGGCAAATTCTCAGATTTTTTAAACAGCTTATCTTTTTGACCCTTCTGTAAATTAGGTTTTGCTAAGCTTGATTTAGGCGGTTGCTTTTTCTTACCATCTAGAAACTTAGCTGAATCCATGGGGTTTACATCTGCGGAGCCTCTTTTAACAAGGTCGCTACTTTTTTCTTTAACTGTTTGCGGTAGCAGAGGCTTTTCGGCTTGAAAATCCCTAGATTTCAATTTTGCCGATGCCAAGCTTTCTTTCAGCTTTTCTTTTTTGAGCTTAAATCTAATCTTTGGCTTTGTACTTTTTTTATTCGCACTAGGTCTTTCTATTTGGCTTACTTCTTTTCTGATGGGTCGTTTTGGCGTTTCATTTTTTTGTATTTTTACAGGCTCAGCTATTGGCTTTTCGGCATTTACCTGTGGCCGCTCAACCATTGTATTTTTTGAGTGAAATTCTTGCAAAGATTCTGGCTTAGGTACCTTTTCTTTATTTTTTGAGTTTATTGAAGCTAGCTCTTGCTCTTGTTTTTTATCTACTAAAAATCCCTTCTGCTTTTTAAGCGCCTCAATTGCTGTATCATCAAATGATTCACTATTGCTACTTGCTTTAGTATTTGGAAATGCTTGCGGCACATATTGCTCTGGTTTGGCAATATCGGTTTTGTGTGTCTCTAGTTTGGCTTCTTTACTTCTATCTTCAGCCTCTACAGGTTCAGACATTTTTCTCTTCTTTGTAGCAGCATTTATTTTGTTTGAAACCTCGGCATCAATAGTAAGTCTTGAAACCACCTCTTCTTTTTCAATCTCCTTCTTTTTCAGTGACACTCCTTTTAGGTAGTTCTTTTCTATGTCTACCAAATCCTTGTTTTCGGCAGGCCGTTCTTTGCCTTTTAGTATTTCTTCATTTATATCTGAAGAACTTTGCATTGCATTGAGCTTTGATTCTAAAGTACCTTGTTGATACTGAGCAAAATGGGTAGGTAAATCCTTAGGTGCTTCTTTATTTGAAATTGGAGAAGAATAAGGGCAATTAGTTTTCAGTTTTTCCTCCCAATCTTGCCCTCTTAAATACCTGCTATTTAGGGTAATTTCTGAGAAATCGGGAATTTCCTCAAAATCGTCTTCCTCATAGATCTCCTCTTCTTTGGCACTTTCTTCGTAAGCATCTTCTTCAACAAACTGCTTCTCTTGTAAATGCTCTTTTTCAGAGTCATCCTCCTCTATTTCAGTCACGTGTATTTCTTCAATTTCCTCTGCCGATGCTAGAATACTTTCTTCACCGCCTTTAGAAAAACTCTCTTCATTTTCCTCGGATACACTCAGCATACGGTCATGACTTTCTTCCTGTTTTTGTCCCTCTTCCTCAATTGATTCTAATTGATCTTCTTCCGCTTTAGACTTATCTAAACCGCTTATTTTATGCTCAAACAAGCATTGCGCTCTTTTTTCTTCCCATTGAGATAGCTTTGGCTTAAAGGCTTGTGGAAAAGACATGTATTTCAGCTTAAAAAAATCGAAAAAATAGTTTAACCTGCAAGAAACAGATTTAATAGATTAAAACGCAGGGCATTGCACATCATTGCTTATAAAGAGAGATTTCTCTTTTATCGGGCAATTAATTCCTACTTAAACAGTTGGCTACAAAACTGCTTTAAACCATTCATTCCAATCTGTAATCTGTAGGAATTTCGCTCATTACAAAAGTGGTTAAAATACAGAACCTATTAGTACAAATACCTGTATAACTACAATATGTGTTTAATCTAAAAACTGTTGCCATGCAAAATATAGATGTGCCAGAAATGAATATGCCAAGGGTAGTGATCATAGGAGGTGGATTCGGGGGTCTACAATTGGTTAAGGGCCTGAAAAACAAGGACTTTCAAGTAGTATTGCTAGACAGAAACAATTACCACACGTTTCAGCCGCTTTTGTACCAAGTGGCTACGGCAGGTTTAGAGCCGGATTCTATTGCCTTTCCTATCAGGAAGATTTTCAAGAAATACAAGAACTTTCATTTTAGGTTGGCCGAGGTTGAACGCATAGACCCCGAACTGAAGAAGATATACACCAATATCGGTCAGTTACACTTTGACTATTTGGTTATTGCCACAGGCTCAAAAACCAACTTTTTTGGCAATGATACCTTGCGAGAATTTGGCATGCCGCTAAAAACAGTTACCCAAGCCTTGGATTTGCGCAGCATGATGCTCCAAAATTTCGAAAAAGCATTACTGATACCTGACCTCACAGAGCGAGAAAGTACCATGAATTTTGTGATCGTTGGCGGCGGTCCTACGGGTGTAGAACTGGCGGGTGCCATGGGCGAACTCAAAAAGCACGTATTGCCAAACGACTATCCTGAACTCGATGTAAGGCGCATGCAGATACACCTAATAGAGGCAGGGCCAAAGTTGCTCCCGGGTCTTTCTAAAGACTCCTCGAACAAGTCTGTAGAATACCTAAAAAAACTCGGCGTACATGTTTGGCTCGATACCATGGTCACAAATTATAATGGTCAAACTGTTTCTACCAATGTTGGCAAAAAATTACAAGCAAAAAACCTAGTTTGGTCAGCCGGGGTAATGGGCAATGGCATTGAAGGATTTAGCATAGACAAAATTGACCGAGCAGGCAGGATCAATGTAAACAGATGTAACCAAGTAGAAGGCTACAAAGATATTTTTGCCTTGGGTGATGTAGCCTGCATGAGCGAAGAAAACTACCCGAAAGGGCACCCCATGGTGGCACCTGTGGCCATGCAGCAAGGCGAATTACTAGCAAAAAACTTAGTGAGGCTAGAAGCCCATAAAGAAGCCAAGCCATTTACTTACATAGACAAGGGTTCTATGGCTACCATTGGTAGAAACAAAGCAGTTGTAGAAATAGCCAAAATGAAATGGAATGGTGCTTTTGCATGGTTCATTTGGATGTTCGTGCATTTGATATCACTCGTGGGCTTTAGAAACAAAACCATTGTGTTGGTCAATTGGCTATGGAACTACTTCAATTATGACAGAGGCATTAGGCTGATCATAAGGCCTTTTAAAAGAAACAAAAAAGACGAAGAGCCAGCAGCCACTTTGATTTAGCGGCTCTAATAAAGTGAGTGATTTTAGGCGGCTACGGAACATTATTCCCAACCGCCTTTTCTTTAAAAAAGCGATATCAAAAGAATCAAGCTTGAAGTAACTCCAAACATAATCATCCTCTTTAAATTATCACTGATACCAACTTTTGCTTTTAAAACAATTTTTTTACCTGTCAAAACATTTACCGCTATCATTTATTTGAATGTTGAATAAAAAATATTTATATTCAAGAATATAACTTTTCAAAGAAATCTATTTTTCCGACTTTTTGCATAGTTAAACTAGCATATTTCAATTTTTCGAAGCTTATTTTTACATAACAAACTTCCTACAATTAATATTAGAGTTTTATTAGCATTAGTTTCAATTTCGTTTTCAGCCAGCAAATAACTTATTACAGTTATCAGAATTATCAACTTATCATTAATTTAAAATACTGAAAATGAAAAAATCATCGACTATTATTGCTGTTATACTCCTTTTTATCGCTTTTGCTTGCTCCTCTCCAAAAAGTGCCGAAAAAGAACTTATGGAAAAAAAAACAGGCGATTTAGCTGACTTACCCACACTTGAGGGCAGCTGGAAACTTGTAAAATTCAAAGAAGTTGGCGATTCCATCTACACCTCTTGGCCGCAGGACATCAACCCGAAAATAAAATTAGTGACCGACAAGCATTTTACTTGGGTTTCATACGATGATCAAGCTGTAATAGCCTCGGGAGGAGGCACTTATAATTATGATGGTGAAAACTATATAGAGAACATAGACTTCTTTAAACAATCTGAAATGGAATCTGCAGACCTTACGGGCACCAGCGTAGATTTCAACTGCAGGTTGGTTGGCGATAAGTGGTACCACTCAGGTTATGCCAAAGAATATGAGCTCAACCCTGAATCTCTTGAGTATGTCGTTGTAGATTCTTTCTGGATCGATGAAATCTGGGAAAGGATGTAAGCTTTACAACTACATTTTTAAAAGGGCAGGTAATTATAACCTGTCCTTTTTTTATTGCCCTATGCAATTGTTAATTTTGATGCAAAAACCAGCTCCATGCTAACACAAAGACAACTTTTCTTAGAACATTTAGCACAAACCAGCGACTTTCCCCTGATGGTAGAAATAGAAAAAGCCAAAGGTATTTACATGTTTGACAAAAAAGGCAGAAGATACATAGACCTTATATCAGGCATAGGCGTAAGTAATCTTGGCCATCTACACCCGGCAGTGGTAAAAAGCGTTAAAAAACAACTTAAAAAATACATGCACCTCATGGTCTATGGGGAGTTTGTAGAAACACCTCAAGTAAAACTGGCCAAGCTCATCTCAGATTTGATGCCTCAGAAGCTGAACAGTACTTTCTTGGTAAATTCTGGCAGTGAGGCAGTAGAAGGCGCCCTTAAACTCGCTAAGAGATACACAGGTAGGCCCGAAATTATCTCTGCTCACAATGCTTACCACGGCTCGAGCCACGGCGCTCTATCGGTAAGTGGAAGCGAAGACTTTAAATCAGCCTTTAGACCATTGCTACCGGGCATCAAACACATAAAATACAACAACATTGATGAACTTGAATTGATCGATCACAAAACTGCTGCCGTAATTGTAGAGACTGTTCAAGGTGAGGCAGGGGTTAGAACACCTGATAAGCATTATCTCAAGGCCATAAGAGCAAAGTGTGATCAAACAGGCACATTGTTAATCTTAGACGAAATACAAGCGGGAGCCGGCCGAACCGGTAAACTTTGGGCGTTTGAGCATTTCGGTGTAGTGCCCGACATTGTAGTCCTCGCAAAAGGCCTTGGTGGAGGTATGCCCATTGGTGCTTTTGTAAGCAATCGCGAAGTAATGAAAGTACTGAGAAATGATCCTATCTTAGGCCACATCAGTACTTTTGGTGGACACCCAATAAGTGCAGCGGCAGCCTATGCTAGCCTTAAGACCATCCACGAAAAAAAGCTGTTCAAAAAAGCTGGAAAAAAAGGAAAATTATTTAAAGAACTTTTAAAACACCCTAACATAAAAGAAGTAAGAGGAAAAGGACTTATGCTAGCTGCTCAATTTAATAGTTTTGAAGAGCTCAAACCCACAATTGATAAGTTACTCTCAAAAGGTATTTTAACAGACTGGTTTTTATTTTGCGACAATGCCATGCGTATTGCTCCTCCTTTGATTATCACTAAAAAGCAAATTAAAGAAGCCTGCCAAATCATTCTCGATACACTTAACGAAACAAAACCCTAGATGTAAAAAGTCAAAACATAAGAAATGCTTTAACAATGTGCAGGCTCTATAAATGAACAAAATACGGTTAAAATGTCTCTATTTGGGAAAAATTTCCCTCAATGGGATATAAACTGGATTTCTTCTAATTGGCTCTAAGGCATATCATTCAATTAACTTCTGTTTAGATAATTCAAATATTCATATGTTCTCTGCCCTTTACAAGCCCAAATTAGCTTTTTTGTTAAAATAATCATATTACCAATTCCCATAGAACCTCCTGCAGTAGGCGCTTAAAAAATAAGTGAATAGATAGGCTCAAGACTTGAACAAGTTAAGGCAATAAAGTTTGTTTAAGAATCTACCTAATATTCGTGGTTTTACTACCTCAAAATTTTAGTGTTAGGTTAAATAAGTAAGGGCGTAGCGATATTCCCAAACTTATATGATTGGATTCTATGGGAGTCGGTACTAGCACTGTTGGTACTGACTTTTTTCATTACATCATATGAAGCCCCAAGGGATTAAAAAAAAGTGGCGATTGCAATTAAATTTTCCCGCTAGTAGCGAACCTTTTCGTCTTGAGCATCATAAGAACTGTTAAGTTTTTGCCAGCCTTTCCAAAGTAAGAACACTGAGACAACAGATACAACCGTAAGCCCTGAGGCGTAGGCAACTTTTCCATAAATCCAGTAACCTGTGGCAAAAAGTGCTGAATATACGGCTAGGCAACCTACAATCATCATTAAGATTTCAAGAGGTACGTTCCATGCCTGACCTCTGTCTGGCAGCCTTATTCCTTTTTCTTCAGCAATGCCCCTTAACTTTTTCCAGCCGGGACCTCCGGGAGAAACCAATTGGTAAAAGCCTATGAGTGTATCATTGTCTGATGGCTTGGTAAACAAAGTAACCGCTACCCAACTAATAGTGGTAACAATGATTCCATAAATCAGCTTTTCATACTCTGCCAGTTCTTGTAAGCCAATGGCTTGGTGGATTACCTGAAAGTAAATAGCTGCTAAAAAAGAGACCACCATAGCAGTGATTTCACTATATGCATTGATCCGCCACCAAAACCACCTCAAAATAAACAACAAGCCTGTACCTGCGCCTATGCTCAATAGTATACCAAACGCCTGAAGCGCGTTGGTAAGTACCAAAGCCAGTAAACTCGCTAAGATCATCAATATTACCGTTGTGATCCTACCTACATTTACAAGTCTTTTTTCAGAGGCATTCTCATTTACAAATCTCTTGTAAAAATCGTAGACCACATAAGAAGAACCCCAATTTAGATGCGTAGAAATGGTTGACATGAACGCAGCGATCAGAGAAGCCAATACCAAACCGGCCAAGCCTGCAGGCAGGTATGTAAGCATCGCAGGAAAGGCGATATCATCACCTAGCACACTATCTTCAATGTCAGGAAAGGCCTTTTTTATATCTTCCACTTCTGGGAAAAGTACCAAAGATGCCAAGGAGATAATGATCCAAGGCCATGGCCTTAAAGCATAATGCGCAAAATTGAAAAATAAGGTAGCACCGACCGCATGTTTCTCAGACTTGGCAGATAACATTCTTTGTGCGATATAACCACCTCCACCAGGTTCGGCTCCTGGGTACCAAACACTCCACCACTGAACAGCTATAGGGATGATGAATAAAATCAATAAATTTTCTGTATCGTTGAAATCAGGCAAAAAACTTAATTTACCGACCACATTTTCATGCTGCAGTAGGTTGTTAAGACCGTTTATTTCTGGCAAATCGAGTATTACAAAGGTTGCCCAAAGGATGCCGCCCATAGCAATAACAAATTGAAAAAAATCAGTGATCAAAACCCCTCTTAAGCCACCTAACGAGCTATAAATAACTGTAACTATAGAGGCAATAAGCAAGGTTTGAATGGGTGAAAAGCCCAACATAATGTTGCCAATCTTTATAGCGGCCAAAGAAACAGTAGCCATGATGCAAACATTAAAAAATACCCCCAAGTAAAGCGCTCTAAACCCTCTTAAAAAAGCGGCTTCTTTACCACTGTATCTAATTTCATAAAATTCTAAATCGGTTAACACGCCCGACTTTCTCCAAAGTCTAGCATATACAAAAACGGTAAGCATACCTGTAAGCAAAAATGCCCACCAAGCCCAGTTGCCCGCTACACCGTTATTTCTTACAATATCTGCTACGAGATTAGGAGTATCTGCAGAAAAGGTAGTAGCTACCATAGATACACCAAGCAACCACCAAGGCATGCTCCTACCCGATAAAAAAAAGTCTTGTGCACTCTTGCCAGCTTGTTTAGAGGTAATTATGCCTATAGCTGTTGAAACGATAAAAAAGAGTGCAATAAATAGCCAATCTATGCCCGTTAGTGTCATTTATTTTTAATGTGTAGTTCTTTTTAATCCCGAAATATGAATTAAAAGTTAAAAAAATGCAACATTCTAAGACACTAAGGATAATAATCTGTACCCATTGGATAATTTATAATAGGATTTTTTTTTGGCCAATACCTGTTTTGTAAGTCAGATGACATTTAGAACAATCCAAAACACCTTTTTTTGGAAATAATATTAAATATAAACAAGTCATGAAAAAAAACATAGTTACCATTGGCTTACTCCTTTTTAGCCTTTTTGCAAAAGCAGATGCAAGAGCATTTTTTGACGAAGCCGATGCACTTTTTAGCAAGTATGTAAAAGATGGAAAGGTTAAATACAAAGCGATACAACAGCAAGCCAAAGATTTAGAAAACCTGATGGATCACATCGCTAATGCACAAACTAAAAGTATGGATGCAAAAACATCAAAAGCTTTTTACCTCAATGCATACAATTTATTGGTAATAAAAAATGTAGTAGAGCATTATCCCATAAAGTCGCCAATGGATGTAGATGGTTTTTTTGACAAGGTAACTTTTAATGTGGCGGGCAAACAGATTACGCTCAATAATTTAGAGCACGATATAGTTAGACCCCAATACAAAGATAGCCGCATCCATTTTGCATTGGTTTGTGCAGCAATGGGCTGCCCAGAAATACCCAATTTTGCTTTTATGCCTGAAAAAGTAGATTCTCAGTTACAGACACTTACAAAAAAAGCCCTAGATAGCCCTAAGTTTACTAGGGTAAAAAACTCTAGCAATAAACTGTTGGTATCTGAGATTTTTAAATGGTACAAAGATGACTTTTTGAGGGAGGCTGACAGTCTTCTAGATTATATCAATCGGTACAGGAGTAAAAAAATTGAAAAAGGATTTAAGATAGACTATTACAATTATGATTGGGCATTAAATGAAGCAGGAAGCTAAAAAAATAAAATCCCGAATAAAGCGCAAAGCGTTAATTCGGGATAAACTATATCAAAACAAACTTCTCAGCTTTTCTTGTATCTTTTTATCTTCATTTTCTTTTTATTTAGATGCGAAAACTCGAGTACATCATCTTCAGTTAGGTTCCCCATTACAAAGCTTTTCTCTGATTCAATTGTAAAACCACCGTTTGGATCAGGAATGATCAGATATTCGGTATTTTTATTTAGAATAAAGGCTGGAGAACCATTGTAAATAAAGAAAATCTCTCTTCCATAAGTTTCAGTAGTGATTCCCATATCTTCCATAAACTGCATACTCTTTTCCGCTTCCATATTGGTAAAAATTTCGAAAACAGAAGGATCATTGTTATTAGAAGTGTGATCTGCAGCAAGTAAATTAAATGATGTAAATGCAATGGCGATAGCGATAAATAGTTTCTTGAAGTTCATTTTGATTACTTATGTTAGTTAAACTTGAATCTTGAATAGTTACAATACTATAGTCAATACCAGTACCAACAAATTGCATCAACATAACTTGCTGATTATCAAATACTTTTATTTATTCCTGTATCTAGTTTAGTTCCATAATGAAACTCGATTCCCAAATTAGGAAATCAATCAGCCATATTAACATGTAAGGTTTTTGCCATTTTTGAATATTAATGCTGTTTTTTATTTAAAACCGCTCATTTTCTAACATGTCGGTTTGCGTATTTATGCAGAAATTGAAGTTTGATCGAGTGAGGGTAACGGAAAAACTCCAATGATTCCAAAAATAATCCTAAATACGGCTCAAAAGTGCTCAAGTGTGCTCTATAAAAGGAAATTCTTGGTGCACATTCTCACAAAATACCCTTACATTAGTTGTATAGGAAATCTATAAGGCAAACTATATTTTTTAATCTTAAAACAACAGAAGATTGGTACAAACTACCCCAAAAATTGCAGAACAATACAGTAAGGTAAGAAGAAGAACTGAAACACTATGCCAACCCTTAAAAGAAGAAGATACCGTAGTTCAACCTATTGTAGACGTGAGTCCACCCAAATGGCATTTAGGACATACTACATGGTTTTTTGAGAACTTTCTCTTAGTTGAACACCTGCCAACTTATAAGCATTATAATAAACAGCTTAATTACATTTTTAATAGCTATTACGAGAGCCAAGGAGAACGCATACTCCGATCTAACAGGGGCAACCTCACAAGGCCTACTTTGGCCGAGGTGTTGGACTACCGAGCACATGTAGACAAGCACATGTTACAAATACTCGAAAAAGCAGAGGACGACAAAAAACTAATGGATTGGATAGAACTTGGCTTGCAACACGAAATGCAACACCAAGAACTTTTGGTCACAGACATTAAGTACATCCTCGGTAATAATCCTCTTTTTCCCAAATATAGCAAGCAAGGTACTTCAAAAACGCCTAGCAAAAGTCTAGAACAAAAAATGCTGGGCATTTCTGCCGGGATTTATGACATTGGTTACCAAGGAGATGAGTTTTACTTTGACAATGAAAAAGGTAGACACAAAGTTTACTTAGAAGATTTTGAGATTTCCAATAAGCTGGTTACCAACAGAGAGTATCTAGGATTTATGCAGGATGGAGGCTATGAGAAATTTGGCTATTGGCTTTCAGAAGGTTGGGAATGGGTCAAAAATCTAGAGACCAAAGCGCCTCTGTACTGGTTTTTCTCACAGGGCAAATGGTGGCAGTTTACCATGCAAGGCCTTAAAGAAATCGATTTGGATGAACCCGTAATGCACGTGAGCTATTACGAAGCCGAGGCCTTTGCGCGCTGGAAAGGCATGAGACTGCCCACAGAGTTTGAATGGGAAGTAGCCTGTAATATTTATGGCAACCAAGCCGATGAGAGCTGCAATTTACTAGAAAGCGAAATCTACCATACCAACAAGCAACACGCAAACAGCAACGATTTTATAGGTAACCTTTGGGAGTGGACCTCTAGCGCCTACTTGCCCTACCCACACTACCAACAGGCGGCAGGTGCCCTTGGCGAATACAATGGTAAATTTATGGTGAACCAAATGGTCTTGAGAGGAGGTTCGGCTGCCACGCCACTAGCTCAAATAAGACCCTCTTACAGAAATTTCTTCCATGCCGATAAGCAGTGGCAATTTACGGGGATCCGCTTAGCCAATTTCATTTAATAACTTATAAAAATTATTAGAGTCTACTGAGGCAGTTGAATCAGACTGCCTCAGCTTTAAAATATTTCAATAAAATGGGAAATACATTTTTAGAAAACACCTTTGCCCAAGATATCCTTAAGGGTCTATCTAGCTATCCTAAATATCTGCCCTCCAAATATTTTTACGATGCCAAAGGAGATGCCTTGTTTCAAAAGATCATGCAACTGCCCGAGTATTATCTCACAAAAGCCGAGTTTGAGATTTTTGAGCGACAAAAAGAAAATATTGTAAATGCCTTTAGCAGCAGAACTGGCAAATTTCACCTTATTGAGTTAGGCGCTGGAGATGGGTATAAAACCAAGGTATTGTTAGAGCATTTGCTGGGCAAACAAAGCAATTTTGAATATGTACCTGTAGATATTTCTGGTAATGTGCTCAATTTGTTGCAGAACGACCTCAAAACTTCTATGCCCAATTTAGAGGTTTCACCTATTGTAGGAGATTATTTCTATGCACTAGAAAAAATAAGCGAACAAGATCACGATAGAAAAGTCGTGCTTTTCTTAGGCTCGAACATCGGTAACTTTAACCAAAAAAACGCCAATGGTTTTATAAAACACCTTTCGCAAGAGCTCAATGAGGGCGATTTATTGCTCACCGGAGTTGATCTAAAGAAAAACCCAAAAGTAATTTTAAGCGCATATAATGATGCATCTGGAGTTACCAAGGCCTTTAATTTTAATTTGCTAGATAGGATCAATAAAGAATTGGGCGCTAATTTTATCTTGGATAATTACATGCATCATCCTACCTACGACCCGCAGAGTGGTGAGTGCAGAAGCTACCTTCTTAGCTTAAAAAAACAAGAAGTACATTTTGCTGATTTAGAAACGACCATAGAGTTTGAGGCTTACGAAAGTATACATACCGAAATTTCTAAAAAATACGCTCTAAGAGAGTTACAAGACATGGCCAAAGGAGCTGGTTTTACTGTAATTGAAAACTTTATAGACTCAAAAGGCTATTTTGTTGACACGCTTTGGGAAAAGCTATAGTAGAAAGTATGACTATCGATTATTTTGAAAAAGTGTAAAAATCAATGAATAATTGGTAATTAAATAGTTTTGCGAAAATTTAATTCTTTTGAGATAGGAATTTTAGATAAAAGATTGTAAATTCTAACTGTTTTTAATAGAAGTTGTTTAAAGTTGCTTTGTTTAGCTGCAAATGGTCTATTGCGCTCATGACTTCAAACGACATCATATCTAATTTTTTTTACCAAAAATCAACTATTTAAATTAAGCTAACTACTTAACTTTTTTATCTTAGAAAATGGTAAGGCTACTATTAATTGATGAAAATGAAAAAGATATAGCATCTTTTAAACATCATATCAACAAAATCGATTCGCTCAACATTTCTTTGGTACACGTACCAACTTTTGAAGAGGCAATACTATTGGCCGATACTTTTGAATTTAATGTATTGGTGTCAGAAATCCACTTCAAAAAAATAAGAGGAAAAGAAGTAGTCAAAAGACTTTATAAGCACTTTCAGTATTTACCAATAGTTATTTGCACGAATCATTTCGAACTGCGGCATCATTTAGACCTACACATAAGCGCTGATATGCTAGAAAAAAGAGCACTGACCCCACTTTTGCTAGAAAAGACCATTATGCTGGCCTATCAAAAATACCTGTTCAGAAATGAGAAGCAGAAAATGCTCTATCAGATTGAGGAAAAGCAACAAAAAATCAACAGGACAGACAGGCAGATCGAAGAGCTTGCCTATACCCTATCACATGACCTACGTGGTCCCTTGGGCAGCATACTAGGTTTATCTGAACTTATCAAAGAAAACAATATCAGTACTGACGAGATCAAGGATTTTAATAAAATGATAAATACCTCTGCAAATAAACTAAATGGTTTATTAGAGCAACTTCTCGGGGTTTTACTTAGCAGCCAAAATATTTACGAGCACACGCAAGAAATTGAAATTGAGCAAGAGATTGAGTATGTCTCACAAAAAGTAAAGGAGACATTTCCTGATGTATCTTATCAGATTAAGATAAACAACGAAGCCAAGCAATTGCCCTATTCGCAGACTGCATTTCATTTTCTAATGTATAACCTACTCTCTAATGCTGTAAAATTTAGATCTCCGAGGAGACCGCTCAACATAAAAGTAGAGTCGAAACTGGTTAGCGAAGAATTTTATTGCATTTCCGTTGAAGACAACGGCAGTGGAATGGACATGGAATCGGTACGGCCCAGATTGTTTAAGATATTTAAAAGGTTTCACCCTAATGTAGAAGGCAAAGGTTTAGGATTGTATGCCGTTAAAACCATGCTTGACGAATTGGGTGGAAAAATAGAGGTTAACAGCGTGCCAAACCAAGGCACAGAGTTTAAGGCCTATCTAAAACCAATTCGGATTTTAAGCTAATTGGCCTTAGAGCCTTTGTATGACCTGTTTTACCTTGCTTTCTTTCCAACTTTTAAAATCGCCTGCAATAATGTGCTCGCGGGCCTGTTTTACCAGCCATAGGTAAAAGGTAAGGTTGTGCACACTAGCAATCATACCCGCCAAGTATTCATTACTTTGTTTTAGGTGTCTCAAATAAGCTTTGCTATAAAAAGTACTCACATAACCACCTAAATCTTCGTCAATTGGGTTAAAGTCTTTTTCCCATTTGGCATTTCTAATATTGATGATGCCTTTTGTAGTAAATAACATGCCGTTTCTAGCATTGCGGGTGGGCATTACACAGTCAAACATATCTACCCCTAAGGCAATACACTCTAAAATATTTTCTGGCGTGCCCACACCCATTAAATACCTTGGCTTATCCTCGGGTAAAATCCCGCAAACAAGTTCGGTCATTTCATACATATCTTCGTGAGGCTCGCCTACTGAAAGCCCACCAATGGCATTGCCCTCCCGCTCAAAAGAAGCAATGGTCTCTGCAGATTGTACCCGTAAATCTTTGTAAGTACTGCCCTGCACTATGGGAAAGAGCGTTTGATGGTAAGCATACATGGGCTCGGTACTATCGAACCGGTCACAACAACGCTTAAGCCAACGGTGCGTGAGTTCCATAGAGTCTTTTGCGTATTGATAATCGCAGGGATACGGTGTACACTCATCAAAGGCCATAATAATATCGGCACCGATTGTTCTTTGTACATCTATAGCATATTCTGGCGTAAAAAAAAGCTTCTCGCCAGAGATATGAGATCTAAATGCTACGCCTTCTTCGTTAATTTTCCTATTTTCTGCCAAAGAATACACTTGGTAACCACCGCTGTCTGTAAGCATAGGTTTAGACCAGCCATTAAATTTATGGAGTCCTCCTGCTTTTTGTATCACTTCAATACCTGGTCTCAAAAACAAATGATAAGTATTGCCTAAAATAATTTGTGCTTGCACGTCATTTTCTAACTCACGCTGATGCACTGCCTTTACCGTACCGGCCGTTCCTACAGGCATAAAAATAGGTGTTTGTATTTTTCCGTGCTCGGTGGTAATCTCCCCTGCCCTTGCTGAAGACGCTTTGTCTTTGTGTTGAAGTGTAAAATCCATGGCCTCTATTCAATTTGCTTGCAAAGCTAGCTAAAAGTAGGAAAACTCTCTTGTTGAGGCATATTAAAATAAAGCTTCTACGAAACTTACATGTGCATCACAACTTTAATTTACTACCGTTGAAAGGAAAAAAAACAGCTTATGGAACACTGGACACAAGAAGAGATTTCCCTAAAATTATTAGATTGCTCTCAAATTATAGAGGGCGAGGTTTGCATTAGACTGGCCACGTTTAAAGAAATGGTTTTCGACCCTAAATATCCGCCAGAAATGTTTGATGAAAGTGTGGAAGTCATCAAAGACTTAGAACAGAAAATGAACCTGAAGGCCTCTTGACCTTCAGGTTTTTTATTATCAGTTGGCTGTTTTTAAAATTGGCTTCAAGGTATAGCCCGCTTCTCTTAAAAGATTGATCACACCATTTTTAGAAGCTAAGTGTGCAGCGCCCACGCCGATAAATGAAGGTTTTTTAGTAATTATCTCTTCTATATCATCGATCCAGTTTTTATTTCTATCACCCAAGAACTCATCTTCATACTTGGCATATTCCGGATATTTCTGAAATGATTCATACAAACTTACTATGTCTTGATCGGCGTAGGTATCGGTCAACTCTTTAAAATCCGCCTTGTTCTGCTCAAATTCTTTTATTGAATTTACTAGCATGGTAATTTGCTCTTCCATAGGAATGTTGTCCATCACTTGCATTTGCTCTTCAACAGTTTCTAAACCGAACACTTCTTTTTCTTGTGATTTGGCCGCTTGCATCAACATCATTTCTACAGCGGTTTGCTTCTCACAGTCTAAATAAGTAGGATACAGCATAGACATTAATACGAAAGGCTTCATCATGCCGAGCTGGGTCAGACCGGCACCAAATCTTTCTTTGTAAAAGGCATTTACTATTGCCTTGTCTTCTTCAGCCATATTGGCAGAAAAATTTTGCATGCCTTCGTTCAATGAAAGTTTTTGCATTTTTTGCATCATAGCGGGGTCGTCCATGTCCAGCTCTAGCACCAATTGCTCGGTATTTTCCATGGCCGTTTTTACTTCGTCATTTAAGCCTTGGCCATTATCACATGTGATGTGAATAGTGCCATAAAGGTACGAGGGCTGTTTAAGGCCCTTGCCTGAAATCTCCCAAAGTAAAGCTTTTTCTGTAGTCTGCCCATAACTTGCCTGTACTGCCAAAAAAGTACCGAGCACATAACCTAAAAAGAATACAATTGACCGCTTTAATAGATTTGATCTTTTCATCTAAATATCTTCATTAAATTAAAAATTAATTTTACTCGCTTAGTGTCTTTACTTGCTCAATTATTACATCATTTTTTTTGTGTTTTTGTAATAAATTCTACAACTGACCAACTAACCGAACACGTTCGGTTAAATTTTTTATGGAGCATCAAAAAAAATTTAAAGTTTTTATTGAAGAGCATTCGGCCATCATCATCAAGATATGCAGGATCTATACAGATGACGAACAAGAGTTTGAAGACTATTTTCAGGAAGTGACCTTACAACTGTGGCGCTCTTTCCATTCTTTTAGAGGCGATGCTAAAATTTCTACTTGGGTGTATAGGATCGCACTCAATGTATGTATGTCTCAAATAAGAAAGAAAAAGAGAAATGTACAGACAACTACTTTAGAAAATGTACAGGTGGCCGCCGATTATGATGCTAAGGAAAAAGAGGAAAAAGTTGCCTTGCTATATCGATCAATAAAGCAGTTAAAAGAAGCTGAACGCGCCCTGATCCTATTATATTTAGAAGATAAGAGCTATAAAGAAATAGCTGAGATACTCGGGCTTACCATAACCAATGTGGGTGCAAAAGTAAACCGCATCAAAACAAAACTCAAAAACATTATGACCAATGGATGACCAAGAATTAAAATCGCTTTGGCAGTCAGAATCGCCCAAAAAGCAACAGCCAAATTTAGAAAAAACCTTTAAAGGCAAGTCGATTGGTATCCTTGAAAAACTGCAAAAAACAGTTAAATGGGAACACTATGTAAACATAATAATGTCTGTGCTACTGGTTGGTTTTCTATGTTATGAACAGAAATGGTGGCATGCCATAGGATTTAGCGCTTTTTTATTGGGTGTTATTCTCTACTATAAAAATTTGTATGATAAAGTAAATAATATAACCTACACCGAAAATGTAGTAGAATACCTGACTGACACTTATTCAACCTTAAAAGATTTTGAAAAGAGGTACATTATTGGGTTGATAGTGATTTTTCCTATTGCTTATGCCTTAGGGTTCGACGTAGGCTACGATGTAGGACACCAACTACACGGTAGCGAAAAAATACCTGAGCGAGCTTTTTTTGCAGAACCCAAAGAATGGATGTTTTTTATTGTTGTAAATTTGATCACCATTGCAATAACAGCCGCTATAACGCATTTTATCTTCCAGTTTTTTTATGGTAAACACATCAAAAAAATAAAGGGAATGATCGATACTTTACAAAGTAGTGAGACAATGGAATAAAAAAAGCCCACGGATGAATCCGTGGGCTTTTTTAATACTCGTCACTGCGAGACCTAATATTTTGGTTTCAAAATACACAAACCGAAATGACGTTTAGTCAACCGCGTCATTGCGCACACAAGCGAGGGTTTGTGGGTTAGGGTAAATCGGATCGCCGATGCGGAAATCTGTTCGCAAATAGGTTACAGATTACCGTGCGACGGTCGCTATCGCTCATCGTAATGACATTCGTGAGTCAATTACATCTTACCTACTTTCACTATTACATCGGCAGCCCTGTTAGAGTAACCTGCTTCGTTGTCGTACCAGCCAACAACTTTCACCATTTTACCCATAGAAGAGTCGAAGATACAAGAGTGAGGATTACCGATGATATCAACTGAAACCAAAGGCTCTTCAGTGTATTCTAATACACCTTTCATTGGGCCATCTGCTGCGGCTTTCATTGCTGCATTTACTTCGTCTGCAGTGGCTTCTTTTTTAAGAATGGCCACCAAGTCTGTAGCTGAACCAGTAATGGTAGGCACCCTCATGGCTATACCGTCTAGTTTGCCTTTTAGGTGAGGCAATACCAAACCAACCGCCTTAGCAGCACCTGTTGATGTAGGTATGATAGATTGAGCAGCAGCCCTGGCCCTTCTCAAATCGCTGTGAGGTGCATCTTGTATCCTTTGGTCAGCAGTATATGCGTGAGTAGTAGTAATATAGCCACTTTCGAAGCCAAAAGTATCGTCTAATACTTTAGCCATAGGCGCCAAACAGTTGGTAGTACAAGAAGCATTAGAAAGAATGGTAATGTCGTCTGTAAGATCACCATCGTTCACACCTAATACGAAGGTTTTTACATCGCCTTTTGCCGGGGCAGAGATCACTACTTTCTTGGCTCCTGCTGCAATGTGCTTACCAGCGCCATCGGCATCTCTAAAAATACCAGTAGATTCCAATACTACATCCACTTCGTGCTTAGACCAAGGTAGGTTTGCAGGGTCTCTTTCTGCGTATATATTTATTTTATTTCCATTTACTGAAATACTGCTTTCGTCATAAGCAATGTCTGCGTCAAATTTACCATGGGCAGAGTCCCACTTTAAAAGATGCGCCAATGTTTTAGTGTCAGTGAGGTCGTTGATAGCGACTACTTCTACTTCGGGGTTGTTCAACAACACTTTAAAAGTAATTCTACCGATACGGCCAAATCCGTTGATTGCTACCTTAATTTTTGACATGTTTCTAAAAAAGTTTAGTATGTTCTGTTAAAAAAATTCTACTTTTATTTTCACTACAAATTAAGCCAACATTTTTGATATTTTTAAATTATCATCTTGTTTATTGTCTAATCCTGATCCTAATCATATATTAACTTGTTATTAATTGAAATCTGAATTAAAATTTCTACTGAATGAATAAAAGCTATGCAGCAGTTTTTGATATGGACGGCGTAATTGTTGACAGCAATCCGCACCACAAAATAGCACTAGACCAGTTTTTTAAGAAATATAACCTAGAAGTATCGGAAAAAGACCTACATGAAAAGCTCTATGGCAGACGGAACCAAGAGTGGATTCCGCTTATATTTAATAGAGAGATAGATGCCGAAGAATTAGAGCAATTGTCTTTTGAAAAAGAGGCTTTGTTTAGGGAAATCTATGCTGATGATATCGTGCCTGTAGACGGATTGGAGGATTTTCTCAAACAACTCAATAAAGCCAACATACCTTGCGTGGTTGGCACCTCAGCCCCTGTAGAAAATGCCGATTTTGTATTGGAAAAAACAGGGTTAGGCAAGTATTTTAAAGAAGTATTGCACGCTAAGCACGTAAGTATAGGCAAACCACATCCTGATATTTACTTAAAGACAGCAAAAGCGGTCAATCTCCCCCCAACCAAATGTGTGGTGTTTGAAGACTCCCTACCCGGTGTAGAAGCAGGGTTGAAGTCCGAAGCAAAAGTCGTTGGCGTAACTACTACCCATTCTCCAGAAGAGCTCAGCAACTGCGATTTGACCATTAAAGACTTTACTGAGATTACTTTGGATGATTTTTTAAGACTGTTCTGAATTAAAAGGCTCTAAATAAATGAGGCAATCCATCATTCATGTAGCTTTAGTTGTAAGAGACTATGAAGAAGCCATTGATTTTTATACAAAAAAATTGAATTTTGAATTGATTGAGGATACCTACATTCAAGAACAAGACAAAAGATGGGTTGTGGTAGCTCCTCCTAATTCTCATGGCACTAGTATTTTACTAGCAAAAGCCTCAAAAGAAAAGCAAAAAGATTTTATTGGAAACCAAACAGGCGGAAGGGTCTTTTTATTTTTAAGTACAGATGATTTTTGGAGGGACTATAATGATATGATAGCTAAAGGGATTGAATTTTTGAGACAACCTCAAGAACATGAGTATGGAACTGTCGCAGTTTTTAAAGACCTTTATGGCAACCTTTGGGATCTATTAGAACTGAGCAAAGAACATCCACTGGCTAAAAAATAAGATTAATTTAGATATGAATAAAAATCTTTATTTAGAATAACATTAACGCATTGGAACCTTAAAAATAATTAAATTGGCAATACAAACACTACTCGGAATAGACCTTGGCGGTACCAAAGTAGAAGGCGCCATTATTGAATACAGTTCGGCTGAGCCGCTGGAGATGAAGACCTTGCTGCGTACCCGCATCCCCACAGAAAAGGAAAAAGGGTACGAACATATCATCAAACAAATAAAAAAACTAGTAGATAAAATTGAAGAAGAGAGCGGGCGAAAGTTCGACAGCATCGGCATTGGTACGCCGGGGGCTATTGACCCCACTTCTCAATTGATGAAAAACAGCAACACCACGGCTTTAAATGGCATGCCTTTCCGCAAAGATTTGCAAAAAGCATTAGGAGTAGATTTAAATATAGCCAACGATGCCAATTGCTTTGCCCTAGCAGAAGCCAAACTAGGTGTAGTTACCCAAGAAAATTTAGATGCCGATGTGGTTTTTGGGGTAATCATGGGTACGGGTGTTGGCGGTGGCTTGGTGGTGAATGGAAAAATCCTCAATGGCAGACACGGCATTGGAGGCGAATGGGGCCATAACTTTTTGCATGAATCGGGCGGCGCGTGTTACTGCGGCAAAGCGGGCTGTGTAGAAACCGTGCTTTCAGGTACTGGTTTGCAAAAGTTTTACAAAAGTCAAACAGGTAATGACAAATCCCTAAAAGATATCCACCAAGCTTACAAAGACAAGTCAGATGAACAGGCTGTGGCTACCATAGAAAGACTAATTAAATATTTTGGCATAGGCATTTCTACCATTGTAAATATGATAGACCCTGATGTAATCATTTTAGGTGGTGGTGTTGGCAATATTCCTGAATTGTACAAAGAAGGCGTAGAATCTGTAAAAGAATACGTCTTTAATCCCGACTTACAAACCGCCATTCTGAAACCCAGCCTAGGCGACAGTGCGGGAGTATTTGGCGCTGCTTTGCTGACGAGCAATGGGTAAATTGGTGCACCCCTAAACATGATGTTGATGAGGAAGCCAACATCTGCATGGACACATATACAATCTAATAAGGCCTGCATATTTATATCAAAGATGCAGGGCTATTTAGGATGTTAACCCTCATTAAACTAGCTGATACTATCGCTAAAAAATCCATCAAGTCTAGCTTACTTAATGTTCTAATCCCGCGTGATAATAGCAGAATTGGTCAAATAGCTGCTTTAACGAGCATAAAAAACTGGTAAGCATGGGGCAATAAAAGATTAATTTTTACTTTCGCGAGAAAATTAAAAGTAAAACTATGAGCAAAGTACTAATTATAGGCGCAGGAGGAGTAGGAAGTGTAGTCGCTCATAAATGCGCCATGTTAAATGAGGTTTTTACCGAAATTATGTTGGCAAGCAGAACCAAGCGAAAATGCGATGCCATAGCCTCTGAGATAAAAAATAGTTTTGGCGTTGAGATACATACTGCACAAGTAGATGCAGACAAGGTGCCCGAGTTAGTAAGCCTAATAAAAACTTTTGAACCTAAAATGGTTATCAATGTGGCACTACCCTACCAAGATCTTACCATTATGGATGCTTGCCTAGAAACCGAGGTACATTACTTAGATACCGCCAATTACGAACCTATTGACGAGGCCAAATTTGAATACAAATGGCAGTGGGCCTATCAAGATAAGTTTAAAGAAGCTGGCCTAATGGCTTTATTGGGCTGTGGATTTGACCCTGGAGTAACAGGCGTTTTTACCGCATACGCCCAAAAACATCATTTTGATGAAATCCACTACTTAGACATTGTAGACTGCAACGCAGGAGACCACGGAAAAGCCTTTGCTACCAATTTTAACCCCGAAATAAACATCCGGGAAATAACACAAAACGGTAAATATTGGGAAAATGGAGCGTGGAAAGAAACCCAACCTTTAGAAATACACAAACCCATTAATTATCCTGAAATCGGGGAAAAGGAATCCTATCTACTCTATCACGAAGAACTGGAATCGCTGACCAAAAACATACCTCATTTAAAACGCGCCCGCTTTTGGATGACTTTCTCCGAACAGTACATCACACACTTGAGAGTGCTAGAAAACGTAGGCATGACCCGTATCGACCCCATTATGTATGAAGGAAAAGAAATCGTTCCTCTTCAATTTTTAAAAGCTGTATTGCCGGAGCCATCGTCTTTGGGTGAAGGTTACCAAGGCAAAACCTCTATAGGCTGCCAGATCAAAGGTGTTAAAGATGGAAAAGACGCTACCTATTACGTGTACAACAACTGCGACCACGCCGAAGTGTACAAAGAAGTAAAGGCACAAGCAGTGTCCTACACCACAGGAGTTCCTGCTATGATTGGTGCCATGTTGATGCTTTCCAACGTTTGGATGCAACCCGGTGTCTTTAATGTGGAAGAATTTAATCCTGATCCGTTTATGGAGGCGCTCAATAAATACGGCCTACCATGGGAGGAACAACACAATGTGGAACTACCACATGAGTACAACTAAGATTAACTGTTGCAACATAAACTAGCTTAAATATTAAAATGACTTCTTTTTTAAGGAGTTATTGATATTTACTGTCTCAAAGTAACTCAAAATCAATTGCTTATGAACAGAGTAAAACTCTACTTTTTATTCGTAATTACCTTCTTTTTTTCAGCTGCTTATTTGGCAAATAAAAATTATGCACAAAAGAAACAGCGGCAGGCCGAATTTATAAAAATGTATGCGCCCATTTGGAATGAAGCTACAGCGCAGGTAATAGAAATTGGCAAAGCCATGCCTGAAGATAAATTCAGCTACAGACCTTCGGGTGAAAGCAAAACCTTTGCAGAACAATTGGTACATATTGCCAACTCTAGCTATGTACTTAGCCAACTGATGCTTAAGGGCAAAAAGGTGGAAATGAACGAACCCGATGCCAATAAAATGAGCAAAGAAGAAGTTTTGGCTTTTGTAAAAGAAAAAATGGACGATGCCTCTTTGGTAATGGCTAGTTTAACCGAAGCAGAACTTAAAGAAGTGGTAAAAACCTTTGCAGGCAACGAAATGCCAAAACAACAGGCCGTTATTTGGATCCACGATCATGTAACCAACCACAAAGCCAAAGCAAATCTATATGTAAGAATGAACAGTATAGATCCACCTGCTTACCGATATTATTAAAAAAATCATCACCATACATTACATACTTTACACTACAGCTAATTTTAAAAGGGAAGCGCAACGCTTCCTTTTTTTATGCTTTAAGTACTTTGCAAGAAAGTAGCGTAATGTCATCTATATACACATTTTTGCCTTTAAACTTGTTGAGTTCTGCAATCAGCTTGGCGTGTAAATCTTTTTGCTCTAGGTGTAAGTGTTTTTTTATAAAAGTAAGTAAATACTCTTCTCCAAACTCCTCGCCTGCTTCGTTGTAAGTCTCGATAAAACCATCTGTAAAGCAAAATATTAAAAAATTAGCGAGCCCCTCTAAAGAACCGACCTCTAAAAAAGGCAACTCAGAAAAACCGCCCAAGATGGTCGTGCCCGTATCTAAACGCTTTACATCTTTACCAGAAAAGATAAAAGGCGGATTGTGTCCCGCATTGATGTATTTGATCCTTTCTTGCTTTCTGTCGTAGAGGGCAAAAAATGCAGTTATAAAGTTTTCGCCATGGGAGTTTTGAATGATCAATTTATTCAACTCCTTTACAATGGTTTTTAAACTACTTACCTGTCTGGAAAGTATGCGCAAACCTCCCTGAAAGTTAGACATCAAAATTGCGGCAGGAATGCCCTTGCCCGAAACATCTGCAATGCAGAGTAAAAAACGGTCTTCGTCAATTTCTATAAAGTCGTAATAGTCGCCACCAATAGTATGGTGGGGCAGATAACTGGCCTCTACTTTTAGGTTCTTGCTATACGGCAACTCTCTCGGAAACAAAAGGCCCTGTACATCTTTAGCAATATTCAGTTGCTTGTTGTATTCTTGCTGGCGGTGTTCTTTGCGCACCAATTTTTTATTCTCGATCGCTACTATAATAATATTGGTGAGCGCATCAATAAAATCCAATTCAAGAATTTCATCATCTTCTCCCCTATCGGTGCCACTAGTAAAAACATAGGCCAAAACTTGGGTCTTATGTTTGATTGGCACCACTTTATTAAATTCATCAAAATATTTGATGCCTCTAGTATAATCGCCAATCTCGGTAATTTCGATCAACTTTTTATCTAAAGGTATTTTATCGTAATTGTACCGCGTACCAAAGTGCGTTTTGCAACTCCACTTATCGTCCAAAACGTACAGGGCCAACTTTAAGATGTTTGGGTTCGAGTGGATGATAAACTTGTATATCTTATACAAATCGCTTTCTGACGCATTGGCATTAATGGCCCTTATGGTTTCAAAAAGAGATTTGAGCTCGAGTTCTTTGATTTCTAATTTTGTATCAACCGACACAGGCATAATTACAGATAGTTAATTGAATGGCCTAAATTTTCTTCTTAAAGCTAAACTTATAAGATAAAAAAATGAGAAAAAATCTTTCAGCTCAGAAAGTACGATCTAAACAAAGATTGCTTGATAAAGCTATAAAAAAGTAGCCAATAAAGCAGAGATTATCTGTGTAGAAAAATAAATCTCGAAATAAATTAGG
>CAKZMZ010000461.1 GCA_937129345.1 uncultured Thalassovita sp. | reverse complement strand
AGTAGAGTTTGAGCGTAGTGGCCCTAAAATATTATTGATCGAGCCCAACTACAGCTACCGAGCAATAAGCGAGAACACAGACGAAAGGCGCGCTGTAGAACAAGCCTTTGCCCGCTCAGTACTATGGGGATTTGAAATAAGCGCAGAAAGTGAGGGCAAAGTATTGGTAGATGCTACTTCATTTTTTATGAATGATGCGCATGATGTAGCAGGCAGACTCAAATCTCGCAAACAAGGTAGCTACAAATTAGATATGAGCCGCAGTGCCATTTACCTACCTATGAGCAAAAATTTCCCTAAAAACACAGAATTAGAAGCCACGCTTACTTTTATAGGAGACCCATCTGGCGGCTATATCCGCTCCGTTACACCCACCCCAGAAGCTGTAACCGTAAGGCAGCACCACTCTTTGGTAGAACTACCCGATGATAATTTTGAAATGCGCAAGTTTGACCCAAGAGCAGGTTTTTATGGCATTACCTATATGGACTATGCTACCCCAATTGACAAACCCATTACCAAAAGATTTATAGCCCGCCACCGACTGCAAAAGAAGAACCCTGAAGCAGCAATGAGCGAGGCAGTAGAACCTATTATTTATTACCTAGACCGCGGCGCGCCAGAGCCTATCCGTTCGGCTTTGCTAGAAGGTGCCTCTTGGTGGAACCAAGCCTTTGAGGCGGCTGGGTACAAAGATGCTTTCCAGGTGAGACTTTTACCCGAAGGAGCGGACCCTATGGATTTACGCTACAACGTAATCCAATGGGTCCACCGCTCCACGAGGGGCTGGTCTTACGGTGCCTCAGTAAGAGATCCCAGAACTGGAGAAATTATTAAAGGGCACGTTTCCTTGGGCTCATTAAGGGTAAGGCAAGATTTTCTGATCGCTGAAGGCCTGTTAGCCCCGTATGAAGAAGGCAAACCAGTATCGGGAGAAATGCTTGAAATGGCCTTGGCCAGATTAAGGCAACTCTCAGCTCATGAAGTAGGCCACACCTTAGGCTTAATGCACAATTTTGCGGCCTCGCCAACTAACCGCGCCTCTGTAATGGATTACCCACATCCTTTGATCGAAATGGACAAGCAAGGCAACATTAGCCTAGAAAATGCTTATGATACCGGCATTGGCGAGTGGGACAAAGTGACCATTGCCTATGGCTATCAGGATTTCCCTGAAAATACGGATGAAGCAGCAGCGCTAGATAAGATTATTGAAGATTACATTAAAGAAGGAATGATCTTTATATCTGATGCCGACTCAAGACCCACAGGAGGAGCACATCCTAATGCCCATTTGTGGGACAACGGAGCAAGCGCTGCCGATGAGCTTAACAGATTGATGGAAATCCGCCAAAAAATCATTGCCGATTTTTCACTTAAAAATATTAAAGAAGGCATGCCCAAAGCTACTTTAGAAGAAGCTTTGGTACCCATGTACATGCTACATCGCTACCAACTAGAGGCTGCAGCAAAAGTTTTGGGTGGCTTAAATTACACCTATGCCGTAAAAGGCGACAAGCAACTGGTAACCGAGTTTATTCCTGCTAAAGAGCAGCAAAAAGCACTTGAAGCCCTGTTAGGCACATTATCTTCCGAAGCACTAACTCTGCCCGAGGATTTGGTGGCTCAAATTCCGCCGAGACCAATTGGTTTTCCTAAAAACAGAGAGACTTTTAAAACTCGAACAGGTCTGACTTTTGATCCACTAGGCGCCGCAGAAACTGCAGCAAGCGCTACATTATCCTTTATCTTCCATCCGCAAAGAGCAGCAAGATTGGTAGAATACAGTAGTAGGGATGAAAAAAATCCTAGCTTAGAAGATGTAATCAGCCAAGTAATGGATTTTACCCTTCCAGCTTCATCAACAACGAGTGGCCTTCAAAAGCAAGTAGAACAGCAAACAGGTAAGTTGGCTGTATTGCATTTAATGCACATGGCAGCCGATAAAAATGCCAGCGAACAAGTTAAATCCATCAGTATGTTTAAGCTCGATGCTTTAAAAGATAATTTACAAGGAAGGATGAACAACGCAAGCGAATCTGATAAAGCGCATTATTACTACCTAGCTGCAGAAATCGAAAAATTCTTGCGCAACCCTAATTCAGACAAACTTCCTTCTCCTTTATCTCCGCCAGATGGCTCGCCTATTGGAACAGATACGTTCGGTTTTGAGATGATGTGTGGAATGGAATAAAACGAGAAATTCAATGCAAAAAGCCTACTCAATGCGAGTAGGCTTTTTTATTATCTCAAATTTTCTTTCTATCAACTCAACGGCTTTTTGAAAACGCACTTTCCAACTTCCACTAATTGACTCATAGCCAATATTATATTTATCTAGCATCATTTTGTGTGATTGGTCCAGTAGGTTCCTTTCAGCCTCATTCAACCTAGTACCATCTTGTATAAATGGCGCATCTGCCTCTAAATATAGATATAAATCAAAATGGTTGCTTTGCTCTACCCAAGCCTCAACTTTAAGCTCATGTTCAAACAAAAAATGGGCATAGGAACGGGTTATGGTAAGGTCTGTATCAACTATTATGATCTTATTGGCGTCTTTGGTTTTTTGCTGGATATTTTCTGCATGCGACACCGCAATCTCATATAGATTTTCTATCGTACATACTTCTGTTTGGGGTACTACTTGCCTACCGACCTCTGAAACAAACGAGGTTTTAAAATGGGCAGCCAAGCTCTGTGCAAGCGTAGATTTTCCAGTACTTTCTGTACCAAGTATAGCCACTTTTTTTACAAAATAAGACCTTGCTGTACTCGCAATGTAATCCCAATGGGAAAACGGGTCTTTTCTAATACCAGAGGCAGAAACAGGAAATTTTTCACGCAAAGCATCAAACATTATATGCCTGCATTTCAAGTATTTTGCTAGGTAATCTCCATATTTTTCAGATGTAAATACCACATCTATTCTATCAAGTAAAGCTTTTATTTTAGAAGCCCAAATATTGGCTACTTTTTTAGAAGACACAGAAGTGTTCGGTAAATCTTGCTCACTGTAGTTGAGTAGAATAGGTACAACCTCAGGCATTACTTGGTTATCTTCAAAAAACTCATTTTCTAGAGCTTCCTTTATCCAAGAAAGTCTTATTGTACCTGAAATTTCTTCCTTATCTGAAGCGCACACCAATACGTACAACAAATCACAATGCGATGATGCAAAGCGTATCAATCCTAAGTGCCCCTTGTGCAAGGGATAAAACTTACCCAGTACCAATCCTACTTTCATTATAAAAATGAATATTACTTGTACTGAAAATTATATATATTGAGGTCAGAATTACAAATTGTATCTTAACAAAGCGATATCAAAAGCATTTATTGAGCACAGATTATTTAGTACAACTCAAAAACTTTGAAAAAAAATCTGCTTAAACTACCTATCAAACCAAGTATTTCGCTTGCTCAATTTCAAATCTTGCAAAATGGCTGATTTCACAGAAATATCTATGTTGTAAGACTGACGCGGACCGAAAGGGATCCAACTCATTTGCATTTGCCAGCAGTGCAGGTCTCTAGAAATATTTAAACTGGTAAAACCAAATCCCTGTTGCTCAAAATCATAAGAAGACCTAAAACCTATGCGCCATTTCTCGGTCAGTTTAAAATCGCCGCTAAAATTTAAGGTCTGTACTACTGAGGCGTCTCTAAAACCTTGTTTGCTATAACGCAAGTTATAATTGACTCGCAGGGTCCAAGGTACATTAAAATCTATGTACAAGTCGGGATTGTTCCTGATGTATTCTAGCTGTTCTCGCTCTCGGTCTGTGTATTCTTTCTTTTCTTTTTTCTCTTTTTTTGGTGGACTTAAAGAGGTAGAAATGGCCAGGCCAGCATTGGAGAGTTGCCCAATACCATTACCTGTTTGCCAAGCGTAATTGGGTGTTCTTCTTTGAGTAACCCTCCTTGTACCATTGGTATTTTCTGATACTTCTTGCAACTCGTAAGTATAAGGATCCAGTGTAGCATTTAAGTTGATCGACATACCATTGACAATAGGCAAGTTCTTAAAAAGCTGGGTACGGGCACTCATAGAAATGTTAGAGAGATTAAAAGAATCTGCTGCAAAGTTGTAGCTAGAGCTAATGCTTAAGTTTTGTAAAATGGGTACCTTCTTACTTTTAACCTCGCCGGTAGAGTCGGGCTTAGCCCTAACCTTGGCTTCTATCTGGTTGTTAATGCTAAAAGACATGGCACTGCTTGTACCCTGCCCCGGCCCTCCGTAAAGCGCCCCCTGAAAGCGAGAGATTTTTTGAAAGCGCTCTCCCGTATCATCCCTCTGCACATTTTCATAAAAACCAAAACGTGGGTCAGAAAAGTCAGGTCTGTAGCTATAGCTCACATTTGGAGTGATCATGTGCCTAATGCCTTCAATCTTTCCGATTTTAGGATAATAGAAGGCATACAAACGGGTGGTCATGCCCACGCTGGTATTGTAGTCATAAGCTCGAGTAAAGCCGGGCTCTTCATTTACCAAAACTCCATCTAGCTCTTCGTCATAAACATAGCTGGCTTTTTGTGGATACCAATACTCATTGTAGTTAAAACTCGGAGAAAGCTGGAAAAATTTGAGCAGCGTGATGTTGGTAGAAACGGGTATCCTATGTACAGCCCCGTACTGCGCATCGGCCAAAAAAGTACCGAAATTACCAAAGAAATCAGGTGGAGGAGCATCCTCCTCTTCAACACCTAAATCATCTTCATCCACATCAGTTGGGGTTTGCTCTTCAAAAACCCTATTAAAGGGGTACCTTATTTTATTTTCCTCGTTGGTCACCTCCGCCCTTGCATTTACAGAATAAGAAAAACTCAGTTGGGTTAGCGGGTTTTTCTTGGTAGAGTTTCCTTTAAAAGGGAAGATACGGCGCATGGCCAAGTTGGCTTCAGGGAAGAGGTTGGTCACCTCTGTATTTACGTTTTGGTTGATCCTTAAGCTGGCACCTGCTGTAAAAGGTGTTCCCTCAAAGGTTTTGTTATAAGAAACACTGGAGTTGAAAGAAGCTGAAATAAAATCTTGGGTATTAAAAGAGTTGTTTCTATTAAAGGAACTCGAACCTACGTTTACGTTGGCAGCAAAACGACTTGTACCTCTTGAAACAGGTGAGTGCCGCCACCTCAACCAGTAATCTGTCGTTTCCGAAGCTTCTAAATTATCTAGTTGCCTCCGCACCTTGTTGTAAGAAAAACTCAAGCCACCACTAAATTTATACCTTACCCTGTAATTAGATTCCACAGAAGCGCCCCAACCGCCTAAAGAATAGATTTGCCCCAGTAGTTTTACACCTGCATACTCTCCCAAGGGAAAATAGAACCCACCATCGCGCAAGAAAAAGCCCCGTTCTCTGGTTTCTCCATAAACGGGCACCACAATACCTGCACTCCGCTTATCAGAAAAGGGGAAGAGCCCAAAAGCAAAACCAAGTGGCGTAGGCACATCGTTCAATTCAAAATTAAAAGGCCCTGATATTACGTATTTGTTGGGCACGATCTTAAGCTGCCTAGCCCTGATCCCAAAATGCGGTTCTTCCAAATTACAGGTTGTATAAATATTACCAGCTGCATACATGGCATTTTCTGGCGTTCTTTTCACCTTGGTACTTTTTATATACCCATCGCCTTGTTGGGTTACTATGCCCGAGATAATGCCCTTTTCGGTTTTCATGTTGTAGCTCATTTTCTCGGCATTGTAGGTCTGCCCAGCCTGTGTAAAAACAGGAATGCCCGTAAGCCTACCGGTAGAATCGGGTACGCCATTGGCATACACCGTATTATTGCGCATATCGAACTGTATTTCGGCAGCCTCTATGGTCATGTTACCATAAGTCACCTTGGCCTCTCCGAACAAAAAGACCTTGCCCGTAAGCATATCGTAGTTGATGGAATCTTTGGCACTGTACTCAATGGTAGTGTCTATAGGGCCTCTTTGAGTTAGGGAATCGGTGTCTACAGCCAAACTATCGGTAGCTACTTGGCTAGTATCGGTATTTACTAGAGTAGAATCGGCTTCTTGGGCATATAAATGAGAGAAAAGCAAGCATAAACATATTGTGCAAAACACAAATGTACTTTTAAAACACAGGGCTGGGTTGGAAGATGTATTTTTTATGTGCCTACTCAAACTCTATCAAAAAATTTCTATGTGAAAACCAACGCTACTACTCGGGGTTGCTTAACTAAAAATACCTCTTATGGCAAAGGTACAAACATACTATATAAATGCATTCCGTAGTTTTTAGTTTATCAAGGATATTATAAAAATCGTTTGCTCAAGCGCTTTTACCTACTTGTTTGCAATAAATACTTTTTATCTAGTAATTTTACTAACTCAATAAGCTGAAAAGCAACTATTTAACATTTTTTTGATTACTAGTATTAGCAATCGTTAAAAAGAGAGCCATATTTACCATTCTAAAATTAGGATGCAATTTTATGAAAAAACTATTAATAATTCCCTTAGCGATCATCGGAATTACTTGCAGCGCCTTTCAACCGTTGGACCCACCTTCTAATTATGTAAAAAAAATCGTGATCGATGCAGGGCATGGAGGCTTTGATCCCGGCTGCTTAGGAGCCCATAGCAGAGAAAAAGAGGTAACCCTGGATATTGCCTTTAGGCTGGGAGAATTGATCAGCAGGTTTCATCAGGATGTGGAAATCATTTACACACGCACCAAAAACGAACAATTTGTAAAATTGATAGACCGCGCCAGAATCGCCAATCGGGCTTCGGCAGACCTGTTTATTTCTATCCATTGCAATGCATACCACAAAAGCAGTATCAAGGGTACAGAGACCTACACCATGGGGTTAAGTTCTTCAGAAGATAACTTGGCAGTGGCAATGCGTGAGAACTCGATTATTTTAGAAGAAGAAAACTATTTAGAATCTTATGATGGTTTTGACCCTAAATCACCTGTTTCTTATATTTTACTCGCCAACTTACAGCATGCTTACCAAGAAAACAGTTTGATGTTTGCCACACTTATAGAGGATCAATTTGGCCAAAGAAAAGAACGCACTAGCAGAGGAGTAAAACAAGCAGGGTTTTTAGTACTTGCTAAAACTACCATGCCCAGTGTTTTGATCGAAGTGGGTTTTCTTACCAACCAAGAAGAAGAGGAGTTTTTAAATACCGAACTCGGTAAAACAAAAGTCGCAGTAGACTTGTATAAGGCATTCAGAAATTACAAGCACGCATTAGAGGCAGGGTAAAAAGATCTTGTAATTTTTAATATAAAAAATTTGGCCCATGAGGTAAATCATGGGCCAAATAATTGGTATTATCAAAAAATGTTGATTGCGTATTTTATTTGAGCTGCAGAGCTAAGTTCTATCTCAACTGTTCAACTCCACAACTATCAACACTACTTATTTTACATCTGCTTTATATCGATTTTTCTACCTGCCATTGCTTCCTTGTCTTTAAATGGAAGAAAAATGTGCAAAGTGCCTTCGTCAAAAACAGCATCTATTTGGCTAGAATCTACAACTGGAGGCAACATGATGGCTTTCATCAACACAGGCATTTTTACCGCTTCATTCTCCTGCATCGGCAATAAAGACTTACCATAAAAAGTATATATCTGTAAAAATTGATTTTTTAATTCGATGTCATAATTATCTAGGGCCAAAGAGGGCGTAGTAATCTCGATTTTCAAACCATCTGTTGAGGCCTGCATATCTACTTGTGCCTCACTGATCCCTCCTCCAACAATGCTTTGTGCCACTGCTTCACCAGCCAAAAACTTCGAAATATTTTTTTCAGTTTGCATAGCTTGTTAAATTTGATTCGCTTTCTTAAAAACAAATGCTGTTCCGCTATCTTTTGGCTGACAAAAAACAAGCAAAACAGGTAATTTTGTCAGTATTAAGCGCAAAAAGCAGTCAAAAAGTCTATATTTGTTATTTTCAAGAAATCTAAAATGACACTTTCTCCATGTCAATCCCCAAGAAAGTCGATGTAGTGGTTTGCGGTGCAGGCCCTGTGGGCCTATTGGCTGCTTGTCTATTGGGTAAATACCAAATACCAACCGTTTTGGTAGAAAAGAACAGCGAGCCCTACGAAATACCTCGAGCCATTGCCTTAGACGATGAGACACTGCGCATACTACAAGTAATCGGGCTTCATAGAGATTTTGAACAAATAGCCAAAAAAGCGGCGGGTTTACAACTCTGTTCTCAAAAAGGCAAAGCACTTTTTACAATTACCAAGCGGGCAGTTTCTGGTAAAGATGCCTCCTTTCTGTTTTATTCTCCCTTACTCGAGAACCTTTTGAGAAACAGGCTAAAAGAGTACAAAAGCGTAAAAAGCTTTTATAGCGCAGAACTCTTAAAAGTACAGACCACCAAAAACGCGGTACTAAGCTCTATGGCAATAGGGCAAAACCTAGAGCAAATACAAAGCAAATACTTGATCGCATGCGATGGTGCCAACAGCAGCATAAGAAAGAAAATAGGGCTTTCTTGGCAAAATTACGGTTACACTGCCACCAATTTAAAAATAGACTTAGAATTGCATCAAAACATCCGTTACAGCGATTACATTAAAAAGTTTGTAGGCCCCAAAGGCAAAGCTTATGTTTTTTTAGACAGTTGGCACAAACACAAAAGGGTAGAGTTTTCTTTGCCCAAGCAAGATCAAAACAAAAGCCATATAGATAAACTGCCCGAAATTTTGAAAACAGACGACTTTAGCATATTGCATGAGGCAACCTACCAATTTAAAAGTGGCACTGCCAAGCAATGGCTAAAAAACAAGGTAGCTTTGGCAGGAGATGCCGCCCACTTAATGCCCCCCTACATTGGCCAAGGCATGTGCGCAGGTTTTAGGGATGTACACAATCTGTGCAGCAAATTAATGCTCATAGAAAAACAAGGGTTTTCTACAAAAATATTGGATAGCTACCAAAAAGAAAGAAAGCCACATGTCCGCTTTGTAATAGGGCTTACTGTAGGAGTGGGACTGTTATTTACTTCGCCGCTCAGGTATTTTCTATTTGTCATAAACTGTTTGTTACCTCAAGCCTTACACCGCTTTGAAGCGCCTCCTATTAAGCTTAAAAAAGGCTTTTTTATGAAGAGCCACTTGGCCGGACAACTCTTTCCACAAAACCTTGTACTAGATGCGCAGCAAAGGGCCATAAACTCTGACGCCTTTTTAAAAGAAGGGTTCAATTTGATTTTTTTTGTAGAAAAGGGGCGCAATTTTGAACACATACCCAAACAGACCTCTTTAAAAAGCCGGATAAAAACATTACAGATTTGTGTGACTTTCATACACCTGCAAGTACCAAAGCACAAACAAAAACCTGCACATTTTGTGGATCAAGGGGCTTTTTCTAAATGGTTTGCCAAACACAAACAACACGCCCTTTTACTCAGGCCTGATAAGTACATTTTCTGTAGTTGCTCACTTAAAAGCAAAAGTGAACAAAAGCAAATTGAGCAAGTAATAAAAATGACAGAACCTCTCTGTAAAATGATAAAATAACAATTTGCCTAAATACCTTACCCTGAGCCTGCCTTTAACAAATCTACTCAGGTAAACAAACAGGATGGTATTTGCAATTACCTTAACAACTAACCAAACAAATTCAATCATGAAAAAAATGAAAGCCTTAACCAACCAAGAGAAAATGGAAATCCACAAGTGGTTCAATAAGATCGATGAAATTGTGGCCAATAAAAAAGCAGGAAAAAGCTCTAAGTCAAAAAAAGAAAAAAGCCTAAAAGAGGCTTAAAAACAAAGATTTTGATAAAGGTTAATTTTTTTAGCCGTTTTATTTTGTGTAAATGATAAATTATTTATGTTTGCACCACCAAAAACAAAAGGGTGTTGTAGCTCAGTCGGTAGAGCAAAGGACTGAAAATCCTTGTGTCGGCGGTTCGATTCCGTCCAACACCACTTTAAAGTTTCAAAGCTGCACCATGTGCAGCTTTTTTTTTGCACTAAACATCACGGGTAATAATTATTTGCATTTATTTAGCGACATCCGTAATCCTATATCATCTCCGAACCATAATCATCTACAAAAAACCTCCCTCCACCAACAAAGTCGCGCATAGGTTTAAAATAAAAATTTATGCTGTATTTTTGTAAGACAAAGGTTCATACTAACGACTTATGCATTAATTAAAATTTAGCTTCGCCCATTATGGAATTAGGCAAAGAAATCAAACAAACCAAGTTTAAAGACGAATACCAAAAAGCCATGCTCAATGTGTTGTATACGGGTAATTGGGTCAACTCCATGCATACACGCTTTTTTAAGAATTATTCGCTCTCACCGCAGCAGTACAACATCTTACGCATTTTGAAAGGTCAACATCCCAAGCCTGCCTCGGTAAATTTGCTTATAGAGCGCATGTTGGACAAGATGTCCAACGCCTCTCGTTTGGTGGAAAAACTGCGACAGAAAAAACTAGTAAAAAGAACCGTATCTCCCCTAGACCGTAGGCAGGTAGATGTATCGCTCACCGAGCAAGGCTTTGGGCTTTTACAAAAAATAGAAAAAGACGAGAAAATCTTGGAGGACTGTTTTAGAAAACTGAGCGAAGAAGAAGTGTTTTTTTTAAATAAAATCTTGGATAAGGTCAGAGGTTAGAAAGGTATTATGTGGCAGGCGTTTTTTATTTTCTTAACTTTTTTATTGCTATTCGCGGTTTTTGCCATTTATGCCGAACGCAAAATATCTGCCTTTATACAAGACAGAATGGGCCCTATGGAAACAGGGCCTTACGGGCTTTTACAGACCGTGGCCGACCTGCTCAAGTTATTGCAAAAAGAAGATATCATCCCAAAAGCAGCAGATAAATTTTTATTTATCGTGGCTCCTGCCATTATTTTTACCGTTATTTTCTCTGGGTTTGCGGTAATCCCTTTCAGTCCAGATTTAATGGGCTCTGGTACTGCAATCGGGGTGTTTTTCTTATTGGCCATTGTGTCTTTAGATGTGCTCGGCATTTTACTGGCCGGCTGGGGCTCCAATAATAAGTTTGGGCTGTATGGCGCTTTGCGCTCTGTAGCACAAATCGTTTCTTATGAGATACCACTTACCTTGGCAGTTTTATGCGTGGTAATTATCTGCCAAAGCATGAATTTACAGGAAATTTGCTTGCAACAAGGCACCTTGCTCACTTGGGCACAAAGCCAGGAGGGCTTCAGTTCATTGCCGGAAAAAAACTTTCTTTTTGGTTTGCAAGCAACAGGGATAGACCTAACTTCGATAGGAGGATTTTTAACCTGGAATATATTTAGAGCACCCATTCTCATCCCTGCCTTTATCGTATTTTTTATAGCCTCTTTAGCAGAGGCCAACCGCGCGCCTTTTGACTTGCCCGAAGCCGAATCCGAATTGATCGGTGGCTACCATACCGAGTACTCTGGTTTTCGCTGGGCCATGTTCATGCTGTCTGAATATGGTATGATGCTTTTGGTGAGCTTTTTAGCCGCCATCTTATTTTTAGGGGGTTGGAATACGCCCCTACCCAACATGGGCTCACTAGCTTTGGCAGACTGGACCAGTGGAGTGCCTGGTACAATAGCCGCCAACGCCTGGGGCAGTTTTTGGATACTTTCTAAGGTACTGTTCCTGATTTTTTTACAAATGTGGGCACGATGGACCTACCCGCGCCTTAGGGTAGATCAATTGATGACACTTAGCTGGAAATACCTGCTCCCACTTTCTTTGCTACTCGTCGTTTTATCGGCACTCTGGAAAATTTTTATGATATGATATATACTGCGTAAATAGATTACGTACTAACCACTGATATTTGGAACATCAATTAAAAAACAAGTATCATGAAGATTTTAACAAGTATCCCGTTTCTTTCCATTTTATTAGTAATTAGCTTAGCAGGTATGGAAACCACACCTGCCTACGAACTAAAAGGTTTTTTCTTCGCAAGCATTAACCTTGCAATCCTTACTTTGATCTTGTTCAAGGCCATATTTTCTAAAAAAGCGGCCAATGCCAATATTTCAGAAAAAGAAAGGAACTTAGATAAATTCAAAGGCAATTTGGTAGGTAAAGCCGAAGACGGCACCGAATACTACCTCATCAAAATGAAGGGCAACACACCTGTAAAGGCATAATTTAGTAACCCTTTTCTTTATTTACCTCATACTGCAATGGCAAACCTTTTCTATGTCTTTCAATATTTTCGGCAATTTGCTGGCAGGCAAGCGGTACATTGGTAAGGGCTGCCACATGTGGCGTAATAGTAATTTGAGGATGTGTCCAAAATGGATGCTCTTTAGATAAAGGTTCTTCTTCAAAAACATCTAAAAAAGCCGCAGAAAGCTGTCCTGAATTCAAAGTATGGAGCAAGTCCTCTTCGTTTAAAACGCCTCCCCTTGCGGCATTGATCAAAAAAGCGCCTTTATTCAACTTTTGCAAAACAGCTAGATCTACCACTCCTCTTGAAGCATCAGTAAGGGGCAATAAGCAAATCAAGCAATCTAAATCGGCCAAAAATGCATCCCATTCAGAGGCGCCCGCATAAGTTGCTACACCCTCTAGCTTTTTGGGACTCAAACTATAGCCTTTTACTTGGTATCCCAAATGCGATAATACCGTGGCAACATGCTGCCCAATTACCCCAAGACCGAGGATGCCGACAAAAGGTTTGGGCCTTGCCCTTTGAGGCCGCCAAATTTTCTCGGCCTGTTGCTGCGCATAAGTCTGTAAGCGCTGTTCCCAATAACCCAAGGCAGCTATCATATACCGCCCCATATCTTCTGCCAAGCCAGCGTCTCCTATGCGCACGATAGGTACGCCTATGGATCCTGTTCCTTCTTGAAACAAATGGTCTACCCCTGCACCAAAAGAACATATCATAGATAAGCGCTCGTATTTAAATAAGTCGCGCTGAGGATGTTTCCAAACTATGGCATATTTTACGGCACTGTTATCTTCTATTTCTTCGGGTAGTAGAACAGGTATATCTGTTAAGCGAGAAAGCTGTTCTTGGATTGATGAGGCCTTTTTATCTTTAGCAAGTACGACGATGGACATGTTTCAGTAATTTCTTGCCAAGTTACAAAAATACAAGAAGCTTAACCATTTAAATTATGGCTAAGCTATATGCTTTCGATTGATTGGATCTTAGCTACATGGCTTGTACCCCTGTGGGCATCTGCCTATTGAGTAGAATCTCTATAATTGCTGCTTGTTCGAACAACATAGCGTAATCCAAAGGGGTCATTCCCTGCTTGTCTTCTAACAATGGATTGGCATGATGCAATAACAACAAAGAAACGATTTCTGGATTTGCACATACCACTGCATGATGTAAAGCAGTCTTTCCGGAAGCATCAGCCACATTGATATCGGGCACCGTTTTAACGGCAGCGTTCACACGCGCATAATCACAGGTCTTAACGGCATTTATGAGCGCATAATCTAAAGAATCCAAGTATGCGGAGGCATTGTAAGGCAAGAGCAATATTAATACGAAGGTGAAGAGTACTGTTTTCATGGCATTGGCAGTTTGATTATTATCAATACTACCCTAAAATCCGTGTATTTCCTACTACAATACTCAGCGCCAAGTATGACTTTTATCAAACATTTCTTTTATGGATAGGCAGCTAAATATGAGAAACAACCACTGGCATTTGTTTACATGTGCTACCCAGCGCTTACTAAGAAGTTTTTTCCGAAACGTCGTTTCCTGCCAAGGCAGCTTCTTGGCCATTCTCTTCGAGCAGTTTTTTGAGCTCATTTAGCTTGAGCAAGGCCTCCACTGGAGAAATGGTATTGATGTCTGTAGTATTCAGAAGTTTTTTCACCTGTTCGTAATGCGGGTCTTTGGCCTCAAAAAGATTGAGCTGATAGTTGATTTTAGGTGTTTCTTTAAGCCTTTTCTTGATTTTTTTGCTGTTGTGCCCCCTTAGCTTGTCTTTTTCTAAATAAGCCAAGATTTCGTTGCTGCGGATGAGCACTTGGTTGGGCATACCAGCCATTTGTGCTACATGGATACCAAAACTGTGCTCACTACCCCCTGGCTTAAGCTTGCGAAGAAAGATAACCTTATTGCCCGCTTCTTTTACGGCTACATTATAATTTTTTACCCGCTCAAAATCATCGGCCAATTGGTTAAGTTCGTGGTAATGTGTAGCAAATAAAGTTTTGGCCTTGGCCCCCAGTACATTGTGCAGGTATTCCACAATTGACCAAGCGATAGAAATACCATCATAGGTACTGGTACCTCGACCGATCTCATCCATAAGCACCAAACTGCGCTCACTCAAATTATTGAGAATGCTGGCCGTTTCTGTCATCTCTACCATAAAGGTAGATTCGCCTCTAGATAAATTATCTGAGGCACCTACCCGCGTAAATACCTTATCTACGAGGCCAATGTTGGCCGCTTTGGCTGGTACAAAAGAACCCATCTGCGCCATTAAAACAATCAGGGCCGTTTGCCTCAACAAAGCAGATTTACCCGCCATATTAGGCCCGGTAATGATCAATATTTGCTGGTCCTTATTGTTTAAAAGGATGTCATTGGGTACATAGCGCTCGCTTGGGGGCAGCTGTTTTTCTATAACAGGATGCCTACCCGCTTTAATTTCTAAGGCAAAACCATCGTTGACCTCAGGTTGGCAGTAATCGTTGTCCACTGCAATCTGCGCAAAGGACATTAGGCAATCTATGGTACCCAAACAACGGGCATTTTTTTGTACCTGCTGTATATATTGCATAGCGTAAGCTACCAAATCTTGATAAAACTGCTGCTCTATGCGGAACAACTGCTCTTCGGCATTAAGTATCTTCTCTTCATAGACTTTGAGTTCTTCGGTGATGTAGCGCTCAGCATTGACCAAGGTCTGCTTTCTGATCCAGGTTTCGGGCACCTTGTCTTTATGCGCATTGGTTACTTCTAAATAATAGCCGAATACCTTGTTATAGGCAATCTTTAAGGAAGGAATGCCTGTACGTTCCATCTCGCGTTTTTGTAGGGTGAGCAGGTAATCTTTGCCAGAATAGGCAATTTTTCTCAATTCATCCAATTGCTCGTCCACACCATCGTTGATCAGGCTCCCTTGATTGGTATGTAAAGGAGGCTGAGCCTGCAATACCCGTTCTATTTCCTCTATAAGGCCGGTGCAAGCATCTAGGTCTTGCACTAAGGCCTGTATGGGTGCTTTTTCACAAGCCTGTAACAAATCGCGAATGGGTTTGACCTGTTCTAAGGATTTTTTAAGCTGCACCAACTCTCTGGGATTGATCCGACCCGTGGCCACTTTGGAAATCAATCGTTCCAAATCTCCTACCTGCGACAAAAAATCGAGCAAGCGCTCTCTTAGGGCTTCCTTCTCCTTAAAAGAGGCCACCACCGACAAGCGGAAATTGATGCCCGCCTTATCTTTGAGAGGCAAAACAACCCATTTTCTCAAAGTTCTGGCACCCATGGGAGTGACACACTGGTCGAGGGTCTCTATCAAAGGCACACCGCCTTCGTGTTGCGGATAGAGCAACTCCAAGTTGCGAATGGTAAATTTATCCAACCATACATATTGCCCCTCATCTACACGGGAGATACTGGCTATATGTGCTGTTTCATGATGCTCTGTAGCTTCTAGATAGTACAGGATGGCCCCGGCCGCTATAATGCCCGCTTGCATGTGTGCTACGCCAAAACCTTTTAAAGAGGTGGTGTTGAATTGCTTGATCAGTTTTTCGTGGGCATATTCTTCTGTAAA
>CAKZMZ010000460.1 GCA_937129345.1 uncultured Thalassovita sp. | reverse complement strand
AAATAAAGTTTTATTCCACTACATCATCCACAGTGATCATGCAGCGTGTTAAAAGAAATGTGATTGCAAAACGTGGGCTCTTAGCGTTTTGCGAAACTCCTATATATGCTTGAAATCCGTTTTAATAAAGTGGCATCATTGTGCTCTCTGTCTCTTTCAAAAGGCGCATACCCCTTAATTTTAAACGACTTTGAAAAGAAGTAAAGCCGAAGAGTTAAAAAAGATGGCCACTTGTTTCAGTGGTGTTTTGTAGTTGCGTTAATAAGTAATGCTCTGGCTATAAATTACGAATCGCAAAAAAAAGTATTTTAAAACTATTGAAAAAAATATGCCTAATAAAGGTAATTATAATTTACGAACCTCACAAGTGCGATATAGTGGTTCGTGGCTTTTGTGCAAACTTTATTTACGCCAAACGAGGTAAAATTAAATGAGCTGATAAGTAAAAACTATGTAAATAAATCAGACTCTCAAAATGAATCTTATTTTACTTAACAAGATATGGCTTTAGATACAGTAAAAATCAAAAAATATCTTCGCAGCGTCTCACCCATAAAAACTTGCAATTTTCTCACATACTTTTGTTTTGGTATACGTATATGCTACAGAGAGGTAAGGTCCTAAATCGATTTTATTGATGTAGATTTTGTTACGATTTTTTAGAAAAAGAACGTAAACGATGATTTTGTTATAAATTTAAATTTGTAGTATACATGCGTAAAATCGCATAGGTTTTAAAACTAATTTATCAGTAGTTTACTTGCCGCCCAATTTAAGCCAAACAAATGCTTTTCTTAGGATTTACGCAATCGCTCATAAGCACGTTTTTCTTTTTACTCAGAAAGCCTAGGCACTTATCTAGCCTTATTCTCTCAGCTTGGTTTTTTATTATTACCTTATTTTTCTTGGGCGTTTTGCTACCAAAGGGGCTTACTACCTATACAAAAATTGGGTTTGTGCCTTTTTTGGCCTTATCAGGGCCTATCTTCTATTTTTATGTGCGTAGTCTCATCAAAACTTCCTTTACTTTTAAGAAAAAGCACCTGTTACACCTTGTCCCCTTTTTGCTTTTGAGTGTTGGCAGAATTATTTTTTTGCCAGAGTCTATCTCAGCAGCGTATTATAGTGATGAAGCATACAGCATCACTTTTTTAAGTATTACCGTTGTAATTGGTGGTACTATTTTAATGTATTGGTTGGGTACTTTTCGCCTTATCCTTAGGCATCAAAAAAATATCTTAGATTTTTTCTCCAATAAATCTAAGGGGAAATCGCTCAAATGGGTTTTGCCTTTTATGTTTTGTGTACTGCTAAGCAATTTGTTGTTCTTTTTAGCGCCGCGCTTTCAGGTGTTTTCTTTAAGTAGCGAGGAGACCATTTTTTGGTTTCAATATTTCAACTTCGCTATTATGGGTCACGTGCTATTATTTTTCGGGCTTACCCAACCCATTATATTTGAATCTTCATACCAAAAACAAAACGAAGAAAAATACGCTAAATCGGGCTTAGACCGACATGTATTAAGAGAAAATGCCCAAAAAATTGAAAAGCATTTTAAAGAGGCCAAGCCCTTTACCAATCCAGATTACAATCTGCAGTTGCTGACCAACGAGCTAGCAATTTCTCGCCAAAATCTTTCCCAAACCATTAATGAGGTATTTGATAAAAACTTTTACCAGTTGGTGAATGAATACAGAGTAGAAGAATTTAAGCGCTTATCAAACCTACCTCAATACCAACATCTCACTTTGCTCGGCCTGGCATTAGAAGCGGGCTTTAACTCCAAATCTTCTTTCAATAGAATTTTTAAAGAAACCACCGGGCAAACACCTTCGCAGTACTTAAAGTCAAAAAAAGACTGAAAAATAAGCCCCAACTGATCGGTTAAGCCTGTTGAGATGCCTTAAATGCATACACTTGCCACACTAAATCATTTTTAAAACAAGAAAATTAATGAAAATGAAAACAAAATGGCCACTTCTGTTAATTGGCTTGCTTCTGGTCAATTTCACTTTTGCACAAGACTTTTTTTCTGCGCCTAAGGAAGAAGACATCCCCTGTGCCCCACTTATCAACAATGTTAACGCTCGGGAAAAAGTATCTCTCGCAGGTACTTGGAATGCACTGATTGACCCGACCATTTTCTCGCTTAACGACAGGTATAAATTTTTGGAACGCAATTACAAAGCTGGTCCTGGCGAGTTGGTAGAATTGAGTTTGGAGAATGGCCTCACTCTACAGGTGCCCGGCGATTGGAACACCCAAGACGACAGGCTCTTTTTTTATAATGGAAAGGTATGGTACAAGAGAGATTTCTTTGCTGATAAGAAAAGCGATAAAAGATATTTTTTGCATTTTGGCGGCGTAAACTACAAAGCCCAAATTTACCTAAATGGCACGCATGTAGCCAGCCATACAGGTGGGTATACTTCATTTAATTGCGAAATCACCGAACACCTAAAACAAGGCGAAAACCTTTTGGTGATGAAGGTGAACAATACGCTTACCGCAGATGACATCCCCACCACCAGTACCGATTGGCTCAATTACGGCGGCATTACCCGCGATGTGCATCTGCTAGAAATGCCAAAAGGTTTTATTCAGAACTACAAAATTCAATTAGCAGCTAAGGACCCTAAAAAAATAGAAGGTTGGGTTGAGTTTAATGGTATGGAAAGCGGCAAAGTACAACTGCAAATCGATGAACTAGGTATAGCCCAATCCTTCAATATTAAGGATGGTCGTGCCAGTTTGAGTTTAAATGCTTCCCCAGAATTATGGTCGCCGAGCAACCCTAAATTGTATGAAGTGAAACTAAGCACAGAGACTGAAACCGTGGTGGATCAAATCGGATTTCGTACAATTGAGACACAAGGTAATAAAATCGTGCTCAATGGGGAGTCCATTTTCTTAAAAGGTATCTCTTTGCACGAAGAGGCCATAGGCGCCAAGGGTCGCGCTTCAAGCTACCAAGAAGCCGTAGAGTTACTTGCTAAAGCACAAGAACTTGGCTGCAACTACGTGAGGCTCGCCCACTATACCCACAATGAAAATATGCTAAAAGCTGCAGATGAAATGGGCTTATTGGTTTGGGCAGAAATCCCGGTTTATTGGAATGTAAAGTTTGAAAGCCCCGAGGTAATGGAAATGGCCAAAAACCGCATGAAAGAAATGATTGATCGTGATCAAAACAGGGCCAGTATCATTTTTTGGAGTTTGGGCAACGAGACCCCTATGTCTGAGGCAAGAAACAATTTCTTTAGGGCCTTGAATACTTACGTAAAAAGTGTGGACGATACCCGACTCACCACCGCTGCCTTAATTTTTGGTGGAGAGGAAATACAGGCTATGGCTAAGAATTACTACTTCCCAACTATGCAAGGCAAAGAATTTGACACTTGGAATATAGAAATTGAAGACCCTTTGGCTAGTGTGGTAGATGTGGCCGCCATTAACCAGTATTTTGGATGGTATTACTCAGGCTTTATGGCCTTAAGTGCAAACATTCCTGCCATGAAGGCCAGACAAACCATGGTTGAAAACATACCGAAAATTAGATTTCATATACCTGAAGGTAAGCCCTTTGTTTTTAGTGAAATGGGTGCAGGTGCTAAAAGAGGCGTTTCGGGCAAAGAAGAAGACTATGTAATCTACTCAGAAGAGTATCAGGCTTTGGTGTACAAAAAACAAATAGAGATGATCAAAGCGCAAGAGGGCTTGGTAGGTATGTCGCCTTGGGTCTTAAAAGATTTTCGCTCAGCTATGCGCTTGTACCAGGGAGTGCAAGACTACTGGAACCTCAAAGGCCTCATCACCGACAATGGAGAGAAGAAAAAGGCCTTCTTTGAGTTACAAAAGTTCTATCAGTCTATAGAGGCACCTTCTAACTGATAGATGAGGTTTTAAGCTAAGGCATACTTTATTAGTAAATTTACTAGCAAACCTTGTGAGGTTTTATGACTTGCTACTATACAAAAAAGATTTAATGGTGTCATCCCTACGGGATTTTACCGCTGTTTTGTGCCTTATTGGCTAATAATTATTTCATCCCTAACGGGATTACAGAAAAATGTATAGTTAGGTTTTATGATCAATAAGCTCATTTAAAGCTCATGTTACAGATAAAACCTCACAAGGTTTTTAAGATAGGAAGGGTTTGCTCACACAAATTTATCCATGATTTTGTCTAGCAAGGCCTCATTGTCGAAAGGCTTTACCACGTAGTCATCTGCGCCGGAGGTATAGCCCTTTAATTTATCTTGGGAGGTGCCCTTGGCAGTTAAAAAGATAATGTGTGCATCTGAAGTTTCATCCATTTGGCGAATTTCTCTGGCAGTGCTGAAACCGTCTTTTTCGGGCATCATTACATCGAGCAGAACTACCTCAGGCTTAAATTGCCTAAACCTTTCTATGGCTTCTTTGCCATTGGCCGCCGTTTTTACAGCATAGCCTTCCTTTTTTAAAAGATAAGAGAGACTAATGAGAATATTTTCCTCATCATCTACAATTAGTACTTTTTTATTCATCGGTATCATTTTCTTATTCTATTTTACTTAAATCTCTAGGGAGATCAGCGTGCCCTCCCCTATTTTACTTTTCAATTTTAAATCGATTCCCATTGCATTTGCATAAGACTTACAGATGGCCAAACCTAAGCCTGAGCCTTTGTGCTTGTTCTCTCCTTGGCTGTTCACTTGGTAAAAGCGCTCAAAAACCTTTTTTTGATGCTTTTCATCTATACCAATCCCATTGTCTGCTACCTCCACAAAAACCTTATTTTTACTCGCAAAAGCTTTAATATCTATTTTGCCTGCGGAATAATCGGTAAATTTTATTGCGTTGGCAATGACATTTATCAGTATTTGCTGAAGTTTTTCCCTATCAGTGTAAATTTTTAAGGGCTCAAGCTGCATGTTAATAGCCCTTTGGTGTTTCATTTCTTCAAAACCTGATACTATTTTTCGAATCAATTCATCTATTTGAAAAGCACTTTTTACTAAAGAAGGCTTTGCTTCCATTCTTCTTAAATCCAACACCTGATCGATCAGTTTAGAAACGCGTTCAGATTCATCATCGATTATTTTCAAAAACTTAGCCTTCTCTTCTTCTTCCACATCGTACTTGCCCAAAATGGCAGCCAGGGATCTAATGGAGGTAATGGGCGTCCTTAACTCATGCGTTACATTACTGATGAAGATGTTCTTTAAATCGTCTAGTTCTTTTAATTGCTTGTTGGCTTCTTTTAATTCTTGGGTGGTATCGCTCAACTCTTTAGATTTTTTCTCTAGCAACTGCGAATATTCGTAAACGTGATAGGTTTCATCTAGCAGAGAAATCAATTCTTCTGGATCAATGGGCTTTTGGTCTACCACATGGTTGAGCAATATCTTAGCTGAGGCCGCTCCTATGCTGCCTGATAAATGACTTTCTACCAAATTGATAAAACCTGAGTCAGCATAGATAGGGAAATTACTCAAGACATTGCCCCCATAATATTGCAACATCACTTCCTTTACTTTCTTCTCCCCTAAAATTGCCTTTAAAACCCGATGCAATTCTTCAAAATCGGCACGCCTCTCAAAAACATAGGCCCTGGGATTTTCTGATTTATAATACTTTTCAGGGTTGAGGAAGATGTCGGATTGAGAAATCTCCAAAGGTGAGCGCTTAGAATTAAGAGAGACTGTAATCAGCACAAAGCAGTTGGCAGTGAGACTCCAAAAAGTACCATGACTCACCACATCCATACCCCCCAAACCAAACAAAGCTGTGGGCTTTAAAAAGGATAGGCCAAAAAGCCCTTCAGTAAGTAATGAGGAGTCCAAAATGCCTAATTCTGCTAGGTTGGTAAGGGGCATGGTAAAGAACCACAAAATTATGCCCACACTAAAGCCTGCAAAGGCTCCTTTTTCTGTAGCCCATTTCCAATACATCCCAAAAAAAATGGCTGGTGCCAATTGGGCAATGCCCGCAAATGAAATCAAGCCTATAGATACAATGGAATAGTTAATAGAAAAGAACTTATAAAAACCATAGGAGAGCAGCATTACGGCTACAATGAGCACACGCCTCAGTTGCATTAAGCGGCTATTGAGATCGCTTAAAAAGTAGGTGTATTGTTTTTTGATGCGCAGCAAAAAGGGCAAAAAGATGTTATTACTGATCATGATGCTCAACGAGATCATAGAAACGATGATCATGCCTGAAGTGGCCGCCAAACCACCTATAAAAACCACTAAAGCAATACCCGATAAACCTTGCTGCAAAGGGATGCTCAAAAGATAGGTATCCGGCTCTATGGAGGCATCGAACAAAATCGTACCTGCAAAGGCTATGGGTAATACGAATAAGGAAATCGCAAACAGATAAAGTGGCGTGAGCCAAGTAGCTTTTTTTATGTGTCTTACGCTGTTGTTCTCCACCACCGCCATATGGAATTGCCTTGGCAAGAATAAAAAGGCCATGGCCGATAAGAGGCTAATGATTACCCAAGACTGATAACTGCTGCTTCCATTGCCTACAACAGAAAGCGCATTAAGATTGAGTTTGCTTTGCGCTTTAGTAAATATATCGCCTATGCCATTGAATATGAAGTATACAATGGCCAAAGCACCGATCAAAAAGCAGACTAGTTTTATGATGGCTTCAAAGGCAATGACATTAACAAGGCCGGGGTGTTTTTCGCTTGGGTCTAGGTTGGTAGTGCCAAATACAATGGCAAATGCAGCAAAGATAACCACGAAAACTATGGAAGGATCAAAGTAAAAAGCGGCTCCTTGGCCAGAGGTGCCTTTTGCAAAATTGCCATCTTGTAAAAGATAAAAGCTAAACTCTAGGGCCTTAAGTTGTATAGAGATGTAGGGGATAATGATAAAGATGCAAACGATGGATACCAAGGCGCCAAGCTTGGCACTTTTGCCGTATCTAGAAGAAATGAAATCGGCTATAGAGGTGATGCGCAGGTAATTGCTGATCCTAATGATTTTTTTGAGCATGAACAACCACATAGGTGCCAATAGTGTAGGGCCTAAGTAAACACCAATAAAACCTAAGCCTGTAGTAGCTGCCCGACCTACACTTCCATAAAAAGTCCAAGCAGAGCAATAAACGGTTAAGGAGAGTGCATACACCAAGCTATTTTCTGACATGAGCCTTTGCAGTAGTGGCCACTTCTGAGTGAGAAAAGCTGCCAAGAAGGTAAATAGCAAATAGGCACAGGCAATGATTAATATAGTGTTATAGGTCATCATTTACCATTCACTTTTCTGTACAATTACAGCCACACAAATTATGAACAATAACCAAACTGAAAACAAAAAAAAGTAAGAAGCCGGGATGCCTGCCACCAAAGGCGTAGCCATAGAAGTGCTGAGCAGCACAGGCCCAAAGATGAGCAAACAAGCAAAGCAAATTAAAGCTACCAGCTTATTGTATAGTTTGTCCATTTTGGTGATAAGGTGGTTTAGATTAGTTGAATTTAAGGAAATTCTAATTAAATATAAGGAATTACCTTCCAAAGTTCTTCACTCACACTACTATACATTTTTATATTTTTCACCTCCAAGGGCTGTGGCTCACAGCCCTTATGGTAATTGCCAAGTGGATTGTGCGCCAGTGCACTGCGCCACAATCCACTGCAGATTTTGAGAAATGTACAGTAGTCAGTTCTTCACTTTTTCATCAAACCAAAATAATTGGGTTTTAATACTTTTACCTTAATAAGCGCCCAAATAAAAAGCAGCATCACCACGCCTACACCCATAGAAATAAAAGGATGTCCAACTAGTGTATCTTCAACCACAAATCGAACATAAAGCGTACCCATTAAGTACACTACTAAAATAATATCAGCAATTAATCCTTTGATCATCATCTTAAAATTTTACAGTTATTGGTTAAATCGAAAAAAGTGGTCTGCATTACGCAGACCACATGTCTGAGAAAGGACAATAACAAACCAGTTATCTGTCCCTCACTCATCAATTATTTAATGGGCATGAACCGGAGTTTTTGCCCCACTTGGCACTCTAATATCTTCCACAATTTCTTGCACTTTGGCAGAAGGCGCCGGTGTCAATCTACTTACCACCAATGACACTACTAAGTTGATCAGCATACCTAAAGTACCAATGCCTTCTGGCTTAATGCCGAACCAGTAACCTTCGGGCGTACCCGGCCCACCTAACTGAGGCTTAAAATACCAGATATACACCGTAGTAAATAAAATGCCGATGATCATACCTGCCATAGCGCCCTCTTTGTTCATGCGCTTATCGAAAATACCCAAGATAATGGCCGGGAAGAAGGAAGAAGCGGCCAAACCAAATGCCAAGGCCACTACTTGTGCCACAAAGCCTGGAGGATTCATGCCTGCCAAACCTGCACCGATTACAGCTACGGCAATGGCCACTCTGGCTGCAATCAGCTCACCTTTTTCAGAAATGTCTGGTTTGAGGTAATTCTTTAATAAATCGTGTGAAATGGAAGTGGCAATTACCAGCAATAGACCTGCTGCCGTTGACAATGCCGCTGCCAAGCCACCTGCAACTACCAAGGCTATTACCCATGCGGGCAAATTGGCAATCTCTGGATTGGCCAATACGATAATATCGCGGTCAATGATCAACTCATTAACAGTAGGATCGGCCACATATTGGATGATACCATCATTGTTCTTGTCTTCAAATTGGAGTAGCTCTGCCCTCTCCCATTTGGTAAACCAACTTGGCATTTCTGCATAAGGTTGGTTGCTTACAGTTTGAATTAAATTAGTACGCGCAAAAGTAGCAATTGCTGGGGCCGTGGTATAAAGTAAAGCAATGAACAACAAAGCGTAACCAGCAGATTTTCTCGCATCTCTTACTTTGGGTACCGTAAAGAAACGTACAATTACGTGTGGCAAACCAGCTGTACCAAACATTAAGGCAGCAGTAATAAAGAACACGTTGACCCGATCATCCATACCCATTGTCGTATATTCATGAAAACCTAGATCTGTACTGAGTTGGTTGAGCTTATCTAGCAAATAAGTACCGTCTTCTAGCGTGCCTCCCATACCTAATTGTGGAATTGGGTTGCCTACCATTTGCAAAGAGATGAACACAGCGGGAACGGTAAAAGCAAAAATCAAAACACAGTATTGGGCTACTTGGGTATAAGTGATGCCCTTCATGCCGCCTAGTACTGCGTAAAAGAATACAATAGCGATACCTATTAAAATACCTGTAGTGAAAGGCACTTCTAAGAAGCGGGCAAAGGCTACACCCACGCCTTTCATTTGGCCTACTACATAGGTAAATGAAATAAAGATGGCACAAAGTAAGGCAATCAATCGAGCTTGTTTTGAGTAGTAGCGCTCGCCTATAAAATCAGGAATGGTAAACTTGCCAAATTTTCTGAGGTAAGGTGCTAGCAAAAGTGCCAAAAGTACATAGCCGCCTGTCCAGCCCATAAGGTATTGCGAGCCGCCATAACCAGTAAATGAAATGAGGCCTGCCATTGAGAGGTATGAAGCGGCCGACATCCAGTCTGCGCCTGTGGCCATGCCATTGGCAAGGGGTGACACGCCACCACCTGCTACATAAAATTCTTTTGTAGACCCTGCACGCGCCCAAATGGCCACGCCTATGTATAATAAAAAGGTTAAACCTACTATTAAAAAAGTCCAGATTTGTAATTGATCCATGATATTTCTCGATTAAAAAAGCTTAAGATTATTTTTCGTCTACATTGTATTTTTTATCCAGTTTGTTCATAAGTACTACATACACAAAGATCAGTACCAAGAACACGTAGATAGAGCCCTGTTGGGCAAACCAAAAACCAAGTGGAAATCCACCTACTTTTATAGTGTTCAATACATCGGCGAACATAATCCCGCATCCATAAGATATCAGGAACCAAATACTCAATAGAATTACTAGGTATTGCAGATTTTCTTTCCAATACAGATTTAAATTGTCGTTGTCGTTTCTCATTTTATTCATTTTCAACAGAAGTTATAGGATTTACAAAAAGATGTGAAGTTGTAGTCTTAAAGCACTCAAGTTGTCTAAGCCACCCGGTGTAATAGATGCTTCACGGTAATCTTTAACAATGTGGTGATACTCAGCCGTTATTTTGGCATTGTGCCCGTTTATAAAATAATTCATGCCTACATTAAGAGAAGTAACCGGATCAACGGCTCCATCAAAGTTAGAGCTCGAATAGGCAACGTAAGGCATTGTTTTAGTGCCCGAAATGTAATAGCCTAATTGACCATACAGGCTAGTACCTGTGCCTGCCCAACGGCTAATGTAATTTTCTCCATAATCAAATTTCTGAAAGGAAGCATAAGCGTTTACAGCACCTGATGAAACGGGCATATCTAAAAATGCATCTACTGCAAAATGCCTTACGCTGCTGTGTTGCTGAGTATCAGCATTGTACATGCCATTGGGATGCATAAAAAAGCCTGTACCTATGGCCAATACTTTTTTGGAGCCCATGTAAGTGCCTACGTAGTAGGGCAACTTGGTAGACTCCTTATCAAATAAGTTATACTTTACATAACCTTCAATAATGGTATTGCCTTTGGCATGACCACTTTCGTCTAGGGTTGATGCACCTGTGTAGGTGAGCGGACTTTGCGCTCCGGCATCTACATAAAAAGCAGCACTGTAGTCTTTGCCTGCACCCAATGGATTACGCATTGGTGTGTTAACAGCAAAACGGTATTCGAATTTACCGGGCGCGCCTTTTACGTACATACCCAAATGCCTTGCAAACTGGTCGGTAATACCCAATGAGTGCCAAGAGGTAAACGGCCTGCTTTGATCTAAGGTCATAAAATTAAGGGTACTTTGGTTGGCCGATCTTGTAAGGCCTTTCCAGTAATGCAGACCGCCACCTACATAAATATTTTCATTTATTTTGAGCTCACCCCAAGCACCGTGTAAAAAGAGTTGTGGTGCATTTCCATCACTACCTAATGCGGTTAAATTGTCTTGATTCAAGCTATTTAGGCCAAAATGTGTGAGTATCAGAAACTTGGGCGAGATTTGTGCATAAGCCAAAAATCGAGAACGCCGAATGCTAAAAGAGCCCTGCAAGTTGGCCTCTTTGTCGGATAGGTTGTTGGTAGTCGCCCATATCTGATGCCACATTATAAAGCGGATATACTTGCTACCATCATCGTTGAGCTTAACTTGTAAGGGTTTATAACTATGGTCTTCTTTTTTTTCTTCTGCCAAGCTTGGTGTTGCTTTAACTTGTTCTAAGTCTGATTTGGTTATCTCTTCGCCCTTAGCCATTGCAGAATTAGAAACTTGTTCTTCTTGCGCTATTGCAAAAGAAGATAGAAGGCTAGATAACAAAAGTAATGTAAGTATTTTTGAGCTAGTGTATTGAATGAGGCGAGCTAACCATTTCATATTTACAAAAGATTTATATATATAGATATTTATATATGTAAATGTATAAAAATATATTTGCCCTCCAAATCTTTATTCAAAAAAATAAATAGCTTGGTGTAATATGATTTTACTTGATAAAATACTAATGAATAGCTGTCTTTGCGAAGGTGTAAGCTGAAGCAATCTCCAGCTTACAGACTGCTTCTTCACTATCGCTCATCGCAGTGACGTTATTTTTTAGGGTTTCAAGTGGCGCGCATGGAGTGGCTCGCATAGAGTGGCCCGCATAGAGTGGCTCGCATAGAGTGGCTCGCATAGAGTGGCTCGCATAGAGTGGCCCGCATAGAGTGGCTCACACAGAGTAATTTCATGAAGAGCCAAAAGCTTACATAGAGGCCAAAAGCTTATAAATAGCCTGTATGTTAGGATGTGCTGCAGCATAAAGTATATTTTTACCATCTTTTGTGGCGGTTACTAGCCCACAATTTTTCATGATACGCAAATGATGTGAAGCTACGGCTTGCTCTATGTCTAACTTTGTATATACTTCGGTTACGCTCAATTGATTGTTTTGCGTCAATAACTGAACAATACTCAACCTAATGGGATGCCCCATACCTTTAAGCAATTCTGATCTTTGTTCAAGTAGCTCGATGTTCTGTAGTAGAGATGCCATGTAGTTAGTAGTGAAATATATATCTATATATATACAAGTATAATCATTTACGTGGCAATTTGTTCCTACACTTTCACAAAAGAAAAAGACACCACCTAAAGGTGGCATCTTTCAATTTTCTAAAATACTAAACCCTAGTTCAAGCGTCCTCGCTTGAACCACTTTACCTTTTGGAGTTTTATAAATTTCAATAATTTGATCTTTTATCTTCTGTAAAGTTTAAAAAGTTCTGACGACATCACAAATATAGCGAAATATTTTATTTAGCGAAATTTCGCTGATTATTTTTATTATTTTTCTGACACGGAAAATATCTTATCTATAAATCCCAATGCATAATATTTCAGTGGTTGAAATTGGCCTACTGGATTTTTCCCTTCCTTAGATCAATACCGCATTATTCCAAAAACTAAATCATGGGATTATTACTCGAAGAGTTATAATAAGATTTATTACTGCAAAAACCGATTTAATAATACCATGCTCTTCAGGATTTGACTGTTGTATGCCCTGCCTTTATTAGTTTAATCCCTATCAAGAAAAATGTATTGAGTGAATATATGATTATTGCTCAGGATTCTAAATCCATGTTTTTATTAAAGGATATGCGCTTAAATGAGTACCTTAACTGATGTAAGCGTCTGCGCTTACATCGCCTATCAAGGTTAACGCTAGCTTTGAAAATAGAATCACAAGCTTATTGGCCCGCCCATCAAATCAAGCCATGTTTTTTCATGGCATTTTGAAGGGGCTTTTCTATCTGGGCTTGAAGATGCTCATTGGCGTAACCTATCCAATCCACTTCGGCATGCAAATCAAAAGGAGCATTGAGTGTTTGACCAAAAGCATTTGTCAATACAATACCTGATTCTTCAGCGATAAGCTTAGCACAAATATCGTATGGGTGGCAGATATGCCCTTTCTTTTTGCCTAAGGCTATGAGTTTTTGATTGAGCAGGGTCCTGATATCGGCAACAAAACGATCATGCCCGACCAATAACTCATACATTTGCCCACCGCTAGAAATGTATTGATCTTCAAATACAATGGTTTTTCCTTCTTCCATATCGGGAAATACCTGGGCCAGCATATCTTCTTCTACAGCGGCCAGTATCTCCCTACCAGGAGGAAAAAATCGGGAGATCTGCCCAAAACCGCCGTAAATTGAATGGGCACCTGAGGGTTTTATGGGCAATTCTTTTTCTTCGGAGGTATAAAGGTTTCTGCCTATTCTTTTTTTGTCTTTTCCCTTTATGGCCCAAAGCGTATCGCTCAAAGCACTGCGGGTAGTGGGCAACTCTACCATAACCGCAACCTCTATGTCATTTAAGGTTTTTGCACTTGCTAACCCTGCGCCAGCCAAAAAAAAGGCAGAACGTTTGTCGTACATAATACCGCGGGTTCCATCTATGGGATCCATGATAATATTTACTGTAATATTTCCATTGCTATCTGGCAATCGCAAACCTCCCTCCTCTTCGGCAATGCCTTCTGCCAATAAAAATATACCACCTAAGTCTTGCGCATAGGCTTTTAGCAAAGGCACTATAATGTCTTCTACATCTTTGTCTATTTGGTAAATGGTATCTGCGTTGGCTTCTTTATGCACAGCCGATAGTGCTTCAATAGATTGCTCGTGCAATGCATTGATCACTTTGTCACAAACTGCCCTACCTATTTTTACAAGTATATCCTTAACTAATTGATGGTCCATTTTATATTGGCTTGCTGTTGGGTAAAAATGCAAAATTGCTATGGGATGTTTACCTTTTTCTTTCAATTTTTCTTGAAACGCACAGGCCTAAAATGAAAAAAGCCTCCACTATGGAGACTTCATTTTATGTTTTACGGCCTTTTAAATGCACTAACCGAAAATTTCTTGGATACCAGAGGCACTGAGTGGCTTGGTAATGTGTGCATTTACAAAAGGGTACTCTTTGGTTTTTTTATTATCTGAGGGATGTATAGAAGAAGTAAGTACATATACCTTTGTAGCAGGAAACTTAGCATAAAACTTATCTTGGTACATATCTAAAAACTGAAACCCGTTCATAATGGGCATGATCAAGTCTAGGATGATTTTTGTTGGGAAATTGCCTTCCTGTGCAGAAGTTTCCAAGATTTTTTCTGCTTCTGAACCGTTTTTAGCCACAACGCGCTTAATGTTACCTTTGTACTTGCTTATCATTCTATCGTTGATAAGCACGTCTATTTCATCATCTTCGATTAAAAGTATCATAGCTTCTTTTTTATCTAACTATAAATATAAATAGCCTAAATTAATTTAAGTATAAATCTCTAAATATTGCAAATAATAATTAATAAAATTATATAAATTGGGCAAATCAGGTTAAGCTAAAGCAGAAATATCTTTGAAATTTTCATTGTTTAGATTTTATATTTATTACAATAAAAATGGTAGCCTTTGTTTATTCTATGCTCCAAATGCCTTTTCCTTGGGCATACACTTGTCTAATTTTAGCTTGTGGCCGTTCCTGCAATTGAAAATTGTTACCAATGCGAACGTACATCTATTTTAGCAATGCGTATTTTGTAAAAGCTTTAACGTGGGTCAATTGCCCAAAAATAAAAAAGCCCCTAAGGCAAAACCTCAGGGGCTAATAAATATTAAATCAAATTAGTTAGTTACTGTTGATAACCCGGATTCTGGGCATAGCCCGCAGGGGTTCTGTCTATTTGCTGTTGTGGAATAGGACGCAATACATGGTAATCTTGTATATTCGGTCCACCTTCTATATTATGCAATTTAACACGCTCTATCAATTTGCCTGTACGCACCAAGTCTTCCCATCTATGGCCTTCACCAAAGAGCTCTCTGGCCCTTTCATCCAAAATAAAATCAAGGCTTACATCAGCGGCAGTTATCAGCATGGCATCTTCTTCTCCCGGATAAGCAGCCCTGGTTCTTATAGCATTTAAATAAGTGGCGGCTTCATCATCCATGCCCATTTGGTGTAAAGCTTCAGCAGCTACTAAGTAAGCATCGGCCAAGCGCATTAAAACTAGGTCTCTTTGCCCTTGAGTCCACTGGCGATCTGGTCTAGTTGGATCTATGTATTTATTTACTGTAGCATACACCCTTTCAGTATAATCACTTGGGCTAAATACTTCGTAAGGCACTGCATCTTTCATATCTTGTGTCCACTCTACACCGGGTAAATATACAGAAGTATCACCGATGTTATAGAGTAAGTTACCTGCACCATCTTTAGGGATACTACCTTCAAAATTAGCCAACCAAACATGCTTAAACCCTTGGTCGTAACGAACGTCTACATCGCGGTCCCAAAGACCCAATAAGAATGGCGTAGGTCTAAAGCGCTTCCATGGGCGACCGTTTTCAGTGTCACGTTGCATGCCTTGCAGTTTGTCATACTCCATTAAGAAGTACAAGTGGTAGCGGTTACCATTTCCATTAATAGTCCATTGGTCGGTATTTTGTACTGCCCAAACTACTTCTGAGTTTTCTTGGTTACCTATATCGAATAAAGAACCCCAATCATCTAATAAAGAAAAGCTATAGTTGTTGATTACGCCATTCATTAGGTTATAAGCACTTTGGAAATCATTAGTGCCTCCTTCTGGAGTATATGCTCTAGTTAAATACACCTTGGCCAATAAAAACTCGGCTGCAGGCTT
>CAKZMZ010000459.1 GCA_937129345.1 uncultured Thalassovita sp. | reverse complement strand
CCAACTGGTTCGAATTCAAGCCTAATGAAGGTTACTCGGCAAGTGAAATAGATATGACTGAATGGCTGGATGCTCCTGCGGGCAAACATGGATTCTTACAAATGCAAGGCAAAGATTTGGTTTTTGAAAATGGAGAGAAGGTAAAGTTTTGGGGGGTGAACATCAGCAGCGCCCGCCCCTTCTCTGAAAAAGGAAAAGCAGACCAATGGGTAAAGCATTTAGCAAAATATGGGGTCAACGCAGTGCGCTTCCACAAGTTTACTTGGCATGCCTACAAAGAAGATCATTCCACTTTATTGGATGAAGAGAAGTACCAACGCTTCGATTATTTTAACCATGCTTTAAGAGAAAAAGGGATTTATTACGGTTGGTCCCATATATACGGGCATAGGGTCAAGCCCCAAGATTCTACCCGCTTACTGGCTTACGAGGAGGTTAAAAACCTGAGTTATCCGTGGAGTCATCTGAACGGTTCCACCGCTAGTTTGATCAATTTTGCAGAAGATTTACAAGACTTGAGCATAGAGTTAACAGTGGGCATGTTGGAGCATACCAACCCACATACAGGTTTGCGCTATGCCGATGATCCGGCGCTCATCTTTATAGAGATGCAGAATGAAGATAACATTTTTTGGAGCGCCATAGGCAAGGCCCTAGAACAGGCGCCCACCTACAAAGCCTTGCTTTGCGAGCAATTTTCTGACTGGCTAGAAGCCAAATATGGCAATACAAAAAAACTGCAAAAGGCTTGGGGCAAAAAGTATTTACCAGAAGGGCAAAGCATTGAGCAAAAAAATGTATTTCCCGAGCCCAACCACAGCCTATTTTCTTATGAATATGCAGAAGCCTACAAAGCAAATCAACCCATTCGGCAAGATATTTTGGATAAGATGCAGTTCTTGCACGAAAGGCAATTGGCCTTTTACAAAAAGTTTGAAAAAGCCATTAGGGCTACAGGCTACAAAGGTGTTTTAGTCAGTTCTTGCTGGCAAGCGGGCATGGGGCCCTCGCACTATTACAACCTGCATGCCGACTACCAAACCGGCATGATTGATCGCCACAATTATTGGGGTGGAGGAACAGGACACAGGCTTAAAGCAGGTAAGGTAAAAAATACGCCCATGCTCTCGAGGCCGGGCTCGGGCATACTCAGTACAGGCATGCAGCAAGTACTCAACCGCCCTTTTTCCATTTCAGAATGGATGTGCCTCATGCCCAATGAATGGACAGCCGAAGGCGTGCCCTTGGTAGCACTTTACGGCATGGGACTACAAGGCTGGGACGCTTCCTTCCACTTTGGTAGCGATGTACCGCATTACACCAAAACGCTGCATACACCCGGTGTTTACAATGTAGAATCGCCTACACAGCTTGCTTTATATCCAGCAGTAGCTAGAATGATTTACCGCAACGACATCGCAGAAGGTGATGCCATTTCGATTCGCAAAGTACACTTGCCGAGCCTTAAGAAAGGTAAGCTTGGCTTTTATGAAACCGTAGAGCAAGGTTACGATGATAAATTTATTACGGGAGATGTGCCTGCAGAACTTTTAGCGGCGGGCAAGGTAGCTGTAGAGTTTTCAGAAAAGA
>CAKZMZ010000458.1 GCA_937129345.1 uncultured Thalassovita sp. | reverse complement strand
AGGGCATTCCTGAAGATAATATTTACCGCCCCTTCGGGTCCCATCACAGCGATCTCAGCTGTCGGGTATGCAAAATTCACATCTGCCCCGATGTGCTTACTGGACATCACATCATAGGCCCCCCCATATGCCTTTCGGGTGATGACAGTTATTTTTGGCACCGTAGCCTCGCTAAAGGCATACAACAATTTTGCGCCGTGGGTAATAATGCCATTCCATTCTTGATCTGTTCCTGGTAAAAAACCTGGAACATCTTCCAAAACCAAAATCGGAATATTAAAGGCATCGCAAAAACGGACAAAACGTGCGGCTTTATTACTGCAGTTAATATCCAATACCCCTGCCAAAACAGCGGGTTGGTTCCCAACAATACCTATGCTCCTACCTCCAATCTTCGCAAAGCCCACAACCATATTTTCTGCGTAATTCTTATGTACTTCAAAAAAGTCTCCTTCGTCTACAATTCCCTCTATTACCTCGCGCATATCGTAAGGTTGGTTAGGGTTTTCTGGAACTATACCATTGAGCACCTCTCTTTTTTCATCGCCCAATTCATAAGGATATACCGGCGCGTCTTCTTCGCAATTTTGTGGAATAAAGCTTAAAAGCTTTTTAATACTTTGAATACAGGCCACTTCATTCTCACAAGAGAAATGGGTAACTCCACTTTTTACACTATGCGCTGAGGCACCGCCCAAATCTTCAGAGGTTACCTCCTCATGCGTAACTGTCTTAACCACATTGGGGCCAGTCACAAACATGTAAGAAGAATTCTCTACCATCATAATAAAATCGGTAATGGCAGGCGAATACACTGCGCCGCCCGCACATGGCCCCATAATGGCAGAAATCTGAGGAATTACGCCTGAAGCCAAGGTATTTCTATAGAATATATCTGCGTAACCGCCCAACGAGACCACCCCTTCTTGAATCCTTGCGCCGCCGGAGTCGTTCAAGCCAATGATCGGCGCTCCATTTTTCATGGACAAGTCCATAACTTTACAAATTTTCTCGGCATGTGCCTCTGATAAAGAACCACCAAAAACCGTAAAGTCTTGAGAAAACACATAGGTTAACCTACCATTGACCTTGCCATAGCCCGTTACTACGCCATCGCCTAAGTACGATTCTTTATCGAGTCCAAAATCTTGGCATCGATGCTTTACAAATTTTCCTATTTCTTCAAAAGTACCTGGATCCATTAGCAGGTCAATGCGTTCTCTTGCAGTAAGTTTGCCTTTCTGATGTTGTTTGTCAATTCTTTTTTGTCCACCGCCCAGCTCAGCTTCTGCATGTTTTTGTTCTAATAGCTGATATTTCTCCTGTTTTTTCATTTGTTAAAAGTTTGGGAATGAATTTACCTTACATCTGTTAAATAGTTAAAAAAAAATTTGCCCTAGCTAGTAATATGCCTTTATTTTTTCCAAAAAATAGGTCATAAGATTGATTGATCCCAAAATAATTGATTTTAAGCCATTACAATAATTTTTTTTGCATGTTTTTAGCTTTATTTCGTTTTAATACCAGAAAAAATATTTTTTTGACTAATTCTCGACCGCTTGGGTAGACCTCTACATTTTTTTACCAATAAAAATACAACAATGAACCATTATCCAAGAAAAGCTTGCCTAATAATCGGGCTCTCAATTATATTTTTACAGTTTGATGTTTTTTATGCTAAAGCGCAGGAGTTTTTCCCGATAAGGGAAAAAGGGCTTTGGGGAGCCATCAACTTACAAGGCGAAACAAGCATATCGCCCGCTTACGACTTTATTGGAGATTTTAGTAAAGAAAACATAGCCGTTGTCACCAAAAATAACCTCAGCGGCTTGATCAATGGGCAAGGAAAAATATTGATTTCTTTAGAGCACAATAAAATAAGGCGCATAGGTGAAAATCAATTTAGCGTTTGCAACGCAACAGGTTGTGCACTCGCCGATCAAAAAGGAAAAATACTAACAGACTATAATTATCAGGCGCTTATACGCTTTGATTATGCTCTTTTTAAAACCTACAAAGACAAAAAGTTTGGACTTCTTACGAAAGATGGTAAAGAAATAGCCGCGGTTAAATACTCAGATATAAGGCCATACCCTGAAAGACAAGGATTGATTTTGCTGGAGCTAGCCTCTCAAAAGGGATTGATAGATGAAAAAGGCCATGTTTTACTCGAGCCCAAATACGATGAAATTCTTTTCGAAAACACCCAACTACATGCAAGGGCAAATAAGGCCTTTACAGTGGTTTGGTTGGATGAGAAGAATTCGGTCATAGAAAAAAAAGATTTCCCCAATGAAATGGCCAAAAACTTAGATTTACAAGCCAGGCTCAGAAAAGAAAAACTCAACATACTCAAAAATAATCCTGAAGCTAGAAAACCTCGGTGGACCTACGAGGCATTTAGGTACACTTTAGAAAATGGCGTTGGCAAAAATCTTTTGGGCAACAAAGAATTTTTTGATGTAGGAATAGACGAAAATTTAAAAAAATCTCTCGCGAGAGAGGTCATCCCCCCAAAGCAAAAAGGGGAAGAAGAAAAAATTATCTCTTACTTAATAGACCACGAAAACGCCAAGATCCTCTACGCGGCAGAAGTAAAAGACATGGTTATTTCAGATTTTAATGTATCTGATTATGCTAGAGCTACTCTAGACACCCTATGGGATGCACTGATCGACAAAGAAGGCAACCTAGTACAAGAAATCGCAGGTAAAAATATAAGCAATATTGGTAATTTTAGTGATGGGCTGGCTTGGGTAAAAAGTGGCAATAGCTATGGCTTTATCAATTTAAAAGCACAATTGGTGATTCCTTTCAATTTCCAAATTGTGAGCGATTTTGAAAATGGTTATGCCGTTGCAAGAAAAGAGGGTTTGTTTGGGTGTATCAATACCAAAGGCGATGCTATAATCCCTTTTGTTTACGATGGAATAGACATACCCACTAACGGCATCTGTAGGGTAAAAAAAGGAAAAGGCCGCCAAGGAAGATGGGGTGCCGTTAATTTGCAAAATAAAACCATAATCCCTTTTGAATACAGCTTGATCTACCCATTTAAAGATGGAGTAGCTAGAATGCGACAAGGTCGAAATTGGGGACTCATCAGCGATCAAGGCAAAACCATTATTCCACCTTCTATCTCTTGTGATTTTTTGGGCGATTTTGAAAAAGGCATCGCCATGGTAGGCATGGAACGCTGGGTTGAGGATACCCCCACCGGCCCTGTAGTGCGCTATAAAAAACAAGGCTACATTAAAAAAGATGGCACTTATCTACTAGAACCTGTATATGACAAAATTGAAGGCTTTGAAGAAATTTGGCAAAAAGAAGAGGGCATCGCCAGAATTTATAAAAATGGAAAAGTAGGTTATGTAAATTACAAGGGCATCATAGAACTAGAAGCTGTCTACGACGAAACTTACCGCTTTGATACAGTATGGAGAAACAATACTGGCATCAGTCCTGCAAAAAAAGATGGGAAATACGGGTATTTGGATCATAATGGAAACGAAATTATACCTTGTGTTTATCAAGAAATCTCTGCAGATTTTATGCAAGTGGGAGAAGATAGCTTAGGTGTAGCCAAAGTAAAAAAAGATGGAAAATATGGCTTTGTAAATTATCAGGGTAAAGAAGTGATTCCTGCGCAATACGAAGCGGCGGCTATAGCACAAAATGGTATTATTCCTGTAAAAATGAAAGGGCTCTGGGGAGCCATAGACACCCTCAACAACAAAGTGCTGGATCTTACTTTTGATGGCACAAGGTTTTTAGACGGGACCGACAATAGGCTACTAGAACTACTCAAGCAAGAAGACGCTTACTTTGAAGTAGACTCTAATGGGATATTGTTGAGAGAAGGGTAAGAGATGCCAAAAGAAAAGGTAGCCGCCAATTTCGATAAATCCTCTAAATACGAGTACAAGAGTGATTTTGACCAAAATGGTTTCGCCATTGTAGAGCGAAAAGGAAAATTGGCCTTGGTAAACAGCAACGGTGACCTACTCACCAAATACAAATACAAAGAAATCGAATCTTTTTCTGAAGGCTTGGCGCTTGTGAGATTGGATGCCAAAGACAGAAAAGACCAATTGTACGGTTACATCAACCAAAAAGGCGAAGAGATTATAGCACCTCAATTTAAATTGGCCAAAAGCTTTGGCGGAGGCCATGCTGCTATATTAGATAGAGCTACTTGGGGCTTTATAAACAAAGAGGGCAAAATGGTCATTGATCCTAAATTTAAAGAGCCTGGGGAATTTTCTGGAGGGTATGCCATAATTAATGGAAACCAAATCTATGACAAGAACGGTAACCTAACAGGTGAATTTTTATTGGCGGGTGAGATTACAGATGGCTTTCAAAACGAAAGAGCAATTGTGCAGAGCTTGAGCGGTGCTTACCACATTACACCAAAGGGTTTACCTGCCTACTATGCCAAGTACGACGAGGTAACGCCTTTTGTAGGCAAAATCGCTTTTGTTAAGCGAGGAGAAATCTGGGAGCTCAGCAGAAAAACAGGTGACTATACCAATAAACTAAGATTTAGCCGTGCCAATAAGAACAGCTACTTAAAGGCTTATGGAGAAAGGAGAAAAGAAAGATTACAAGACGGTACCTTATTAGAAGATTTTGGGTGGAAACTTGTGGCAAACGGCACTTGGAAAATGATCGATGCAGACGGGAATTTCTTATCCGATATTCTTTTTAAAGAGGTCGCCATCAACAATGATGGCACCTTTGTAGTAAACGTTGAAAATAAATTGGGTCTCGCCAATTTAGAAGGAAATATAATAGCTGAGCGCAAATACGAAGTAATTAGAGCAGTTTCTGATAAAATCATCAGAATGGAAAGCGCAGGAAAAATTGGCTATCTCAACGTAAATGGTAAATGGCTAAAGAAAGTAGAATAAAAAAGGAACATAAAGCAAAAAAACCTTTCGGTTGTATGTAATCGAAAGGTTTTTTTTTGAAGTAATATTAGGCTTTTATACCCTAGCCTTAGTCTCTTTTACCTCTTTCTGCTGCATTTTCTTAATATCTTTCTTTGCGTAAGTCGGGCAAGTTTTATAGGCACAAGACGATAGAGCAGCTGCCAAAACAAATGAGAATAATAAGAATTTAAGTTTCATGACTAATTATTTTTCTGATTAATATAGGTTTATATTTGAAGTCGGGATTGATAGCTTAAAAAAGTTAGCTAATATAAAGTTATTATCTTTTTTTTGTTTTTAACGCTAATAGTCGTAAAAATCAGGCAATTAAAAGATTGCAGCCTCTTACATCTGAATGATCTAATCTGCCTTTTACCTCAAAACACCGATTATTAACATTTATTTTCCCCAGGTCTCGGGTCTCAATAAAACAACAAGAATCGATATTTGCTAAATCTATAACATTAATTATTCCAGTTTCTCTATTTGTACCCTTTGAAAAGGGATCATTTACCTCTCTACTTAAAATTTTCGCCCAAATTGGCCCAGAAAACAGGCCATCTCCTTTAGAATAAAACTGGGAAAGTAATTCCGTCATGCCATATTCAGAATGTACTTTTTTGAGATCAAATGCCGATTTAAGCAAAGCATGCACTTCTTCTCGTATCATTTCTCTCCTTCTTCCCTTCATACCTCCTGTTTCCATCACTATAACTGACGAAAGGTCGATTTCGTATTTTTCGGCTAAATCTAACAGTGCAAACGTAACCCCTACCAATAAAAGTTTTTTCTTTTCAAGCAATGCTGCCTTTATTTTTTTGACAAGGCTTTCTACATCATGCAGATAAAAACCTGATGTAGATTGGGCATGGTTTATAAAATGCTGCACCATAAAAATTAAAGAGGAATTTTCCCGCTCTAAGTAAGAGGGCAACAAGGCCAAAATAGTGTAATCTTGTAGTTTGCCGTAAACATCTTCGAAAATCTTTTTCGATACCACCTTGTAAAAATCTGGGTCTGCCACGTAATGCTTACTGGTTTGCATCCCTGTAGTTCCGCTGCTTTCAAATACCAATTTAGGTTTGGCATGTTTACAAAGTACCTTGTGCGATTTAAAAAAGCTAATCGGCAAAAAGGGAATTTGCCACAATTCCTTTACCTCCTTCGTATTGGTATTGAGGGCTTTTAAGTACAATGCATAAACGGGGTTTTCCTTGGCTTGATATTGAAAGACTTCTAATGCCAATGCTTTAAATTGATCTGCATTTTGTAAACTTAGCACAGCTTCTTTCAATTCTTTACTCATAAGGTAAAACCAAAGTTTTATGCAACTAATTTTATTGGTAATGTGTCAGTAAAACAATACATACAAAAATGCCTATAAAGAAGTTTAATTAATAGGATTTTTTTAAAAGGGATATTTTTTGGAGATTCGATTGTTATAGAACCGAATCGCTTAACAGAACAAAATTTTTTAAAGTATTATGCCTATCCGCCATTATTTGCCCATTTTAGCATTATTTACTCTATTTGGTTGCTTTCAAGAACCCGAGTATGCTGTAGAACCTGATGTAGAGTTTGTTTCCATAAGGGCTAGAACCATTAACAGTGTCGAAGACTCCGTGGAAATCACAATTTCATTTAAAGATGGCGATGGCGACTTAGGACTGAATAAAGGGGAAGGCGAAGCAGATGCCAACAACCCCGATTTCGAAGAATTTGAAGTAGATGAAAACGGCGAGCCCATTCTTGACGAAAACGGCGAGCGTACACTCAACAGATTCAGGAATAATTTTTTCTTAGAGGTTTACCGCCAAGTTGATGGGGCTTATCAGTTGGTAGAATATCCCGAGAGCCAAAGGTTCGATGGCTTTTTTCCTAGATTAAGCGATTCTGATAAAGAAAAAGCCATAGAAGGCGAAATATCCTATACTTTTATTATGCTTTATGATTTTACGGGCTCTCCGTTAAGCAGAGGAGATTTGGTAAGGTTCGAAGTACAGATTGTAGACAGGAACAAAAACCTGAGCAATGTAGTAGAAACCACCCCTATAATTGTAGGAGAAAACTAATTAAAATATCTTCATTTTTTTCTAAAAGAATTTTTTCGACTGTTCCATAACTCGAAAAAGGCATACCGACCTTTCCTATTTTTTTAATTTTTATTGTTAGCCAAAATTGAAACAATTTCTACCTTTGCAGGCATGGAAAATCTGTTGGATGAACTTACGTGGCGTGGTATGGTGCACGACACCACACCCGGGTTAAAAGAACACCTAGAAAAAGGCATGGTCAGTGGATACATTGGCTTTGATCCCACCGCCTCTTCTTTACATATTGGCAATTTGGCCACAGTTATGTTGCTCAAGCAATTACAACTCGCAGGACATAAACCTTATGCACTTGTAGGTGGCGCTACAGGCATGATTGGTGACCCTTCTGGAAAGTCAAAAGAAAGAAATTTGCTAGATGAAGAAACCCTACGTAAAAATCAAGATGGCGTAAAAGCACAACTCGAAAAGTTTCTTGATTTTAATTGTGGCGAAAACTCGGCAGTTATGGTCAACAATTACGACTGGTTCAAAGAAATCGGCTTTTTGCAATTTCTTAGAAATGTGGGCAAACACCTTTCTGTCAATTACATGATGGCCAAAGACTCTGTTAAAACCAGATTAGAAACAGGAATTTCTTTTACAGAGTTTTCTTACCAACTGCTTCAAGCTTACGATTTTAGGCATCTATTTAATGAAAAAGGAGTTACCCTACAAATGGGCGGTTCTGATCAGTGGGGTAATATTACCTCAGGCACTGAACTGATCAGAAGAATCGACAGCGGCGAAGCTTTTGCCTTAACAACACCTCTACTTACCAAAGCAGACGGCAGTAAATTTGGCAAAAGCGAAGAAGGCAATGTTTGGCTGGATGCAGACCTGACCTCGCCCTATAAATTTTACCAATTTTGGCTCAATATAGCCGATACAGAAATCTCTAAAGTAGTACGGGTTTTCACATTATTTAGCAAAGAAGAAATTGAAGGCTTTGAGCAAGAATATGCACAGAACCCGAATGCGCTAAAAAGAATCATCGCCAAAGAGGTAACCATTCGAGTGCATTCTGAAAAAGACTATGAAAACGCACTGAGCGCCTCAGAGATACTTTTTAAGAAAAGTGGGGTTACGGATGCTTTAAGAAAATTGGATGAAAAACTACTACTAGAAGTGTTTGAAGGAGTGGATAAATTCAACATAAATAAAGACAGGATCACTGCAAAGCCTGATGTGCTAACTTTTTTGGCTGAACAGACGAGTATCTTTAAATCTAAAGGTGAAGCCCGTAAAATGATTGCCAATGGTGGAGTAAGCATCAACAAAGAAAAAATTGAGAAGTACGACGCCGTTGTTGACCATGAATTGCTACAGGGCAAATACTTACTTGTACAAAAAGGAAAGAAAAATTATTACTTAGTAGAAGCTTCTTAGTGAAGGAGATCGTCAATCGCCCTTCTATTATTGACTTAAAATTAAAACCACTTATACCAAGTGGTTTTTTTATTTTTAAGCATCAATTAAAAAGTGTAGCACATTTTACTATACAAACAAAGGATAGTTTTTATATAAAAAAGAAAATAGAATATAAAAAGTCTGTAACACATGTATCCTATACTCAAAAGCTTTTCGCTCATTATGCTTTTCTACTTTGCTGGTGAGCTTTTTACCAACCTTCTTGATCTGCCCATACCGGGCAATGTAGTGGGCATGGTATTGTTATTTACAGCCCTTCAAGCAAAATGGGTAGAAAGTAAAAGTATATCTATAGCTGCATTGCCTCTGGTCGGCCTACTCAATCTATTTTTTGTGCCTGCGGGTGTAGGACTTTTGGCTTATGAACAACTGTTGGCTCAAAACCTCTATGTCATTATTGTCTCATCTGCGATCAGTTCATTGCTTGTAATGTGGGTCGTAGCAAAATTATTTACAGCCTTAAAGAAAACATGATGCTTTTTAAACTCGAGGTTTTTTGGGTTAGCCTTACTCTTTTGGTATTTTTTGGTGGTACCCTAATTTACAATCGTTACAAAAAGCCCTTTTTTAATCCGGTACTTTTGTCTGTGGTAAGTCTTATTTTATTTATAAAACTTACAAAGGCAGATATTGAAGATTTTAATCAGAACACTAGGGTAATCAATTTTTTTCTCGGACCTGCCGTGGTTGCTTTAGGCTATCTCTTACATAAACAATGGGCAGAAATTGCTAAGAACTTGCTTGCCATTTTACTGAGTATAGCTACAGCCAGTTTGGTAGGCATCATTAGTGTGGTGAGCGTAGCATATCTTATGGGTGCCGATGCGATTTTGATAGCTACCTTAGCGCCAAAGTCTGTAACTACGCCCATAGCTATTGGTATTGCCAACAAAACAGGTGGCATTGCTTCTTTAACCGCTGCTATAGTTATTGCTGTGGGAGTTTTCGGGGCAGTTGTAGGTAGTTGGTTTCTCAACTTAATAAAAGTGGAAAATGCCTTTGCAAGAGGGCTTGCCTTTGGTACCGCTGCGCACGGTATAGGTACCGCAAGGGCTATTGACGAGGGAGAAATTAACGGAACTGCCGCAGCGTTGGCCATCGGACTCACAGGTGTTTTTACAGTGCTACAGTTATTTATAATAAATTTCTTATTCGGAAACTGGTCGGAAATTCAACATTTTCTAGACAGATTCTTCATTTTGGCTCACTAACTTACATCTCTTTTTTCCTGATTCGGATATGGTTTATACCGTATAATCTTAGAAAATTGTAATGTTATCTAAGAAAATCAATAAGAATAAGCGCCAATATAAAAAAAGTTCCTTGTTTGAAACTTTTTTTACACCCATTAGTTTGCACTTTCAAATATATTTATACATTTGTAATACAATAGTAAATATTTAATGCTTTGTGTTAAGTATTTCTTTTTTCATAGCTGGTTGAAAGAATCACAAGGGGTAGATTAGCTCTACCCTTGTGTTTTTTTAAGATTTTCCCTCCATATTTTCTTTCCCAATTTATTTTATTCCTTATATTTAGCGAAATAGATAAAAACTATTATTTGAGTCTGATTTTTTTGACTTTGCTAAACCCATGAAACAAACTAAGAAATTTAAGAGAATACTTATTGCTAACCGTGGTGAGATTGCTCTGAGAGTAATGCGCTCATGTAAAGAAATGGGCATAAAAACCATTGCCGTTTACAGCGATGCTGATAGAGAGGCCCAACATGTAAAAATGGCAGACTTTGCCTATTACATAGGCGAAGCTCCCTCCTCAAAGTCCTATCTAAATTCTGATAAAATTATTAAAGCAGCCTTAGAACTAGAAGCCGATGCCATACATCCCGGCTATGGTTTCTTATCTGAAAATGCTGAATTTGCCCAAAAAGCTACAGATGCTGGTATTGTATTTATCGGCCCCTCGCCAGAATCTATCAGAGTAATGGGCGATAAACTAGAGGCAAAAGCGGCAGTAATGGGCTACAATATACCCTTGGTACCGGGTACTGCCGAATCTATAACAGATGTTGCATTGGCTAAGCAAAAAGCAGCCGAAGCGGGTTATCCTGTATTGATCAAGGCGAGTGCTGGTGGTGGCGGTAAAGGTATGAGGATTGTAGAAAATGAAGAGGAGTTCGAAGACCAAATGGAAAGGGCCATAAGTGAAGCCAAATCTGCTTTTGGCAATGGTGCCGTTTTTATAGAAAAATACATTACTTCGCCTAAACACATAGAATTTCAGATAATGGGTGATCAGCATGGCAATATCGTCCATTTTTTTGAAAGAGAATGTTCTATACAGCGTAGGCATCAAAAAGTAATAGAAGAGGCGCCTTCTGCTGTTCTTACCGATGAGATACGCGAAGAAATGGGCAAATGCGCTGTAGATGTGGCTAGATCTTGTAATTATTACGGAGCAGGAACTGTAGAATTTATTGTGGATGAAGAACTCAATTACTTCTTCTTGGAAATGAACACAAGATTGCAAGTGGAGCATCCTGTTACCGAGTTGATCACAGGCTTCGATTTAGTTAAAGAACAAATTAAAGTAGCGCAAGGAGAAGCGCTCAGCTTTTCACAAGAAAATATCAGCAAAAGAGGCCACTCTATTGAGCTCAGGGTATATGCCGAAGACCCGCAAAACAATTTCTTACCG
>CAKZMZ010000457.1 GCA_937129345.1 uncultured Thalassovita sp. | reverse complement strand
CGCTGTTCAAGGCAACAATTAATTGGTCGGGAGCATTGGGAGGAAAAGGTAAGGAAGTGATCGATACTGTTTCTGAAAACGGCGAACTTCCTGCTGCATTTACGCTCCTCACTCTAAAATTGTAAGTGGTTTCGGCCAGCAAATCAGTAATCCATATATTGCTGAAGTTCCCTGGTATTTCGACATCATCCCATTGCTCAAAATTGCCTGTAGCATCTTTATCTATAAAAACTTCGAAACTCGTGGTAGTTTCAGAAGTATTTTGCCAACCAAGCAAGACGGAGTCTTGGTTAAAATCGAGCACTTGTAAATTAATAGGTGCACTTGGGGGAACAATGTTAGGAGTTGCCGCCGGATTGCCATAATTACTCTCACCACTGAGGTTTACCGCTTTTATTCGGTAATAGAAAATTCCATCGCCTGGCAAATCGTCAAAATCTTGGGAATCTGCAGGTTTAAAACCGACCACCTCATAGTCCTCAAAAGGAGAGGTAGAGCGCTCAATTATAAAAGCCGACTCGTTGGCTGTATTGTCTAACCATTGGATGTTGTATCCTGTTAAAGCATTGCCCGATACCACGACATTTGAAGGAGCAAACTCAGGGGGAATTACCTCAGATCTCAACAGTTCGATTCTATTAGGAGAGTTTTCTAAGGTAGCGAGCATTCTGTTGGTTTGGTCTACTGTAAACAGGTTCATGCAAGCGTCTGCCGTGTAGTCCATATAATTTTGGAACATATCAGGGAGGTCGTTCAAATCGCCTTCGCAGGTATTGGGCCTATCTGGATCAGGGAAAGTGCAGGGACTCAAAACATCATCTCTATCCGTTAAGGTAGTGGGCGTGTCCTGACAAAAGTCATCATCGTTGCAGCCGCCTACTACGCCCCAAGGATGCAAAAGGCCGAAGAAGTGGCCTACCTCGTGTGTGGTAGTTCTGCCCCTATCGTATCGATTATCCGTAATTTTGTCGAAAGTGCCAAAACCGGCAAAGTTAGAGCCGAATACCACATTGTTGATGACCACGCCGTCTTGGCTATCGGTACCTGCCTCAAAGGGTACGCCATCATTCCCAGATGATTTGGGCCAGCTTGAGTATCCGAGTAGAGAGTTACCGAGATTGGCCACCCAAATGTTCATATATCTTTTGGGATCCCAAGAAGTTGCCGGCTTGAGCTCATTATCGATTTGTGAGTCGTTCCAAATGCTTTGCTCGCCATTATAGCGGTGTATGCCGGGTTCGGGCATTACGTTGCCTTCAGGATCGAGCAAAGCCAATCTAAATTCTATTTGTGTATCTGCTGCAACACCTTTAAAAACGTCGGGCGTATTGTCCCGATCTCCATTAAGGCGTCTAAAATCTTGGTTTAGCACTTCTATTTGCGAACGCACTTGAGCAGCGGGGATGTTGCTGCCCTCACCAACTTCTTCTCCGTTATGGATCACATGAACCACTACGGGTATTATAAAATACCTATTTGTTTGATTGCCCCTTTTTCGCTTTATACCATTGATTTTATTCTGTAGCCAATCTTCAAAAGGTTTAAAAGCTTCCTTTTTTTCATTATCAGGGATATCCTTTAAAAGGATTTCCATTGTACCGCATCGGTTAATTTCTTGTGCGGTTATTTGTGGAGAAATAAGTATTAGGCAAAAAATATAAAATAATATTCCTACTTGATGCTGGCGGATCATTTATATCAGGTTAAAGAAATATCAAAAAATTTAAAAAAGAAGTAAAATAACTAAAAATGAATAAGCATTTATTTTGTTATAAACTTAAAATTTGGTTTACATGTTGTTAACTTTGTTATAGAATTTCTAATCTACTCGAAAAAAATTATGAAAAAATTAATTTCTTTATTTTTCTTAGTGTTTATCACTGCCAGCGTATCTTTAGCTCAAGGGGCTTTCGCCTTTGAAGAAACAGAATACAACTTTGGCGACATAAAAGAAGGTGATTTGGCAGAGCATGTTTTTACTTTTAAAAATACTGGAGATGCTCCTATTGTTATCGACAATGTGAGGGCTTCTTGTGGATGTACCACACCTGAGTGGCCGAAAGAACCGATCATGCCAGGCGAAAGCTCTAGCATAAAAGCGGTTTTTAATAGCAAAGGCAGGCCGGGCAATGTATACAAGACCATTACCATTACCTCTAATGCTAATGAAACCACCAAGGTACTAAAGCTTAGAGGACAAGTAATTAAAGTAGGAGATAGCGAAAGGTAGGTGAGCAAGTAGCAAGACAGAATAATTTATCAGACCTGTATCATACGATGCAGGTTTTTTTTATCCTCTCAAATTTTCTAATTTTCAAGCCGCTGACTTTTTGACAATAAACTACCTCCATGGCAGGACGACAAAAAAAACAACCAAAGATTTTTGTGCTTGATACCTCGGTCATTTTATATGACCATGCATCGGTTAGCAACTTTCAAGAAAATGATATTGCCATTCCTATTTCGGTTTTAGAAGAACTGGATAATTTTAAAAAGGGAAACGATACGCTTAACTTTAATGCCCGCGAGTTTATCAGGTTTTTAGACGATATTTCTGATAGGGAAACTTTGCAAGACTGGATTCCTATAAAAAGAGGAAACGGAAAGGGTAACCTAAAAGTGATCATGGATGAGAGCAGCACACCCGATGCCCGTGAGATTTTTGGTGCCAATAAGGCAGATCATCGTATATTAAATGTAGCTTTAAAACTAAAGGCGACCCAACCAAAAAGAAACGTGGTACTCGTTAGCAAAGACATTAACCTTAGGATCAAGGCTAAATCGTTGGATATTGCCGCTGCAGACTATGAAACGGGTAAAGTAGTGCATATCGATGAACTGTACTCGGGCATGCAGCTTATAGAAAATGCGGAAAATAGCTTGATAGATAAAATTTATCAAGAGGGTTTTTGTCAAGCTGAAGATTTAGGAGTAGAAAATACGGTGGTTTCCAATCAGTATTTCATTATAAAGAACAATAGTGCTTCGGCCTTGGGCTATTATAATCCCGAGACTAAGTTGATCGAGCGCGTTCACAAGAAAGATGCATACCACATCAAACCCAAAAATGCCGAACAGGTTTTTGCGCTTCATGCTTTGTTGAACACCAATATTAAGCTGGTAACGCTACAGGGTGTGGCAGGTACTGGAAAAACCCTGCTTGCCTTAGCAGGAGCGATAGAATGTAGGAAAGCCTACCAACAAATATATTTGGCTAGGCCTATCGTGCCCCTAAGCAATAAAGATATTGGCTTTTTGCCAGGCGATATCAAATCTAAGCTCAACCCTTATATGGAGCCTTTGTTCGATAACTTAAAGTTCATAAAAAGCCATTTTAAAGAAAGCGATAAAGAATTTAAGCGCATAACAGATATGCTAGAAAATGAGAAATTGGTCATTTCTCCATTGGCTTATATCCGTGGCAGAAGTTTGTCTAATGTGTTTTTTATAGTTGATGAGGCACAAAATTTAACACCTCACGAAGTAAAAACCATTATTACAAGAGCAGGGGAAAATACTAAAATTATTTTTACGGGCGATATCTATCAAATAGACACACCTTATTTAGATACACAAAGTAATGGTCTTTCTTACTTAATAGACAGACTGCATAACCATCCGTTGGTGGCACATGTAAAATTGCAAAAAGGCGAGCGGTCTGAGTTGGCGAACTTAGCCAATGATCTTTTATAAAATGCATAATTAAAAAAGCCCGAGCATTAATGAATGCTCGGGCTTTTTTTCTTTAGCGCTGTAAACAACTACCTAACCTCTTGCCACTACCATCAATCGCATCAGACTGATTTTCACCAAAGTAGCAGCACATCATAGGGATTTGTCCTGTACTCCAAACACCATCGGTAATTCTATCATATTTGATGGGGGCAAGTAGACTGCCATCTTGTTTATTGAGCAAGCCATAAAAATTTCCTTTCTTTATCCTTATAGTTCCTGCCTTCATCAATCTCAATTCTTCATACTCCATAGGCACAATGGTTTCGCCTTTGGCATTGAGCCAACCCTCTTTTTGTTCTTTTTTAACAATTAGGGAGTTGTCCGATTTTTGGAATCGAATATCTTCGAACTCGATGGGTACAGATACTTCATTTTTAATGTCTTTGTACCCTACCAATCCCGCTCTGCTGAGAAGCATTTTGCCTTCGCCTAAAAGCTCTACTTGATCGTAGTAAACATCAGAAATGACCATGCCTGTAATATCGGTAAAGAAGTAATGGTTGTTTTTCTTGGCAAGGAGAGAGCTGTTTTCCATGCGGATCACGCTTTCGTAACCCACTTCAATTACTTCGCTTTTATCATTGGCATCTAAAGCGTACAATGCCGTAGAAGCTGGCCTAAAGTCTGGATCTAAATCCAAGGCTTTTCTTAAGGCCAATATACCCGTGTCTTTGTTCTCGGCTTCGTTTACTTGATATTTACCTTGCAGAAAGTAAAAATTAGGCGATACCGGAAAAACTTCCTGTGCTTTGAGCAGTACAGAATCTCTCTTATTGGGCTTGTTTATTTGATGGTAAAAAGCGGCCAAAGCCTCATAGCCTTCTGCATAGTTTTTATTGATGTTGGTTGCCAAGGCCAATTGCTTTTCTGTATTCAGCATATCATCTGAACGCTTTAGCAAAAAATTACCGTAGGCTATATAGCCTTGAGGAAACTCAGCGGTTTTTTTCAGATGATTTCTTAGGGTATTGTTCGCTGAACGCAAATCGTTTTTTAAAGTAAAATAGCGTCCTTTTGATGCATAAATTTTAGTATCGAAGGGTGCTAATAGTATGGCTTTTTCAAGATATCCATCGGCAAGGTTCAGGCACGATTCTTTACTGGGCAAGCCATTGATGGGTTCAACTGGGTAATTTTCGTAAACATCTAAATAAAAAGCAGCCAAAGCTTGATTGACCTCCGGCAAGTAATCTGATAATTCGTTTGCTTTTAGCAGCAGTGCCTGTGCCTGAGTTAAGAGGTTGGGCTTGCCTGCATAGAGCAAATATTCTGTTGTCATTAATTGAGCCAACTCTAGGTATGGCTTGTGGTAATTTTTTGCCTTTTCAAGCGCAATTTGCAATAATGAAGAAGCTTTCTCGAATTGTCCGCGTTCTTTAGCTATTAATGCAGATTGTACAATCAATGCAGGGTTATCGGCATCAACTTCCAAAGCTTTTTCTATATTTTTTTCGCTGTTGGGGTAATCTCCTTGAGCAAAATACCACTTGGCCATATTGTAATACCCTTTTGATAGGTTTGGATATAGAGAAATGATTTTCTCGAACTCCACTCGGGCCGAATCGTATTTTCCTTCTCGCATCAGCGTAATACCTAGATTGCTTTTTGGCTCATACCACCTTGGCGTGGAGCTGATCGCTTGATCTAATTTCCGTTTTGCTGTTTTGAGCTCATTCAACTTGTTGTAGACCAAACTCAACGCATTGTTGGGATATGCGGCATAGGGTTCTAATTCGGCCACTTTTTCAAAATAGCCAATGGCGGTGTCATAATTTTCTACATCGTGCTTTAAGAGTATTTCATAGCCTTGTAAAAAGAGTTTTTTAGCCTCTACGGTCTTATTATCGCCAAAGCCAGTATCCATGATTTTTAAGGCGTAGTCTAGTTCTTTTATGGCCAAGGTAACTTCATTTACAGAAGGTACGACCTCTTCGCCCATGGTAAAGGGTTTAATAATTTGTTGAGCCTCATATTGCAGTGCAGCGACTAATTCACGGCTAAGGTCATTTTTTATTGGGGCTACATCAGATTGTTTGAGGAGTAACTCATAGATGTCTATCGCATACCTTGTGGGTTGTTTAAACTTAATTTTACCTACTGTTTTATTGCGGGCATAATAGCACGAATTGTTACCACTAAAAATGATTTGCTGCAAATTTTGAGTATCGAAATCTAGAAATGTGGGTTGGCTATCAGTGCTTAGGTCAATAAGTACCAACTCTCCCTCTGTTGCAGCTATGAACCACTGAGATTGCGGACTAAAATCGCTGATTTTAGGTTGTATACCTGGAATTATCCACTGCTGTTTCATGCTTAAACTTTTAGTGTCCCAATTGATCAACTTGCCATCTTTAGAGATGCTTACCAAGCTTTTTTGATCAGGTGAAACGAACAGTTTAATGATTTCTGAGTTGTGTCCTCCAAGTTTAGATAGAGCTTTGCCTTCTAGATCATAGGCGTGCAAATTGTTTTTAGCATCTGATACAAACAAACGATTTGCTTGATTTGATACAGCCAAGTTGCTAATTAGTTTTTTACCTGCCTTAAAGTCTCCAATCTTTCTCCAATTATCTGTAGCCCAAATTTCTATTGTATTTTTCCGAGGATTTACAATCAGTTTGTTGCGGGTTCTTTCAAACTTATTGTTATCTCTACCATCGTCCTCAATACTCAAAGTACTTAAAACATCCACCCAATTTTTTGTAGAAATTGCTTTAATGGAACTATTGTTACTGGCAAGCAATACGTTGTTTTTTTCGTCAATCACATAAGAATTGGCCAATACAGGAAGTCTGTACTTTGTTTTTTCTTCTAAACTTTTTGAGTCCCATTCTGTAAGTACCCTGTTGTTTTCTATGACATAGATTGAGCTGTTCTTTTCACTTTTTATCAAACTCACGATCGGGTTTTGGGTTTCAGTGATGCTTTGTTTATCCATTAGCTCAATTTTTTGATTGGATTTGTCTTGGTCTATGCCAATTAACCTTTTTTCGCTAATGGCCAACTCAAAATCATTTAAAAGCGCTTTGGTGTATGCACTCAAATCTTGATTTGCAAAAGATGAAAGACCTCTCTCACTGGAGTTTATCGCTTCGCTATTGTCAGCTAAAATCGGTGCTTGCAAGCTTTCTGTTAACCTAGGATCTACTTTAAATAGATTTAAATCTTGTCTGCCTTCAAATCGGGGATCTTGATAAACACCTTTTCTTTCCTTTACATCGCTGCTTACCTTTTCTGCTACATACCTTTTTAGTTCTCTTACTGAAATCAATTCATCTGCTTCTTGATTATCTGCATTGCCACTTAGCGCATCGAGTAGGTAGTAGGTAAAAACCCCATTTCCTCCGCCCCAAAAGGCATCCTCAAAAGATACTTGAAAAGGTTCACAGGAGACCATCTTAATGGTATTTTCCCATGATTGTACCAAGCCTGTGGAGAAGGCTTTAGCATATTCGTTGTCTGTAACGAGTTTGCCAGAGTGGCAGGCGTCGGTAATCAATATGACTTTACCCTTTTTTCTTTTAGCAAAAGTAGTCGCGTTCAATTCCAGATTTTTGAGCGAGTAGGCATCGTCCCAACTGTACTCGTTACCAAGGTTTACTTCGTGTAGCAAAAGGTAACCTGTATCCACTGATTTTTGCACATCACCATGTCCTGCAAAAAAGAAAATAAATGTATCGCCTTCATTGGCTTCACGCATTTGCTGCCTAATAGAACCATTCACTTTTGGCAGTACTGCTTGCTTATCAGTCAGTAAAATGATGTTTTCTTTTTTAACATTGGGCTGTCTGATTAAAAACTCATAAAACTCTCTGGCATCATCATCTGCGTAGTTGAGTTGTTTCTGTTTGGGTAAATTGCTGTAAGAAGATACGCCAACAATTACAGCTCTTATCTCCCCAGCAGCATTATTGCCATTACTATCGTTTAACCTGCCAGAGCCTCTTGCATCTTGTGGATCTTGTGCAAGAACTATTGATTGGGAAAGAATCAAAAAAAGCAGCGTATAAAATTTAGATATACTTCTCCCCCTAAATATGTTTTCTATCATGTTTAAAACTTGATTACTGAAGAAAATAGAATAGTATGATGGAATTCTATAAGTGCTGGTGTTATGGATGGATTTGTAGCAATCTAGTACATTTTGCATTAAATAAAAAAACTTCCCTAAAGGAAGTTTGAATAAAATGACCGCCACATCTGAAAGAGCTATGGAAAAAGGTCTATTGATAGATTTCTTTGGCAATTAGGTTTGTAAGATAGAAAATTACGATAAAAGAGTCTAAGACATCTTTAGAATACCCTTGTGCCAAAAATGTATTTGTCTTTCCAATAGTATGGGTCATTTACATTGGCAATGCTCACGCCTTTTTTACTAGAAGCATGTATGAATTTGCCATCTCCCAAATAAATGCCTGAATGGGTGATCAAGTTTTTTGATCTATAAGTATTTATGAAGAAAACCAAATCGCCTTTTTGTAAATCTTTGGTATGGGCAATTACTTTTCCGTACCTGCCCTGTTCATGTGAGGAATGTGGTAGAGAAGCACCGGCTTTTGCAAAACTTACTTTAAGTAGTCCTGAGCAGTCCATCCCTTTTTTATTAGTACCACCCATTTTATGTTTGGTGCCCAAGAATCTCCGGGCTTCTTTAATTATAGTGTCAGGGTTTTTGGTATTTAGAGATAGCTTTCTTTCAATACCGCCTTTCCTAAAAATTTCTAATTGTTGTTTTAATTCTTTATTGGTTACGTAAGAGAGTACTACATCAAATTCTGATTTTGCCTTAAACTTTTGGTCTTGAGTATTGGTGGTAGCTAACTTTTTAGAACAAGCAGAAGCATACAAAGCGACTATGAGTAGTAGATATAGATTTTTGCCAAAGGCTTTAGAGTAGGTTTTCATGGATTAAGAATTAAGTGATAAAACTGCATTATTTGATTTTTCCTATCTTTAACGAAGGTTGAGAGTTAGATTTCACAAGATATTTATTTCTTTAAAAAAGGACTTATATACAATGTAAGGTTTTTTTGATTAGTTAAAGTTTTTCGTGTTTACAAACACTGTTTTTTATGGATAATAGCTGTAGATGGTCATAGGAACTTTATGTAAAAGATTGCTACTAAGCTCTGATAGGGCTTTATTGAGGTTTAAATAGGTCAAATTACCTTTAAAACTGCCTTTTTACCTTATTTTTTAAGTAAAGTAGAAAAGCTGAACACAGCAAAGCATCTTCACAACTTTTTTTTAAAAAAATGAAATAAAATTTCTATAAGTCTCGATTGCAAGTAAGATTTTAACAGTTTTATGCGCATTGGGTATAGGGTTGTATCAAAATCATACTTTTAGTACATTACGAATTCATTTTCAGTAAGTTACCGATTTGACAAGCACTGAAAAACGACTTATATTAGCATTGTCATTTGGTTGATCGTCACACAGATAAAATATTTATCTTTTAGGTCATAAGATTTTAAAGTTTATAGTTTCAGTTAAATTTATCTTCTATTCGGACTGCTTCCTCTTTTTTAGTGGAAGTAGTTTTTTTTTATACCTACCTCAATTAACTGACTATTGTCAGCTTGCTCTATTGATTTGACTCATTATAATGTCTGAAATTGCCTTATAGCTTTGCATGTTCAATAATCTAAAACAAGCATGCAAGATCGCTTAATTACCAAGTACAATATTCCTGGGCCGCGTTATACGAGTTACCCTACAGTACCTTATTGGAACCAAGATGCCTTTACATCTAAAGGTTGGGCAGCCGCAGCCAGTAATTCGTTTACATTAAGTAATTCACAAGAAGGCATTAGCTTATATATACACTTACCTTTTTGCGAGAGTATGTGTACATTTTGCGGCTGCAATAAACGCATTACCAAAAACCATACGGTAGAAGAAGTATACATTAGAGCTTTATTGAAAGAATGGCAAATGTATTTAGCCCTGTTTGACGAAGCGCCAATCATTCAGGAATTACATTTAGGTGGAGGTACTCCAACTTTTTTTTCTCCTGAAAATCTTACCCTTTTAATTAAAACCATACTTTCATACACAAAAAAATCTGATACGCCTGTCAATTTTAGTTTTGAAGGGCACCCTAACAATACTACAAGGGCGCACTTGCAAGCTTTGTATGAGCTAGGTTTTAGGAGAGTGAGTTTCGGAATACAAGATTTTGATTTGCACGTGCAAACCTTGATCAATAGGGTGCAAACTTATGAAAGTGTTAAACAAGTGACCGAAGATGCTAGGGCCATCGGCTACACTTCCGTCAATTATGATATTATCTACGGTCTGCCGCATCAAAAAGAAAGAAGCATAGTAGATACGATGGAAAAAGTAAGCGAGCTTTTGCCAGATCGGATCGCTTTTTACAGCTATGCTCACGTGCCCTGGATCAAAGGTTTGGGGCAGAGAAAATTTACTGAACAAGACTTACCCTCTGCATTGGAGAAGCAAAATTTGTATTTAAAGGGCAAGGAAATGCTAAAAGCCTTGGGATATCTTGAGATTGGTATGGATCACTTTGCGCTTACTCATGATACGCTTTGGCAATCGCTACAGCAAAGGCAAATCCACAGAAATTTTATGGGATATACAGAGTCTAAAACCCGATTGATGGTGGGGCTTGGTGTTTCGGCTATCAGCGATTCTTGGACAGCTTTTTCACAAAATGAAAAAAAATTGGAAGACTACTACAAAGCCCTTAAAGAAAACCGCTTGCCTATTTTTAGAGGGCATTTGCTCGATAAAGAAGACTTAAACGTGCGCAAACATATCTTGAATCTTATGTGCCTTTTCGAAACTCAATGGCAAGAGGGCGATTTTCCTGAAGCATTACAACAGCAAATAGAGGGCAGGTTAGAAGGTTTTCTCCTTGATGGCTTGATAGAATATCGAAATAATCATCTAAAAATAAAACCGCAAGGTAGACCTTTTTTGAGAAACATCTGTATGGCTTTCGATTGTAGGCTTTTAAGGAAAAAGCCCGATACCCAGCTATTTTCTATGACGATTTAGATTATTTTAGATTTAGTGCCTCTGTAAACTCGTCATTGTTGGCGTACTGACCACAAATTTTTTTGTATTTCAAAAAAGTTGATGAGGAGAAACTTGGTAAGTGAAAAACAACGACAGTTTTAGTTTATTTAAATATTTAAAGAAAATGCTCCTTAACCTATGCTAGCAACCATAATTCTTGGTATCCATCTATAAATTATTTACTCTTTAATTTTTAAGGTAAAACAATCTGATTACTTAATATTGCAAGCCTTATTGACCAATACGCTTCACGTTTCTATTTACCCTTAAAAGTTATTGAAAAGTGCTTGCTGTCTCCATTGTTGTCTATTTATTGCTTACTATCCTTATAGGTTTCTG
>CAKZMZ010000456.1 GCA_937129345.1 uncultured Thalassovita sp. | reverse complement strand
ATCTAAATTTTCAATCAGTTAAGGCTGTACCACTAAGGAACAGCCTTTTTTTTTGTTGTAAGGCAATTCATATGACAAAAATAACTATCGTGTAATCCCTTCCTATGGTTAATCCTAGACCAATCATTTTAAGTGTAACTACTCAGGTACGCTTAAAAACCTCGAAGAGATGCTATCGTAATAGCATAAATTATGAATGTATTAACAAAACACCGTAGGTTGATATTAAATCGAGGAAAACTTTCAAAAGCTGGCATAAAAGGTATTTTATTATTTCATCTCTTCGGGATTTGAACTTATCTTTAACTTTTTTCCTATAATAGTTTTATCCCTTCGGGATTGATTATAACTGAGTATTTTCTTTTAAGCTTATTTAAGAAAAACTAGGAAGGGCTTAAGGTATTTAAATTCATATTTTCAATTATGAGATACGTCATTTCACTTTATCTTGTCTTCTTCCTCATTAAAGTTTCTATTGCTCAGAAACATCAGCTTTTTTATGATGATGGCACACTCAAATCTGAGGGAGCTTTGGAGAATGGAATTCGAGTTGGCGTATGGCACACTTGGTATCCAAATGGCAAACTCAATGCTACGGAGAATTACAAAAATGGAAATCTATACGGCAAATGTTTTTATTTCGATTTTGATGGTAATCTACAGCAAGTGGAAAAATGGAAAGACGGCTTGCTCAATGGACTCACAACCGCCTATTACCCGAATGGGCTGATCAGTAAATTAGGCAATTATGTACAAGGACTTAACGAAGGAGAATGGCTGTTTTTTTATGAAAACGGCAGTATTAAGCAAATCGGTAACTACAAAGATGGGCTACCTAATGGCCCGTGGAAAATATTTTATGAAAACGGCCAAATCCACCAAAAAGGAGCTTACGAAAATAATTTAGAAGATGGATATTGGAAGTTTTACACCCAAGATGGTAAGCTTGAATTTGAAGGAGAATACGAGAACGGAAAAAGGGTTGGTACTTGGTACACTTACAACAAGCGAGGTAAAAAAAAGGTCATGAAATATTAAGTTACATGACCTTGTGTCAAATATTTCTTAGTTAAAACTGGCAAATCTGCTTCTTATCGCAGTAGAATTTTTAATTCTATCCTCTTCTGAGATTATCTCAAAATTTTTAACCGCTGATTCGAATTTTTGTGCGTAGATGGCAATACTCTTTGCGCCGATATTCCTGAAGTTAATCTTTGTCTTATTCATATCTGATTAAATTTGTAGAGAAATTAATTTGATTTCACTACTTTAATGACAATTAACTCATGAGGGTTGACAAAAGAAATGTGATTTTTTTTACTTATAGCCAAATTTATTGAGTTTGCGCTCTTTCTTTCTCCAGTTTTCCTCTACACGCACATGTGTTTCTAGAAAAATCTTTTTCTTAAAAAAAGCCTCCATATCTTTTCGCGCTTCAATGCCTACTTTTTTTAATGCCTTGCCTTCTTTACCTATAATAATGCCTTTTTGGCTCTTCTTTTCTACATAAATCTCTGCGGAAACCCTAATGATGTCTTCACTCTCCTTAAAACTGTTTACGGCTACTTCAGTAGCGTAAGGCACTTCTTTGTCATAGTTTACAAAAATCTTCTCTCTAATGATTTCCGCAGCTAAAAAGCGCTCAGTTTTATCTGTAAGGGCTTCCTTATCAAAATATGGCGGGTGCTCGGGCATCCTTTCTAAAATGGTATCAAAAATGGTCTCTGTGTTAAATTGATGCAATGCAGAAACAGGCACTACGTCAATGGCTTTTATCTGTTGTTTCCAATAGTTGATCAGCTCTAAAACATCACTTTGCTCTACCAAATCTATTTTATTGATGATGAATAAGATAGGAATGTTTAGGCGCTCTAATTTCTTAAACAATTCTTCATCAAAACGCTTATCTTTTACATCTTGAACAAAAAGGATCAAATCAGCATCCTCAAAGGCCGATTCCACAAATTTCATCATTGCCTTGTGTAATTCGTATTTAGGTTCAATAATACCGGGGGTGTCTGAGTACACGATTTGGTAATCCTCCCCACTCATCATGCCTAAGATCCTATGTCGGGTAGTTTGTGCCTTACTAGTAATGATGGATAATTTTTCTCCCGTTAGGGCATTCATAAGGGTTGATTTGCCTGCATTGGGTTTTCCTACGATGTTTACAAAACCTGCTTTATGTTTCTTCATGGCACAAAATTGTAATTTTTTATGATATAGTTTGACAAAAAGTAAATTATTTCTACATTTGCAATCACAAAATTGCGGGGTGGAGCAGTTGGTAGCTCGTCGGGCTCATAACCCGAAGGTCGCAGGTTCGAGTCCTGCCTCCGCTACAAAAAGCTTCCCGATTGATCGGGAAGCATTTTTTTTCCTCTTAAAATTTTTTTTGACCGATGAAGTTTATTAGCCCAATTTGCTAGCTACACTTTAGAGTTCTTAGTAACTCTCCTTCTCAAAATCATTTCGGTCATCTTAATTTAAATACTTATGAGGAATTTCCTCAACCTTCTAAGAAATCTATTCTCAGATTTCCTTATTGCAGTGCAAGGCAAAGAAAAAGATTTTACAAGTGGAAGTATAAAAAGAGCGATTTTTATGCTCTCTGTGCCTATGATCCTAGAAATGGTCATGGAGTCGCTTTTTGCCGTGGTAGATGTATTCTTTGTCTCAAAGGTGAGCGTAGATGCTGTGGCTGTAGTAGGCCTTACGGAATCTGTGCTTACGATACTTTACGCTGTTGCTATGGGCTTGAGCTTGGGTGCAACCGCTATGATTTCGCGTCGTATTGGCGAGCGTAACACACAGGCTGCAGCAAAAGCCGCAGCGCAAATTTTGACGCTCACAATGTTGATTTCCATTCTGGTGGGTGTTTCTGGTATTCTTTACTCGGAGGAGATCTTGATGCTAATGGGTGCCACTCCTGAATTGGCTTCTAAAGGAAAAATATATACCCAATGGATGCTCGGTGGCAACATTACCGTAATGCTCTTGTTCATTATCAATGCCATTTTTAGAGGTGCCGGTGATGCATCATTGGCTATGCGAGTACTTTGGATCTCAAATGGTATCAATCTGATCTTAGACCCTTGTTTGATCATGGGCTGGTGGATTTTCCCAGAATTAGGTTTGGCCGGTGCTGCAATAGCTACCAACATTGGCAGGGCCATTGGCGTATTGTTCCAAGTTTATGCTTTACTCAGTAGCCGTTCTGTCATCAATTTACGCTTACATGATTTTTTATTAGAAAAAGCTGTCATCACCCGATTGATCAAGCTTTCTACTGGAGGTACCGTTCAGTTTTTGATTGGTTCTGCCAGTTGGGTATTTATGGTTCGCATCATTTCAGAATTTGGTAGTGATGTAGTAGCGGGCTATACCATTGCCTTCAGGATTATTATCTTTACTATTTTACCTTCTTGGGGTGTTGCCAATGCGGCCGCTACCTTGGTAGGCCAAAATTTAGGTGCCAATAATCCCGATAAGGCTGAAAAGGCCGTTTGGCTAGCTTCTTTTTATAATATGCTATTTTTGGCAGCCATCTCGCTTATATTCTTTACAAATGCAGAATATTTTGTGCACATTTTTACCACAGTGCCCGTGGTTGTAAAAGAGGCTACACAGAGTTTAAAAATCATTTGCAGTGGCTATATTTTCTTTGCTTATGGTATGGTGATCAGCCAATCTTTTAACGGTGCAGGAGATACCTTGACCCCTACTCTGATCAACTTTATTTGTTACTGGATCGTGCAGATACCTTTGGCATGGATAACAGCAGTGTTTTTTGGTTTTGAAGGAACTGGCGTATATTTTTCCATCGCTTTTTCTTTATCTCTGCTTGCTATTATCAGCATCATACTCTTTAAAAGAGGAAAATGGAAAGCAGTACATGTATAAATATTAATAATGACAGCATTTGTTGAGCATCCACTTTATGTTTTTGCCCTTTTAAACCTCAGTATTTTTGCTATGGAGTGGCTTTCCCAAAAATCGCTGTTCAGGTATTTGGGCACGGCGCTTCTGGTTATTCTTACAGGAGCTTTGTTGGCGAACTTAGGAATCATCCCTTCTGCCTCTAACAGCATAGCGCTTTACAGTGGTATTTTTACTTTTTTAGCGCCTTTGTCTATTTTTTATCTTTTGCTTGAGGTCAATTTAAAAAGTTTAAAAAAAGCTGGTTTGCCCATGCTCACCCTATTTTTTTTAGGGACGGCAGGTACTGCAGTTGGGGCTTTTACAGGAGTACACCTTTTAGATGGAGCAACCGCTTTTGGCGAAAACTACAAAGCCATTGCAGGAATGTTTACAGGCACTTATATAGGTGGGAGCGTCAACTTTAATGCACTTGCCATTCATTACAACATGATGGAACAGGGTACTGTGTATGCGGGTGCTGTCGCTGTAGACAATGTGATCACAACTTTTTGGATGGTGGTATGCATAGCCGTTCCCAAAATTGCGGGTATGTTCTTTAAGAACAAAAAGCAAATTATGGAACAGCCCGATATAGAGAGTGCCGTTTCAGACGAGCAACAAGACGAAGTGTCCATCTCTCCAAAAAGTATAGGTATTCTCTTATTTTTAGGTTCTGCGGCTATGTTCGTTTCAGAAATTAGCACAAAATTCCTGAGCGATTATGGCATAGATATACCTTCAATTCTGATTATTACAACCATTGCCTTAGTGCTTGCTCAGGTAAAGTACATTACGCAGTTAAAAGGAAGCCGATTATTAGGTCTTTATAGCGTTTATCTTTTTTTAATAGTTATTGGAGCATATTGTGAAATAGCGGCCATGACTTCGATTGGTATTTTGGCAATAAACCTTTTGGTATTTGCGCTCATCTTGGTTTTGGTACATGCCGTTTTTGTATTTGGTATTGGTAGCCTGTTAAAGTTTGATAGTGAAATGCTTTCTATAGCATCACAAGCCAACATTGGAGGATCCTCAACGGCATTGGCTTTGGCTAAAAGCTTTAATAGAAAAGATTTATTACTGCCAGGCATTTTGGTGGGATCGCTTGGCAATGGCGTAGGTACTTACATAGCCTTTTTGGTGGCAGGTTTAATTTGATGCTGGTAAGTATTCAGAAGGAATGGGCTGGTTCGCACTTTCAGTTGCCCAATAAATATTTACAATCCACCACCTTTCCTCATCATGAAATAGTTGAAAGCTGTAAATACCTCTGTTAAAAGGGTCCTCTTCAGGTACTCTCCTACTCTCAAAAGTGCTCATTACATGGGTTAAATGCGAAAATGTCTCGATTTTTCTAAAAATCTCTGTGTGGTAAAATCCGTTATCTTGAAACCATTGAGTAGAGGAATTGATGAAATCATTCACTGTAATGGGATGTATCTTAAACTGTCCGTCGCTATCTGTTTTACCGCTTGGGATCAATCTGGCATTAGATAAAAAAAGAGACTGAAATTTATTCCAGTCTCTTTTTTCACCTTGAGCTCCAGAAATAGACTCGTAAAAGGTTGAAATTATATTTTCTACGTTCTCTACTTCTTTAAAGTCTAAGTTTTCTGTCTCTGTTTTATCCTGTGCCTTAACAATCCAGTTCATCAGAAATAAAAAGCAAAGAAACAATGTAAAAAAAAGATATCGTTTCATGGCTGATATTTTAAGGTCTAAATTGAAATTTAACTGGTATTGTTACGCCATAGGCAAATTGTAGTTTTAATAATTATGATTTTGTAGTATGGTTTGTAAACCACTTTAACTTCAAAATTAACATTTATTAAATATTAATATCAATTTTCTAAGAAAAATTTGGGCGCTAACCTAAAATTAGTCCATCAATTGGCGCTTTTTGTTTTAAAATCATGTCATACCTATCAGGGTTAGTATGGACAATTAGCTATTCGGATTTTACAAATTCGAACATGTTAATCTTGGATTTGCAATTCTTCTTTCTCCATTTCTCGGATCACAGATTCTAAGATAGATGGTTTGAGGTTCGGAAACCTCGAACAGCACAGTCCGGTTCTCTCGCAAGCAAAGGGCGCTTGAAGGAGAAAGCATTTTCATACCTAAGTAATTTTAAATGGACGGTGAAAGGCATAAAATTGCAAAACTATGGGAGGGGTAATGATCAAACATCCATTAAAGATTCTCTTCTGCGCATTTTCCCTGCGGGAATGCCGAACATCATCTTAAAGCGCCTGCAGAAATAGGCGGTATCTTTGTAACCCACATCGGTACCAATGGTGCGGATACTCTTTTTGGAGGTCCTTAGTAGAGAAACCGCCCTTTCCATACGTTGGTACTCAATATAATCTTGAGGGTTGATGCCTGTCAGCATTTTAAAGTATTGCCCTACATAATCTTCTGAAACATTAGCTACATTGGCCAACACTTTATTGGACAAATCACCCGCTAAATTGTCTTTTATGTAGTTGAAAATGTCTATAAGCCTAGGATCTTTAAAGTAATTGCTGTTGGTAGCTAGTTTTTCTACAAAAAGATTATGGTTAAGGATGTATCTAAAAATCTCTATTACCAACTCATCTGTGTAAAGGTTGATAACCCTTGTTTTGCCTGGGTACTCGTGTTGGGTCTCATTGTAAATCTTAGACATAAGCGTGCTTAACGACGAGGTACCTTTCACTACAAAAGGTGGTATGTCTAAAGAATTGAAAAAATTTACAGAATCGAAAGCCTTTACATCAAAAGAAACGGTGAGTAAGGTGGCCACAGGTTCTTCAACTTTATTGGTAGATTGCATAGCACGCGCCTTTAGAAACTGATCTCTTTTGTTAAAGAACTCTTCATTACCCATAACAACCCCGTTTTGCGTGCCGAGCTTAAAATCAACACCTTTACTACCTGGTAAAAAAAGAATATCGCCCACGGTTAATTCTTCTAGCTCTTCTCCATAGAAGGCTTTACCATTTCTCAGTAAAATAAGTGAGTTCTGAAATTCATAGAAATTTGAAATTTTAACAGATTGGGTAACGTCTACGTAGCTAGACCTGTTAAAGCGCGTATTTAACGATTCAATAATTTTATTGTAATCTTCCATGATTTCAGCCTGTTTTTGTATGGGGTGGTACTAGAAAAAAAATTAAAAAAATTTAAGACAATCGCGTTTTATTGGATTAAATCTATCTAATTTCTAAAAAAAATACAAAAAAGGAAAAAAAATATGGATATAGACAGTTAAACAGCGGAAGGTTGTTTAGATAGAAATTCGTAAAATGGTATTATTTAAAGACACTGCTGCTAGTCATCATATTCAAAAAGAAAGTTTTGATAGGCGTTTTTGAGCTCGGATAGCGCTTTGGTTTCCCTCTGTTGTTCACAAATTATTATGCCTTTCTCGTAGATTGCTTTGGCTTTGTCTATCTCGCCCATTTCTGCAAAGAGCGCTGCGGCGTGGTAATAGGTTGCCGAATAATCGGGATGCTCGTTAAGCAAAGTATCATAATAGGATGTTGCCTTCTCGGGATTTTCTTCGCCGTATTCTGTTGCAATGGCATAAAGTAGAAATGGATCATTAGGTTCTTTTTCCAGAAATTTGAGCAGTTCTTGTAGGCGCTTAATATTCATGGCTTTATCTATCGATGTATAAATAAAAAATCAATTTAATAAGTAAGCTCGTTAGAATCAAAAATCGGATTTGTATCGCATTAAAAATATGAGTCCCGTTTCATGCTTATCAAAAATTCGGACGATTTACCGTTAAATACAACAAAAAATCCCCGATACAAGTCGAGGATTTTTTTTAATAAAGACTGTCTATGACTACTCGGCTGGCTTATCTTTTCCTTCGGAAAGTTTGGCTTTAAGCGCTGCTAGGGCATCTGAGCTACCCGAAGAAGATGAACCCGAGCCTAATAAAGCTTTATCTATTTCATCATCTACACTTTTGGTCATGTCGGCCATGTCTCCGTAAGACTCGGCCAAGGCTTCTTGCTGATCTACTTTTTCTTTCATCCTCTCTAACATGCCTACAGTGCTCGAAGAATCTATGTTGGCAAGTTGCTTGTTCAATTTTTGAGAAGCTGCACTTACTTTGGCCCTTGCTTTTAGTGTTTTCAACTCATTTTCCCACTGAGAAATCTGACTCTTTAGCCTTTGCACGTTCTGTTCCATTTTAGCCACGTTGGCCTCCTGTGTTGCCAAGGACTTTTGATTGACTCCAGCGCGTTCCATGGCCTGTTCTTTTTTGCTCAGTGCTTCAGTGGCCAGTCTATCTGCCTCGGCGGGATCAATTTGGCCACTTTCTGCTCTCTTTAGTAAAAGTACGGCCTTACCTTCGTAGTCTTTTACCGAGCTTTTGGCAGTTTCTAATTCTTTTCTAGTTCTAATGGCAACAGCTTTTACTTCGGCAAGAGATCTTAAACTAGCATCAAGGTCTTTTTTTAAGTCTCTAATGCCCTGTTCTGTCATCTTTACAGGGTCTTCTATCTTATCTATAGCGGAATTTGCCTCTGCTGAAGCTATTCCGAATATTCTTTTAAAAATTGACATATAAAAACAATTTTGGTTAATTAAATTAATAATTTAAGATTTAGCGAAAGCTAGTAATTCTTCATAGTATTCAGAAATGAGTAAGCTCAATGAATTCAGCGAACCTTCCAATTCATTAAGGTCTAAATTTTCTAATTGCAAAGTATCTCTGAAAATAACCTTGTTGCCGCTTTCATCAAGTGTAAAAGCGCCGTGTACCACTTCCCTATTTTTTTGTAACAGGCTTTTAAAGGTAGCCGCATTGTCTTCCTTTACCTCGAACAAAAACTGTTCAATAATCAGGATAGGATCTTCGCAGTCAATGACCATGTTCAATATCCCTTCATCTTCTTTCTTGACAACCACCAGTTCTTCTTCGGGGTCTTCCATCACAATTTCGCATTCTAGCTCCAAGAGGAACTCTTTTACTTTTTCGAAATGATTCATAGTATAAAAAATGTTTAATAGTTTATTATTTCGGCTTATGCATAAATGCAGCTTAATTTAAAAGTTTGTCGAAGTAAAAGCGAATTTATTTCAGGGTTTCTTCAAAAAGTTTAAAAATTCTTTTGTACTCGTCTTTCCAGCTCGAAGGTTCAACAAAACCATGCCCCTCCACAGGGAAAACTGCCAATTCCCAATTCTCTTTTTCTAGTTCGATCAACCTTTGAGACAAGCGGACAATGTCTTGAAATTGCACATTTAAATCGACCATTCCGTGTAGCATCAATAATTTGTCCTGCAGGTTTTCTGCAAAATAAATCGGAGAACTTCTTTGGTAGGCAATGCTGTCTTGCACGGGTGTATTGAGAATATTTGCGGTGTAAGGATGATTGTAATGCGCCCAATCGGTTACCGATCTAAGTGCCGCTCCTGACTGAAATACACCTGGATTTTTGAAAAGGGCCATCAACGTTATAAAACCTCCGTAAGAACCACCGTATATACCGATTTTATCCTCAGAGACTCCATGCTCATCAACAAGATACTTTGCTCCATCAATTTGATCGGAAAGATCCTTACCACCCATGTGTCTATAAATGCCCGTTCTCCAATCTCTGCCGTAGCCTGCACTACCTCTGTAGTCAATATCCAAAACTATATATCCTTTGTCTACAAGCATATTGTGGAACATATATTCTCTGTAGTAACTGCTCCACCATTTGTGTGCGTTTTGCAAATAACCTGCTCCATGTACAAAGATCACAGCGGGTTGGTTGTTGGTAACTTTTTCTGGCTTGTACAATCGAGCATAGACTTTTGCTCCATCATCAGCTTTAAAAGTCACCACTTTGGGCACTCTCCAATCGTAAACCTTAAAGCGTTCTGACTGAGAATCGGTTAACTTTTTCATCTCGGCACTCTCTTTTAAAGGCATGGTATAAAGCTCCCAAGGTTGGTTGGCAGAAGAGTACAAAAACGCAAGCCGATCACCGTCAGGCGAAACTTTTACATTGTATTTGCCCGGCTTTTCTGTAATCTGCTTGAGTTGCTTGCGCTTGATATCAAGTGTATAGAAATGATGTTCTCCGGGATGCTCTTTATTACTGGTGATGTAAAAGGTTTTGCCGTCTTGTGCAAGCTCGGCATCTAATATTTCAAAATCGCCTTTTGTGAGTACGGTTTTTTTTCCTGTAGCAATATCTACTGTGTACAAATGAGAGTAGCCTGTTTCTTCTGATTGAAACCAAACGTGCTCATTGTCGGGCAGCCAACCCAAATTACCAGAAGAAAAATTCCAGCTAGAGATGCCTGGCCCACCAATCCATGCTTCGTCCCTTTGTTTGTCTAGTAAAGTGTGTTCTCCTGTTTCTAAATTGAGTAGAACTATCCAACGGCTTTTATTGTCTGATGATTTGATTACCATGGCGGCTTTTCCATCAGAAGAATAGGTAGGTTCGTGAAAAACCACATTTCTGGCTTTTTCGTAATGCGCTTCAAATTCGCTTTTGGCATACTCTTTTAAAAAAGCTGGTTTCTGAAAAATGCCTTCGAGTGCCTCATGATCAAATTTTATTACCGTATCATTTTCTATTTGGTAGATGTAAAAACTCTCAGAACGTTCTTGGGCGCCTACTTTTTCTCTTGCATTCAATATTTTTGCATAACCCGACTCATTTACAAATTCCATTGAGGCCGTTCTTTTAGAATTTCTGACATTAGAAATTGTAAAAGTAATGAACTTCATGTCCGGGCTCATCTTGATGTTTCGGAAATTTCCACCTTTACTAAAAATTTCCTTCGGTCTCTTTAAAGCTAGGCTATCCCTGTAAGCCTTACTATTTTCGTTGTTGGCCTTCCTTTCTTTCAGTACATCAAATAACTTGAGTTGATCTTGCTCTAACCAAGCATCTCTTTTATCTGCTTTTTGCTCACTTTGTGGTTTCCCATTTTTGAAATTTGACCACTGTCTAAATTGGCCTGTTTCTATATTCCAAGAGTAAGCATTATAGCCTCGCTGAAATAAGATGTATTTTTCATCTGAAGAAAAAGAAGGGTTAATTTCTCTGTCGCTTGTGTAGGTTAGTTGCGTGGTCTCATTGTCTTTTACATTCAGCAAAAATAAATCTCCAAACCTTTCATAGACTTTCAATGAGTGGTCATTATTGAATGTTCCCTTACCCATGGTCATTTGCTGGTATTGGGCAACATCTAACTTATTTATTTCACTACTAGAAATATCCACAGAAAACCACTCACTATAAGCTTTACCTTCGGGATTCCACTCAAAAAAAATTTGTTTGCCATTTTCACTCCAGTAAAAATCTTCTGGCCAATGTCCTGTAAAATCCTGGCCTTGCATGATCTCATCAACAGTGAGTTCTACACTTTGAGCAAAAACAAAATGTTGGATGATAGAAATTGTAATTATTTGTAAAAATATTACCTTAATAAATGGTCTTTTCATAGGGTTGATTAAATATTAGAAGTTATGAAACTCAAGCTTATTTTATTAACAAATCTCTAAAATAAGTGCAAAATATCCTTTAAATATTAAAAAAAATGAAACATAGAGGCTATACATCAACTTTAATAAATTTCAAAAAATGACATAAACATTTGTGAACATTGCTATTCAAAGGGCTTTTATATTAAATAAATTGAAAAATATTACATTTCTTTGCATCGAATTTCTAAAATGAAATTGATATAAACCAACTACTTTGCTTATGAAAATAGGAATACTAAAAGAGAAAAATGATAACAGAGTAGCATACATTCCAGAGCTCATCGCAAAAAGTAAATCTGAAAAAACAGAATTTTTAGTGGAAAAAGGCGCAGGTGCAAATTCATATTTTAGTGATATGGATTACGTGGAGAGTGGCGCCAAAATTTTAGAAAGGGCTAAGGTAATCGCCGAGGCTGATTTACTGATCAGCATCATTCCACCTGAGGAAGAAGAACTCACTCAACTTACTAATAAAGTATTGGTTTCTTCCTTTCAACCCTTTAATAATAAATACCCATTAAATGCTTTATCTGCCTCTTCTATAGATGCATTTAGCTTAGATATGATTCCTAGGACAACCATTGCACAGTCTATGGATATCCTTTCTTCAATGGCATCTATTGCAGGTTACAAAGCAGTTTTAAAAGCAGCAGAACTACTGCCGAGGTATTTCCCTATGCTGACCACCGCCGCAGGCAGTATCCCTCCTGCTAAGGTATTGATATTGGGTGCCGGCGTAGCAGGATTACAGGCCATTGCAACCGCAAAAAGATTGGGCTCAAAAGTAGAAGCTTTCGATACCAGATTGGCTGCTAAAGAAGAGGTGATGAGCTTAGGTGCCAAATTTGTAGAAGTAGAGGGCGCAAAAGATGATAAAGATGCTGGCGGTTATGCTGTTGAGCAAAGCGAGGAATATAAGCAAAAACAAAAAGCCCTTATCAAAGAACACATCATAAAATCAGATGTAGTAATTACCACAGCACAGTTACGCGGAAAACCTGCCCCTACTTTGATTACAAAAGAAATGGTTGAAGGTATGAGGCCCGGTTCAGTGATAATAGACTTGGCAGCCTCAACAGGCGGCAACTGCGAGTTGACCAAAAACAAAAAACTTATTAAACATGGTGACATTATTATTTACGGCGATTCTGATTTACCCAACGACATGCCGATGCACGCCAGCCAATTGTATTCAAAAAACATAGCTAACTTTTTAAATACATTGTTGCAAGAAGAAACTTACCAACCCGATTTTAATAATCAAATCGTGAGAGAATCTTGTGTAGCCTACCAGGGTAAGGTTTTGTATGGCAATCCTGAAGAGGTAGAAGCGCTTACTTCTGCAGCCTCTTAAAATTTACTATTTCATTTCAATAAAATTTCTTGATCATGCTTATTGAATTCTTGAAAGAAAATCTTCTGATGATATACCTACTGACCTTTGCGGTTTTTTTAGGCATGGAAATCATCTCAAAAGTACCTACTGTTTTACATACTCCGTTAATGTCGGGCGCCAATGCAGTTAGTGGTGTGGTCATTATCGGCGGAATTATCCTTATAAGACAAGCAGCCCCCAACGATTATTTGGTGCTTTTCTTGGGCTTTCTTGGTATTGCCCTAGCCACCATCAATGTAATGGGTGGCTTTGCCGTTACCGACCGCATGCTAGACATGTTCAAAAAAAAGAAAAAATAAAACACTATCCTTTTTAGACTACAACTTTAAATTCTGATACTCATGACAAATGACTGGCAAACTATCAAAGATTTGGGTTATTTGATCAGCATTGTACTGTTCATTATAGGCCTAAAACGATTGAGCCATCCGGAAACAGCAAAGAAAGGCAATCTTATTGCTGCCGCAGGCATGGGCTTGGCTATATTGATTGCACTCTTTATCCCAATGGAAGGTGCCAACAACAATTATTTATGGATTGCGGCAGGCATTGTAGTCGGCGCTGTAATTGGGCTTGTGGCGGCCAAGAAAGTGCTCATGACCAAAATGCCTGAAATGGTTTCTTTATTTAATGGTTTGGGCGGTGCTTGTTCTATGCTTATCGCATTTGTAGAATTATATAACATGGATGCCAATGCCTCTTTGGCCTCAGGGCAGGGCGTTACTACCCTTTTTGCACTATTTATTGGCTCTATCTCTTTTACCGGTAGTATTGTAGCTTGGGGAAAACTGGATGGATTTTTAAGGGACTCATTGGTACTGCCCGCTCCTCAAATCATCAACCTTGTATTGCTTGTTGGTATCTTGGCATTAAATGTCTATGTCGCTTTTTTGCCTTCTCTCGACTTTTCCTTCATTATAGCTTTATTGGTACTGTCACTTATTTATGGGGTTACCTTTGTAACTCCTATTGGCGGCGGAGATATGCCTGTAGTCATTTCTTTGCTAAACTCATTCACGGGTTTGGGCGCTGCTGGTGCCGGTCTAATTTACGGCAACATGGTAATGGTAACCGGTGGTATTTTGGTAGGCGCTTCAGGTACAATCTTAACAGTATTAATGTGCCAAGCCATGAACCGCTCTTTACTCAATGTAGTAATCGGAGGGTTTGGTGCAGCAGGCACTGCTAGTGGCACTTCAAGAGAACAAGTGGTAAAAGAAGCTGCCGCTAATGACTTGGCCATACAATTAAAATATGCCCAAAGAGTGATGATTGTACCTGGCTATGGAATGGCCGTTGCCCAGGCACAACACAGCGTGCACGAGTTGGAGAAATTTTTAGAAAGCGAAGGAGTTGAAGTAAAATATGCCATACATCCCGTTGCCGGCCGAATGCCCGGCCACATGAATGTTTTGTTGGCTGAAGCCGATGTTGACTATCCTAAACTAATGGAGTTGGAAGATGCCAACAAAGAAATGGAGCAAACAGACATGGTACTTGTCATTGGCGCCAACGACGTAGTGAATCCCGCTGCCAAAGAAGATTCCTCTTCTCCGATTTTTGGTATGCCCATACTCGACGTAGAAAATGCCAAGGCGGTAACTGTATTAAAAAGAAGTATGAGCGCAGGTTATGCAGGCATACAAAACCAATTGTTTTTTGGCGAAAGAACTAAAATGCTTTTTGGTGATGCTAAATCTTCAATCAATAAGTTGATTGAAGAGGTAGGCACTGTATAAGCTTTTATACTTTTTTCTGATAGAATTTTTTGGCTCGCGAATAAAGTCGTGGGCTTTTTTTGTAACATCGCTAAAAAACTTCGGGTTTCTCAATGTTATTCCACTGTAAGCTCCTGAGCAACATGGCCCTGTGTACAGAGTTAAGGTATTTGTCTTCGGGTTTACCTTTTTCAGGAGTTCGAATAGTGCTGATTGCATGCCTCGTATGTGCCAATTGGTCTTTGATTGCCAAAATACCAAAAAAATCGGGTACTATTTTTTTGGCTCTTTCTATCAATTCGGTTTTGTAGGGTATGGCAACAAAAGCAAAATGACAGAAATAATTCAATACATAATCATTTTTTGCTCTTTGCAATGCGTCTTCTGTTAAGTACAGTCTAACTGCTGCTATATCTGGTATTTGTCTTCTACTATTTTCAGAAAAAGTCAGCGCCATGCAATCAATAACATATGCTTTGTGTTTTATTGGCGCTCTAAGTATTAATTTTTGGAATAACTTAAATCTGTAAAGCGGTACTTTCTGATAAGTGTTTTCCATCCAAAAAGGTGAACGCAGTGCATTTAGCATATTCGCTTTTGTAATATCCTCAGGGCTTAGGTCAAAGCGATCTATTTTTTGCAGGTCTTTGTTAAGTTGTTTAAGTGATTGCTGATTAATTGCTGTATTTACTTGTACCTCAGATTCTGTGTAGGGCAGATAGGCTTGATCGCTTTCGAGAAAAGGTGAACCTTCATGGTTCTTCTTCCGCCCTCTTTCCGTTTTGCCCTTTTTTAAGGGTTTATAGATTTCCCATAGTTTATACAACTCGTTCCTCACTTTTTTACCTTGCAGCATTTTGGTGCGTAAGTTGTCCATAATCCTTTCGGGAACAATAGAGCGGACTTTTTTATAGATTTCTAATTGTTCTGGGGTGGCGGTTATGTGTTTTTCTTGGAGCATGGACACCTCTTCTATCCCACTAAGCTCCATATAAAGTTTTGCAGCACTTTTTATTCTCCACAAGGTGGATGTATTTATCCTATTCTGAAGGGCCAATTTTCTGATGTAGCCTGAGTAGGAAGTGGCCCTAACCTCAAATAATTTATCCCTTTCTATAATGAGTAACAGTTTGGCCGTTCTTACCCAGTTTCTTCGATCATGTCTGATCAAATCATTCAATTCTAACTCAATGTCTTCTAATAGTTCTCTTTTTTTGCCGACATCCATCATTAACAATTTAGTTGCAAGTTGCAACTAATATAAGCATTTTAAAATAAAATGCCAAATATATTAACATTTAAATGCTAATTATATTGACATTCAAAAAGCATTTCTTACATTTGTACTGTTATCAGTTTTTACTTTACCTAACACTAAAATTATGGAATTAGCTATATACAATCGCTCAAACTTATTTTTTGAAAATAAAGAACAAGCACAATACGCTATTAAACTAAAGAAGATAAACCCGAAAGACTTATTGCTTACTATGCTAATATTTTTAGCAATTATAAAAACATTTGATGCACCACTCTCCTTTCCGAGATCTTATGAGCCGCAAGAATCATTAATAATTAAAAGAGAGATTAACTTTGAAAGTGAGCAAGCCAACGTATTTAGTATAGTAAAAAGTAGCATGCCAATAAAAATATCCGAAACTGCTTTTTTAGAGCAAAGGCAACTTTTAGTATCAAAGCATCTTATAGAGCATGGTGTTTCTTCACTATGCTTTTTAGAAAATGAAAAAATAACAGCTATCCACCACGAAATTGCAAAAGGCTTTCGAAAACATCTTATCAGTCAGAATAAGTACACCCAAGAACAAATATCATTTTTAAGTGAAGATATGATCATCCTAGCTTTAAACATGCAAAACAAATATCAGATACCAGCTTCGGTTTTGATTTCTAAGGCCATAACCCAATCTGACTGGGGTCGCTTGGTTTATGAGAAGAACCTATTCCAGGTAGTTGAGAATAACGATTTAAAAAGCTACGATTCTTACGCCGCCGCTTTTGAGGATTTTTCTAAAAAGCTTACAGCAAATCCACAATTCGCATCCTTATTTGTTGGTGGGAAAGACTACAAAAGCTGGACAGATAAACTGGGCAAAATTGTATGCAATGATAGTATTTTCGCTCCTACTCCAAATTGCTACAACAAAATGGGAGAAATCATCAAAAGTCATCATTTAGACTTACTTGACTTTTAGTTTTTCCAAAAAGTTATTTTACAAAACATACATCTACTTACGTCAGAACACTCACTACATAAAATATAAGTTGCCCATGTGTTATGGTGCATTAAACCTGTCAAGTTAAACCCGTTCACCATTCACTCCTAAGCTAATAAAAGGGCTTTGTACCATGGCCATTGGATTTACAAAATAATAATATACATTAATAAGAACAGAAACGATTTTTTAGACTATGCCATTAGCTGACCAATGCCAAAAGTGAGAACGAACAACAAGCTACTCAATGCCATTTGTTTAAGGTAGGGATCTAATTCTGAGGGTTTCTCCTTAGACAAAATGGCTTTGCCATTGACAAAAAGCAGTGGTAATACCAGTAAAAAAAGTAGTTGAAGCAGGTTTTGGTAATTCATTACAACATACAAAATAGCGCAAATCAGTCCGGAGATAAGAAGAAAGATGTGGTATACCCTAGCCCACTTTCCACCCAACCTAACAGGAATAGACTTTTTCCCGGCTTCTTTGTCTGATTCTATATCTCTAATATTATTGATATTGAGTACTGCGGTTGCAAAAAAACCACAAGCACTTGCGGGTAATAGTATGGCCCAATCTATCTGTTTAGTAAAAAGATAATAGGTACCAGCCACACCCAGCCAGCCAAAAAATATCATTACCGAAATATCACCCAAACCTGCATAACCGTAGGGCTTGCTACCTGCCGTATAAGTGATTGCTGCGCCTATTGAAAGTAAGCCCAGTACCAAAAAAAGTAAAAAATACAGCAATTGATCCAAACCCAAAGAAAAATAGAGCAGTAGTAAACCGGAAACAAAAGACAACGCGGTAAATGCAATAATGGCATTTTTCATGGCCGTAGCAGTTATTTTACCAGATTGTACACTTCTTGATGGCCCCAATCTTGTAGCACTATCAGCGCCATTTTTAAAATCTCCATAGTCATTGGCCAAGTTAGATAGCACCTGTAGAAAAACAGTAGTAAGGATGCAGAGAGCAAAAACAAGAAAATCAAACTTGCCCACAACGGCTGCAAGAAAACCACCCATTGCGATACTTGCTATTGCCAAAGGAAGCGTCCTCAACCTAAAAGCTTCCATCCAATTTGTAATGTTACTTTCCATTTAGTTATGTTAGAATCTCGATTATGATACTTTTATGATGTTACCTCAACAAAAAAGCAAAGAATAAAACTTAGGCACCCTCACCTTAAATCTAAATATTCGCATGTCTCATTTGCTGTCTTATTAAGATATTCTTTATAAGGAATACAAATAGACCGCAAATTTAACCTTTGGTCGGTGCTCATAAAAGATTCAATAAAACAATTGTGCTTTCTTGTGCTAAAATGCATATTTAAATTAAGTTTTGTGCGGTCACTCAAAAGCATTAATTTTATTATTAAAAGCGTTTTTTAGCTCTAAAGGAGCAATTTAGGCAAATACATTGTTTGAGTTGAGAAACACTAATTGCATTTGATCCATATTTTTTTGACAAAACCATTAGTTTTATACCTAAAATTTTTGTTGCGTAAATGTTCTTTAAGATGAGAAAAAAGAAACTGACTGTTTTATCAGGCGCTGGAATAAGTGCCGAAAGCGGCATAGCTACATTTAGAGACAGTAATGGATTATGGGAAGGCCACGACGTGCATGCAGTAGCCACTTACGAGGGTTGGATGAAGAACAAATCATTGGTATTGGAATTTTACAATCAGAGAAGAAGAAAGGCATTGGATGTGCAACCCAATAGAGCCCATGAAGTATTAGCCGAACTCGAGAAAAATTTTGATGTAACCATCATCACTCAAAACGTAGATGATCTTCACGAAAGAGCCGGCTCTACCAAAGTAGTGCATCTACACGGCGAATTGTTTAAATCGAGAAGTACTGTGGATGAAAACCTGGTATATGACATAGAGGGTTGGGAGTTAAAATTGGGGGATCAATGCGAATTGGGTTCGCAACTAAGACCGCATATTGTATGGTTTGGAGAAATGGTGCCTATGATGGAAGTAGCTATTGAAGAAAGCATGAATACAGATATATTTTTAGTAGTAGGCACATCCCTTTTGGTCTACCCGGCTGCAGGTTTAATAGATTATGTTCCTGATGAAGTACCCAAGTACATTGTTGATCCTAAAATCCCTGTAATCAACAGGGTATCTAATTTACATGCCATAGAAGAAAAGGCCAGTAAAGGCTTAGAAACCGTAGCTGATGAGTTGATTAAGGATTTTTCTTAAGATGTAGCAATAAGAAGTTTACAGTGCTGGTCTTACTTAGATTCTTCTAATTTTTCGTAATAAGCTTTATTGTTTAGGCTGTTGGTAATACCAAACCTTTTAAAAGACTCTTTGTCATAGGCATCTGCGGCTTCTTTTGGAGTATCGTAAAGGCCTAGATAAATCCTTTTACCCTTGTCATAAATTACAGCGCGGTATTTATTACCATCCTTAGAGACCCCTCTATATCCAGTGGATGTACTTTGTTCTCGCCGTAAAGATGCCATGGTGGTATATTCTAGATTGTTGATCTTACAATCTAGTTTGTTGCCATTGATCATTCTTACAAACAGCTTTTTGTCTGATTCAGGAGCCTCGATAAAAGTCGAGGCCAATAACTTGTGTAGGTACAATGTGTTGATCCTGCCAAATCTTGTAAATTGGTTCACAGCATAGCCGGCAGAATGCAAACGCCAACCTTTA
>CAKZMZ010000455.1 GCA_937129345.1 uncultured Thalassovita sp. | reverse complement strand
CGGGCACCGTAGTTAAAATATGATCAATAAAACGATTCCTTTCTTTGAGCTTTTCAACAGCATGTTTCCTTCTTGTAATGTCTTTAGAAAAGACTGAAGCACCCACTATGGCATCATTCAAGTAAATAGGGTTTAGTGTGATTTCAAAGAACCTATCCTCGATCTCATATTCAAAATTAACGGTATCTCCTCGCAAGACCTCTTGGTAAACTGCGTCCCAAACTATTTTATGCTTATTATCTAGTTTAGCAAAGGCACTATCGCCAATAGAGGGTGTATAGCCAAAGGTGGTTTCAAAATACTGCTTCATACTCTTATTGATGAGCGTAATTTTTTGTTCTTTATCTATCGCCCAAATCGAGTATTTTGTGTTGTTGATAATAGACTTTAAGTACGATTCGCTTATTTCTAATTCTCTTTTGGATTGAACAGTATCGGTAACATCTAAAGAAACCCCAATCACGCCTGAGTTCTTGACCCCATTTTCTGAGGGCCGCAAAAAGGTTTTAAATACAGTTTCCCCCATATTCATTTCCATATTGATTGTTTTTTCTCGTTCAATACTATCTTTTATTACAGCAAGAGACTCGGTATATTCGCTGAACATTTGGAAGATATTCTGCCCTAGTGCTTCATCATCTTTTAAGCCCAATATTTCTAAACCCTTACCTTTAGAATAGGTAAAATTTCCTTGGCCATCTATTTCCCATAAAACTACCGGCAAAGATTTAATGATAGAACTCAGTTTTTCTTCGTTTTCAAGTCGTTTTATTTCACTTACTTTTTCTTGGGTAATGTCTTTAGTAAACTGGGTTATACCTATTATTTCCTCGTTTTGATAGACAGGATAGAGTCTGAAATCCATATATAGCGTTTTTTCTCCATCTACATTCAACTTTAGGTAATCTTTTACAAACTCTCCGCTGTATGCCCTATCAAAAAGGGGTTTCCAAAAGTTGCGAGATTCTTCTTCTGGTAGTACTTCAAGTATGTTGATGCCCTCTTTACTGATCACTTCTCTTACATCGAGTACTGCTTTTTCGTAACTGCTGTTCCATTTAAGCAAGCGATGCTTACGATCAAATAAGGCGATATAATCCGAGGTACTTTCTATAATGGAGTTTAATCTCAATTCAGATATCTTGAGCTTTTCTTCTGTGTTTTTTCTTAGGGTAATGTCTTCAAAGATGGTGATTATGTATTCCGTTTTGCTTTGCGCATCTTTAATTGGCACAATCGATAGGTCGATCCAAGTTTGGGTATCTCTATTACTACGGGTATTTTTTTCATCAGCAAAATCTACTTTTATTTCGAGATTGAGAGAGGATTCACCAAGTTGCGCTTTCTTATAGTAAGGATGTACCCCAAACTTTTTAGAGAACTCATCCTCAAAGATGTTAAAGTCAGAGGTTACTTCATTAACTTGAAAAAAGGCGGCCACTTTGTTGTTCCAACGCTTTAGGTTTCCTGCTACATCATATACCATAATGGCCATAGGTAGGCTGTCGATCAGCGACACCAAGAAGCTTTCTTCTTGCTTTAATTTTTTTATGAGCATTTCCCCCGCATCTAGGGTATTTTTTAGCATAAATTGTTTTTCTTCAAGCTTTTTTGTTCGATTGCTGACCTGCTTTTCCAAAACCTCATTCATCTGTTTAATTTCTTCGTTTTGAGTCTCTATGAGCTTGTTTTTTTCTAATAGCAAGGCATTTATATCTAACACCTTTTGTTGTTCTCGGTCAAGGCTATCTTTTAAAAAGAAGATGATCAAAGCGATGCCCGCTGCACAGAAGAAAAAGATATAAGGTTTGAATACATTGCTATTGTCAGGTAAAGGAGGGAAAAGATTGCTAAATTGCATTTGTAGCAAAATCAGTATCATTATATTAAATATTGAAAAGCCCAGTACAAACCTTCTGTGTTTTTTGATAGAGACCACTAAAAAAATGATGACACAGACCATGTACCAATAGGTAAAGTTGGATAAATAACCCCCGAAAGAATACCAGCCAAACAAGAAGGTTGAATAAATAAGCCCAATAAATGCAATTGAAATTATTGCGAAGTGTTTTACCTTACCAACTATGACTCCAAAAGCGCTGAACACCAATAGGTTAGAAAACAAAAGAATGTATCCTTTTACAGACCCATCTAATAAAAAGTTGTTTATTAGGCCACAAAAAGACATAACCGCAAGACTAAATGCAATTAGCCTTAAAGCCTTTACTTCATAAGAATAATACATAAAAAAACAAACTCTGCTCTTTTGTTTGGAGCTTAAAAAATACTTAGCTAGTAAAGGTAAATGCAGTCAATCACATTAATAGTAGGTAAAACAGCCTTATAAAGAGGTATTAATTGAGTGCTTGTAGACAGCAAAAAGAATTCATCTATAATATATTACAAAGCTATTTTGATAAAGGGACAAAACCCAAATATTTTCTTAAAAAAAGTCAGTTGCAATATTAAGTTTTAAAAATAGACATCTATTTAAATACCAATTACATCTTTATTTATTTAAACCTATAGTTTCCTGCTATTTTATAGTTAATTTAGAAATTAACAATGCCAAATCATAGATCAAAATTGATAAAAATATTGTTTTTTAGCGCTATAAGCGGCATTTTTAGCAAGTATAATAATAAAGTCTTCACATATATTGTTGTAGTATTAATCTGTACCCCATTTTTGGTTTTAGTATGCAATCGGATTTAAAAGCTATATTTTTTGAACTTTTGGCTACAAATGAGAAGCTTTTCGATTTTGTTCAAGAATTCGCTGATAATGGTGTATGCTTATTCTCCAAAGAACATTCAAGAGTTTGGTTCGACAATAAAATCCTTAAATGTATAGGCAAAGAAAATGACAAACCAAAAGCTGGGTTTAATAAGGAAGATTGCTTTACGCCCTCATCATTACATATTTTAAACGCTGTTATTTCTTCTGACCAACAACTTGTTTTGGGTAAAACCCTTGCATTGTTAAGCAGCACCAAGCCCTTTGCTTTTATCAGCCAAATAAGACAAGTGGTCTATAAGGAAGCATCATTTATCATTATCGCTTTTGGCGAAGAGGTGGCAGATACTGAACCTACTGAAGCCACTCGCTTGATCACACAACTCAGTATAGCTGATAAAATCAATTTTCTTAAAACCATTTACCTCCAAGATATTTTCTTTTTTGGTATTATGGAGGTAGATGAAAATGAAGACTTTAGATATGGTTTCTTAAATAAATACTACGAAGATATTTTAGGGGTAAAAAATACCTACTTACAAGGCAAAACCCCAAAAGAAATTGCTCCTGAATTTCTTAATGATCAATCGGCAGAAATCATTACCAATGATTTTAGGGAATGCTATAAAACAGGAAAAATCATAAAAAGAAATGTCGAAATAGAGATTTCGGGAAAAAAGAGGCTTACTTCGGTTTACATCAATCCTATTAGAGAAAATGATGGAAAAATCAGTAGCTTGCTAGCTTGTGGCATAGACATTACAGAACTTAAGGAGTTACAAAACCAACTTAGCTTAGACAATGACTTTTTACTACAAATGTATGAGGCCACTCCGACCGTATCGCATTCTATTGACGAAAAAGGCTATATTAGATTTGTTAGCGATAAATGGCTAAAAAAGCTAGGGTATACAAGAGAAGAGGTCATTGGTAAAAAATCAACGGACTTTTTAACCGAGGAGTCCAGAAAATACGCCCAACAAGTGGTGTTACCCGATTTTTTTAAACAGGGTTATTGCGAAGACATTCCCTATGAGATGTTAACGAAAAGTGGTGAAATCTTAAACGTTCGTTTATCAGGCAAACTACTAAAACCTATCGGTGACTATGTCAAGGTGTCAATCGCACATATTGAAGATGCGACCAATGAAGCACTTGCCAAACAAGAAAAAAGTAAAACTGAAAGTATTTTAACCGACTTACTCAACAATACAAAAATACATTTATGGGCATTTGATGGGGAAGTTTACCATTACATGAATAAGGAATGGTACGACTATACCGGGCAAGACCCCAACCTGCCACTTACTATAGAAAGATGGATAGAACGCATACACCCTGAAGATTTGCCAAAAGCAACTGAAGTATGGCTCAAGCATTTTGAGCAAAAAACCGAGCATGAAAATTACTTCAGACTTAAAAGGCACGATGGTGTTTACCGTTATTTTTATTGCAAAGTAATCCCTGTTTTTGATAACGATGGCAATTTCTTTTACTTCCAAGGGCATAATATTGACATTACCGATCGGATTGAGGCAGAAAATAAATTGAAGGAAAGTAAAGAAAGGTTGTCGCTTTCTGTTGAGGCTGCGGAGATTGGTTTATGGGATTGGAGGCTAGATACCAAAGTAGCGCAGTATAATGAAAAATATGCGGAGATCATTGGCTATACTTTGGAGGAAATCACACCTATGACAAGTGCATTGTTCACTTCCTTGATCCATCCTGAAGATTTTTCTATTCTAACTGATAATCTAGATAAGCACATTAGAGGTCAAGCTCCTCATTTTGAATGTGAAATCAGAATGAAACACAAAAAAGGCCATTGGGTTTGGGTATTTAACAGAGGTACAACAATAGAGAAAGACCAACATGGCAAAGCTGTTAGAATGAGTGGTACTCTGTTGGATGTTACCGACAGAAAAATCGCAGAAAAAGCACTAAAAGAAAGCAAAGAACGGCTACAACTTTCTATTGAAGGTGCCGGCGTGTGCCTTTGGGATTGGTACATACAAAGTGGCAAAGTCAGATATAATGAAAAATGGGCGACAATGACGGGCTACTCCCATAATGAATTGGGCTATCAGGAAATAGGTAAAATCTTTGAGTTATGCCACCTTGAAGATAGAGAAAGGGTAAAACGACAATTAGATGCCCATTTTGAGGGTAAAACAGAGTATTATGAGGTAGAGCTTAGGGTAAAACACAAAGCCGGGCATTGGATCTGGATACTAGATAAGGGTAAAATTGTAGAATGGGACAAAGAAGGGAAACCTTACCGAATGAGCGGTACCCATGTAGATATTACCACTAGTAAATTAGCTGAACAAAAAATTAAGGAAAGTGAAGAAAGACTGCAAAAACTGACAAAAAATGTACCCGGTGTAATCTACCAATATGAAATGACTCCTGATGGAGAAACCTATTTTTCTTTTCTCTCTGGTACAATTGCAAAGGTCAATGATGAATTTCAACCTGAGGAAATAGCAAAAGATCCTCAATTATCTATAGATCTTATACATCCCGATGATAAGCCTATTTTCGAAAGCGCTATTATTCATTCAAAAGAAAACTTGACGCCTTTTAATGTAGAGTATCGCTTTGTAAAAAAGGATGGTACAATAAGATGGCACAATGCCTCTTCTGTGCCTGAGAAGCAAACAGACGGCACCGTTGTATGGTATGGTATATTTCAAGATGTCACCGAAAAAATTGAGGCAAAAAAGCAAATGGAGCAATTGGCACAAATCGTTGAAAATACCTCAGATATGATCTATACCTGCGACGAAAATGGAAGAATTACCTGGGCCAATAGTATACATAAAACAATATTGGGACTTGATCCAGAAAAAATTATCGGTAAAAAACCTTCAGAAAAAATAAAGACCTCTAAAGAAGGCATGGAAAAAGTGCTTGAGCTTGAAAATGCCCTGATCAACCGCCAACCCTTTAACGATATTATATTTAGATACATAAAAGATGGGCAACCTATTTGGTTAAATTACAACGTAACACCAATCTTTAATAAAGCAGGCGAGTTTTTATACTCTATCGTAAGCAAAACAGATGTATCTAAACTGATACAGCAGCAAAAAGAACTGAAGCAGTTGCTCAAGATGTCTTCTGATCAGAACAAAAGATTAAAAGAGTATTCTTACATCACTTCGCACAACATTAGATCCAACGTGGCCAGTATTTTAGGACTCCTCGATTTATTGTTGGATGATCCAACTGAAATGATTTTTATCGAAAAACTGGAAACAGCTGCCAAGCAATTAGATGTTACTATAAGAAATATTAGTGAATTGTTACAATTAGAAAAGGAATATGCAAACATAGAAAAAGCAAAATACGATATAAACGCGGCATTAGAGCGAATTATAGCGCTCAATCAAAGACAGATCAATGAGAAACAAGCTGTTATTAAAGTTGAGCAAGCAGAACAAATTATTATAAACACAGTGCCTGCTTACATGGATAGCATCATCCAAAACCTACTCACAAACGCATTAAAATATGGCATAACCAAGTCTCAAAAAGACCTAGAAATCATTATAGAGCATAAAAGCGATACTTTAAACATAACCTTTAAAGACAAAGGCCTAGGCATAAATCTAGAAAAATACGGTCATAAATTATTTACTCTCGGCGGTAGGTTCCATAGGGTAAACAAAGGCAATGGCCTTGGCTTATTTATGACCTTACGGCAGGTTGAGGCTTTACAAGGTAAGATTGATGTTGATAGCAAGGAAAATGAAGGCAGTACTTTTACCGTAACTCTTCCACTTAATTGATAGCGGCTCTTGCTACTATACAAAAAAGATTTAATGGTGTCATCCCTACTGGGATTTTACTGCTGTTTTGTGCCTTATTGGCTAATAATTATTTCATCCCTAGCGGGATTACAGAAAAATGTATAGTAAGATAGCGGCTTATTAGACTTGTTCTGATGTAACTGCTTGATAATCAATAATCATTATATTTGGGATAAAAAGAAAGACATGGCTATATCCTACAAAGACATCCGCACCGAAAGACAATGGAAAGCGAGTACTGGACTTAGCGAGGAACAGTTCAATAAACTGGTACCACTCTTCGAACATGCTTACATCGAACTCTTTGACGAGACAATCGATGAGAGACAGAGCGGCTCCCCATCCGAGTGTACCTTCAAGTCCTATCCCGAGCTACTTTTCTTCGGACTCTACAGTGTGAAAAGCGGGCTGACCTATGATCTATTGGCATTGAGTTTTGATCTTGCACTGTCCAACGCATTCCAGATGCAATCGCTCAGTCTACAGGTATTACAGGCTGCACTTGAGCTTGGAGGCTACATGCCCAAAAGGGAATATGCCACGGAAGAGGAGTTCAAGCGGCACTGGTTGGAGGAGGCAGAAATAATGGTAGATGCTACAGAACAATGGAGGCAAAGGCTGCATCGGCAGTCCGACTGGTAATCAGGCGAAACAGAAGGATGCCTACAGCGGCAAAAAA
>CAKZMZ010000454.1 GCA_937129345.1 uncultured Thalassovita sp. | reverse complement strand
TCTCGTTTTATGAACCGTTTAAACGATGCTGTGGCCAATTACGATGCGGTCATCAATCAGTACACAACCTCTACTTACAGAGATAAAGCGCTTTTTAATAAAGCCGAAATCTACTTTGAGAATAATAGAAGAGATGAAGCACGACAGTATTATTCGGCACTTATCTCTGAATACCCTCAAAGCCAGGTGGTGCCTTATGCCTTGGCAAAAAGGGCCTTGGCTGCCAGTTCAGATGGAAACCTACAATCCGCAGTAACCGATTATAAAAAGATTTTAGACGAACACATGTCGAACAAATCTTTGGCAGAAACGGCCATACAATCTTTGCAGGAAATCAACACAGGAGGATATCCGATTTACGATCTGGAAGAATACGTACGAAAATTCTCTGCGGTGTATGCAGGCAGCGAGGTAGTGCTTAAGGCAAAATTTGAAGCCGCTCAAAAGCCGTTTGCAGATGAAAACTACGAATTGGCCATACAGCAACTTACCCAGTTCATTCAAACCACGCCGACCACCTCTTATACTTATGAGGCTTATTATAAAATCGGTTTCAGCTATGAGATTTTGGGCGATATAGGCAGTGCCATAGATAGTTACAATAAGGTTGAGGGCGATTACAAAGAGCGCTCTGTAAGAAATGTAGCAGATCTTGAATACCAAAGGGGCAACTATTCTGTAGCAGCCGAAAAATATAGCGAGCTGCAGCAAATTGCCAGCAGAAAAAGATATATAAGAGATGCTTTGATCGGGCTTACCAAGTCGTATTTTGAAATCAATGATTACGAGGCGACCAATTATTACGCTGATCAGATCATAGAAGAGAACATGACGGCAAATTTCAATGTGGCCGAACTGTACAGAGGTAAGGTGCTTTTGGCACGAGAACAGCCTGATGCGGCGATAGCGCAATTTTTAAAAGCCATTGGCTTGGCACAAGATAAGTACGCGGCAGAGGCCCAATACAACATTGGCTTGGCCTACAGGCAAAAAGGCGAATACGAACAAAGTACCAGTGCTTTGATCGAAGTAAAGAACAAATATGAAAACTACACAGAGTGGGTGTATGAGGCCTTTTTGATCATAGCTGAAAATTACATCAGTTTGGACAATAACTTTCAGGCAAAGGCGACATTGGAGTCCATCGTAAATTACAGTAATGACGATGCCGTAAAGACCAGGGCCCTGAAAAGATTAGAAGAAATTGATTAAGCTTTAAGCCTCAATTAAACCAGGTAACTAATAATGGAAAATAGAAAAAACTTTAGTTTGATGTTGAAAATATTTTTTTCTTGTTGGCTAGTTTTGATTGGTTTTTCGGCCTTGGCGCAAGATCAGTGGGAAGAAGCCGCAGGCGATTTAAACGATGCGCGCCTTTTGATCGAGAAAGAAAATGTATTGGAACTACCCACCAAGGCAAAACCTTTGCAGAAAATTCAAAAGATTGAGCGCGAAAAGCAAGCGGCTCCACAGCAATACGCCATAGACCCACTTTTGCTTTCATTGCCGGCAATCAATCCAGATTTGGATGCTGCACAGTTAAGGAAAAATCCAGACGCAGGTGTACCACCATCTAACGCTTACATAAAAGCGGGATTTGGCAATTACCTCACCACCTTTTTAGAAGGACATTACTACGCAGGCGAGGAGGGGATTTTTGAGTACGGCGGCAATATAAAACACTTGGCCTCCTCAAGAGGACCGGTCGATGGTAAAAACTCTGCCAATAGTAACAATGAGATCGGCCTATTCGGTAAGTACTTTCTGTCTGAAGGGATAGTAAAGGGCAATATAGGTTTTCAGCGCGATGTAGTACATTTTTACGGATACGATACCATTCCGCTTGATGCCCAATTCGACGTAGACAATATAAAGCAGGTTTACAATATTTTTGACGTAGGCATCAGCTTTATGAATGACGATCCCTTGGCAGATGTACATTACGAAACCGGTTTCGATTTCTACACTCTGGGCGATAACTACAATGCATCAGAAGTGAATTTCGACCTATTTGCAAAAGGTAATTATGAAATAAACGAAGACTCTCGCATAGAAGCAGGCCTTAATCTGATTTTCAACACAAAAAATGATTCTCTTAAAGCGAACAGGAACCTATTTTTGCTCAACGGTGCCTATCATTATCAGTATGATCAATTTAGCCTAAAGGCAGGAGTAAGGCTTGCCTACAACGGAGATACCACCTTTGCTGATAATCGCTTTAGAATTTATCCAGATCTACACGTAAAGTATGGCATTGTGGAGAATAGGGTAGCAGTTTACGGTAGGGTTTCTGGTAATTTGGAGCAGGTTACCTTAAGGAGCCTAAGCAGAGATAATCCGTTTTTGGGTGCCGATATTCCTTTGGCACATACCGATAGGCAAATTGAGTTTGCAGGCGGCTTAGAAACAGCACCCAACAATAAATTAGGTTTAAAAGTAGAAGGTGGCTACAGCCGAGTTAAAAATCTTTTTTACTTTTTAAACAGTGAATCAGACCAAGCTAAGTTTGATGTGTTTTACGAGGGCAGTAGCGAAGGCATCCTTAACCTAAAACTAGAAGCTTCTGCTGACATAGGGCCTGTAAAAGCTGTTTTACAAACCAACTTTTACGATTACGGGGTAGACTCCTTGGAAACGCCCTTCCACAGACCGAGCTTGACCAATACACTTGCCGTGGCTTTTGACATTAACCAAAAGCTGTACTTAAACTTAGATGTATTCCATCTTGCTGGCTTAGAGGGAAGGGAACCCGTTACCGGAAGTATAGTGGAGTTAAACGATATTGTTGACTTAAACCTGAAAGCTGACTATATTATCAACGAAAACTTTTCGGCTTTTTTAGCCTTGAATAATATTCTCTCTAATAATTACCAAAGATACCTCTATTATGACAACTTAGGGATCAATGTATTAGTAGGAGCAACATATAGGCTAGGAGACTTTAGATTTTAAGCTAAAATGAAATTTAGCGGTAAGAAATCAGTTTTAAGTAATTGAGTATTAAATAATTAACAATTAGTATTAAGGGGCTTCAATTTTTTTTAAGATGATTACAGATTTTTTAATAGAAGCATTACAAGAGCGCTCAACTGTGCAGGTACCCGGTTTGGGTACTTTCACTTCACAACCTTTGAGTGCTTCCGTAGACGAAGATTCAAATATCATAAATCCACCTTCGGCAGAGATTGTATTTATAGATGACGTAAACTATGGCGATTCGGATGATTCCATAGTTACCTACATTGCCCGAAAAAGCGATAAAACACAAGACGAGATAGAAAGCGAAATAGAGCGCTTGACCGAAGAAATTAAAACGGCAGTAGATAGTAACGAAAGCTATCGTTTAGAGGGCCTTGGTACCTTCGAAAAGGGACTTTACGGAAACACCACTTTTAAAAATGATCCAGATGGGTTTGTAGGAAGTAGCTATGGCTTGCCCAAACTTACCCTTGAACCACTTGGAGAAGACGTCTTGGCAGCCAACGACCAAGATGAAGAGGTAGAAGAAGGGAATAAATTTCCAGAAGCTACGCTTTGGGGCATCCTCATACCTTCGGTTTTAATTGTTTTGGTAGCGGTTTGGTTAATGATTGATGAAGGCGCGAGAAATAAGGCTACTGCATTGATCAGCGGAGAAGAAGTAGCTCAAGTAGATGCAAACGAGACAGAACAGCAAAACTCTAGCAACGATGATTCAGGTGTAGCGGCCAATGATACAGAAGGCAGTGAAGCAGATGAAGCCGAAAATCAAGTTGCCGAGAACGAAGCTACAACTGAAGAAAATACCGTAGCTGAAGATAGCGGCCAGGCGCAAGAAACTGCATCGAACGAAACCGAAAATACATCAACCAAAGAAGAGACGCCACAAAGTACGAACAATAATGCATCTACTGAGACCTTGATCAATACGCGCTCAGGCAGGTATTATCTGAGCATTGCCAGTTATCCGAACAGGGCCGATGCCTTGGCGAGGAGGGAGCAATTGGTTAACCAAGGCTATACCGAAGCAAAAGTGGTTGAAGCAGGGGCCAATAAGTTTAGGGTGTCTTTAGCAGATTTTGCCTCTAGGGCCGAGGCCAACCAAAAAGTGGCAGAAGCCAAGGGCGACTACGATAGTATTTGGGTTTTTAAGTTTTAGAATGAAAAATTGGCAAGCTTATAGATTAATATAATTTTTTAATTTTTGCATTTTACCCAAAAAATATTTTACGATAAACATTTTTTTCAAGTTATTCGTTTGATAAATAATTTTTAAATAGGTTTATTTGAACCAAGTGCCTTGGCGAAGTCCTCGGCAAATTTTTTTAGATACTTTTTTATTTTTTATTTCCATTCAACAAATTATCTCATACATCAATGAAACTTATGCAACAGCCGCAGCAGCAGGACACTATTGATATGGTGCAAGAAGGGTTAACAAGTCCCGTACTCCAAGAGCAAATAGAATTATGGGAACTAGTATCCAAAGGAGGTTGGGTCATGGCCATATTGGGCGTCTTGGCATTGGTGGCCATCATCGTTTTCATAGAGCGACTCATTCTTATTAAAAAGGCACAAAAAGACCCCGAGCCACTGCTCAATAAGGTAAATACAGCCGTGCTCAGGGGAGATATAGAAGGAGCGACCTCTGCATGCCGCGAAACCACAACGCCTATGGCAAGGATGCTTACTACAGGGCTTACGCACATTGGTTCTTCTCTTAAAAATATAGAGGCGGCTATAGAAAATGTGGGTAAAATCGAAATTTATCGCTTAGAGAAAAACATTTCTGTATTAGGTACCATTTCGGGCGCCGCGCCTATGATTGGTTTTTTTGGTACGGTAATCGGTATGATCAACGCCTTTATCGCCATTTCGCAAGAAGAGGGATCGGTAAGTCCTAAACTGCTTTCTTCAGGTATTTACGAAGCCATGATCACTACAGCAGGTGGCTTGTTTGTAGGTATTTTAGCATACATCTGCTACAATTATTTAGTAAGACAGGTATCGGAAGTAATCCACAAAATGGAAGTGACCTCTATAGAATTTATAGACCTGCTCCAAAAGCCAAACTGATTTATATAATGATAAATTATCAATGGTTAATCATAAATTTTGAGAAAAATTTGATTTAAAGTTCAATTCATAATCATTGCAATTAATCATTAACCATTTACAATTAATAATTAAAAAACATGGGTTTTCAATCTAAAAATAAAGTAGATCCAACGTTCAATATGTCATCTATGACAGATATGATTTTTTTACTACTCGTATTTTTCATGTTGACCTCCAATTTTGTTACACCTTCAGGGCTTGACATTAGTGTACCTTCTAGTAAGGCATCTAAAAAAGTGATGCCCAAGATCAATGTGAGCGTAGACAAAGATTTCAAGTACTATGTAAATGAAGTGAACATTCCACTGGATCTTTTAGAAGATGAATTGCGTTACCAATTATCGTCAGAGGAACAAGGCGTAGTGGTGATATCTATTGATAAAGAAGTGCCGGTGCAGTATTTGGTAAATGTGGCGGGTATTGCTACCAAGCTAGGAGCAAAAGTAACCTTAGCCACCAAACCTGAGTGAATGTAGGGTGGATGTTGGTATTTGGATTTTAGTCATTAGATACAATTCATTTTTTGAGCACTAAAATCTAAATCCTAAAAGCTATCAGCTAAAATCTAATTTCTAAAATGCAAAAACCTATAGAAATGTACGATGCTAAAGCAGAAGAACGGAAAGCGAGAAACATAGGCATAGTAGCTGGG
>CAKZMZ010000453.1 GCA_937129345.1 uncultured Thalassovita sp. | reverse complement strand
CTTTAAAATCTCTTTATCGAAACTGGTAAAGCCTAGGCTAAAAGTAGGCGAAGGGATGCCCTTTACAGCAAAGTTTACATTATCAGAACGATCGAACAAACCTTGCTCGGGAGCGGGGTCATCAATCACGCTTAGACCGAAAGCTTTGGTTGCCATTTCCATTTGCTCTTTGGCACCGGTGCGTTCTAAACCAATTACTGTAACTATGCTAGTATCGTTGTAACCGCCATTGTCAATATTGAGGTTAAAAATACATTTATTGAGCGGCAACCAAGGGTTATCGGCATAATACCTACTCCCAATAAGCCCTAGTTCTTCGGCGGTAAAGGCAATGAGCAAAATAGAACGCTTAGGCGGATTGGCTGCTAAGATGCGCGATGCACTCAAAATGGCCGTTGTGCCAATGGCATTGTCCCTAGCACCATTAAAAACCATATCTTCTTCCGTTACATTTGGATTACCTACTTTGCCAACACCAACATGATCAAAATGGGCAGACATCATCACATACTCATCTTTCAGCTTGGGGTCTGTACCTTCAATAAAACCGACTATATTTTGCGTGGTTCGCTCTGTAATCTTACCGCCTTCTGTTTCTACTTTAATGTTGGCCGACTCTGCATTGGTAAGTTTTTTTAGATAGGTGTTTCCAGTATCATTCACCCAAAAAGTGGGTAACGCTGCCTTTTTATTACTTGCTAGCTGCATACGGCCGCCTCCCAAATAACCTGCCATTGCCGTCCAAGGCACACGCAAGTTGTACAGTTCTACCATACCAATGGCACCCATTTCTTCTGCGAGTACTTGCTTTTGTTTAATTAAGTTAAAAACAGCTTGTGGGCTTTGCTCTGTGGGAGAGCCTACCTGCACAGCTACTATTTTACCTTCTACATCAGCCCCTTCATAATCGGCTTTAGATACACCATATTTTACAAAAACCACTTCCCCATCATAGTTGAATTTACCGCCATTCAACATGATCATATCCTTCATATAAGCAACTTGGCTTTCCATTAAAGTAAAATCGACGGTTTCGGCTGGAGTAATTTCTTCTAGAGAAAATGGCTGATAGTAGGAATCATGGCCGGGAACGGTGCTCACTCCATTGCGCCTAAACTGCTCGGCAATATATCGGGCAGCCAAATCATTGCCTCTGTAGCCTGCCTTTCTTCCTTCCAACTCATCAGAAGCTAGAAACCTGACATGGCTCTCCACTTCATTTTTGGTAATGTTATTGGCGTGTATCGCAGCATTTTGAGCAAGTACCTGGGAGGAGACAAATAGTAAAAGTAAAGTAATGATATGTGGTATTTTCATAGCTTTAGTTAGTTGGAAATTTTTGGCAAGTTAATGAAATTGGTGGTTTTTTGGTCCTGAAAAAAGATAGCGTTGATTAATTACTTATTGATTTAAATTGTTGATACAGTTCATCTAAATATTGAACTAATTTACTATAACTAATTTATTATCAATTTTTTACAATAAATTTACTTCTATCACCTTAACTACTACACATTTTTATCTTACTACCGGGCAAAAGCAATTTTATCATGCCATGCCTTCGGGATTTTACAAAAAAATATAGTAAATCTATCACCAATAATATTTCCGCTAAAATTTTTTCTAAAAAGATAACATCTACTCCAACTCAATCTTAAAAACCGTATCTATATCATCGGGCAATAAATAAGTTTTGTAAGTGGGCGCTTCCACATTCAAAAAGAAGTTGCCTTCATCGCTATTGCCCCACCATGTTGAAGCTGTGGCTGCTTCTTTACCTGTGCTCAAAACCGTGGTCTTCTTCACCTTTTCTTTAAAATTCTTGATGTTGATGTGCCCTATTTGCGGGTTCGTCCAATGGGCGTAAATCGTGTTGCCTTTTTGGGTAAAATAGCCCCATTCAGGTTTAGGCAGATTTACTTTGCCTGCACCATAAATACTTTCACTGTTCTTGTCCATCCACTTGCCTACTTCTTTTAAGATATTTACTGACTGCTCGGGAATAGTACCTTGGGCATCTGGTCCGACATTTAGCAGCAAGTTACCGTTTTTGCTCACACAATTTACCAAAGCATTCACAACCATCTCTGGCGTTTTCCATTGGTTATCGGTAGAGCTGTAACCCCAATTGTTGTTTAAGGTCAAACAAGTTTCCCATGGGATCGGGTTGCCGTACACATCTAGCAGTTCACTGTCTGGTATGCCTTGTTCTGGTGTTTCAAAATCTCCATACCCAGTAAACTCCCTTTTTTTGCCACTTACGCCTTCATTAAACACCAAACGGTTATTTAAAATAATATCGGGTTGATGCTCTTTGATCATAGCCACCAATTCGGTCGCTTTCCATTTTTCATCGGTGTAATCGTCAAAAGAGTAATCGAGCCAAAGGATATCTATTTTGCCGTATTGGGTCATCAATTCTTTGACGCAGCCCTGTGTGAAGTCAAGGAAGCG
>CAKZMZ010000452.1 GCA_937129345.1 uncultured Thalassovita sp. | reverse complement strand
CACTAAAAATAGCAATGGGGATCAACGCTATAATTACTAAAAAAATAGTTTTGAATATACCGTAAAACCCACTACCTCTGTGCTCGGTAAAATATCTTCTTGCTATAAAAAAAGGTGTGTTCTTATTTCCAATCATCAGTTGCTCAATATACGCTTTATAATATGGATTGTGTCAATTAGCCCAATCTAACCTAGTTTTCTTCTGAAGACCAAAGTCTAAAAAATCAACAGATACAAATTAGCGATTCATTGGGGAAAAACCGTAAAATAGCTTATTCTGTTTGCAAAAATACAATTGCCAATATTAAAGTGCGTGGCAATACGCCACTTTATCAATAAAGTTAAATTACTAATAGGAAACAAAGCGCCTGTATTTAAGGGTTATTTTATAGCTTTGAAGATTAAAAAACTATCTATTAAGAATTTGAGTCAAAAAACAATAATAGTATTCTGTTTTCTGATTTTTAATTTGGCTATTTCAAGTTTTGCTTTTGGACAAAAAGTAAAGCCAATACAAAACGCATTAGACAAAAACGATTTTGATAAAGCCTTAAAGAAAATCGGCAAAAACCTAAGAAAAGACTCTTTAGATGCAGGTACTTATTATCTGTATTCTATGTATTATGTACATCCTAAAAATTATCAAAATTATCATCTAGACTCTGCCTACAAATATGTATTAAAAGCATTAAGGATCTATGAGCAAAGAGACGGTAAGTACCGTTACCAACTCGCTGAGGATGGCATAAGGGTCAACGAAATCCAATTTCAGAAAAACTTTATCGACAGCACTGCTTATAACATTGCAGATAGTCTAGGTGAGCTCGAATCGTACCAATATTTTTTAAACAATTACAGAAGCGAATCTTATACACCCCTCGCAACCGCCAAAAGAGATAGCTTAGCTTACTTACTTGCAAAAAAGCAAGATACTTACCAAGCCTATTTCAAGTTTATTTCCAGATATCCAAGTTCGGCTCAATACCAAGAAGCAAAGAAGAAATACCACGATTTGCTGTATAAGGTAAAAACAGAAAGAGACGATTTAGCCAGCTTAGAGAGTTTTATTAGCAAATATCCAGAAAGCCCTTACTATGAGAGAGCACAACTCAGACTTTTCAATATCTATACTTCAGATAATGAAATACCCACTTATGAAAAGTTCATAAGTCGATACCCGAATAATGTCTATACAGAAAGAGCATGGCATTGGATATGGTACTTACAGCAAGAAAAAGAAAACTTCTTAAAGATTTATCCGCAGTTTCCCGATAAAAATTTTGTCTATAATTCTCTAAAATCAGATACTGCCTCTTACTATCCATTCTACGATGACGAAAGGGCTTTTTATGGCTATATGGATAGATTCGGAAACGAAATTATTCCTGCAGGATTTAAGGATATACCCGAAGATTACCTATGCGAAGGTGTAGTCAAGGATTTTATAATAGGTTACAAAAATAAAAAAGCAGGTGCAGTAAATTTACTTGGCCAGCAAATAGTTCCTTTCGATTTTCAAGAAATAAGTGAGTTTACAAGTGGAGTGTTAAAAACTAAGAAAAACGGTCGTTATGGCCTTGTGCATAAAACTGGATTTGAGATTGTGCCCGCTATTTATAATTCACTCACTCCATTAAGAAACAGACTGATCAAATACTCAGTAAACAAAAGTGGCCTGCTTTCATACTCAGGTAGGGTCATTACCCAATCAAAATTTGATGACATCTTAGCGATAGGAGAAAACTTTGTAGCATTTGAGCAACAGGGTAAATTTTCTATTCATAGCAAAGAAAGTGTTTTACAAGAGACTGCCAATTATGAGTTTATTTATGATGATTTTGAGCTGATAGATGATAGATTTTTACTCTTAGAGCAAAATAACCAGTATAAATTATATGATATAGTAGAAAATAAAAACCTATTTGAGCGGGCACAAGATATCTTAGAGACCGATAATGGCTGGCTTGTGATGACAAATGGAAAATTTCAAATATTTAATAAAGATGGCTTTGCTACTTCTCCATTGCTGTTTGAGGAGGTAATACAAAACCAAAGAGCATTTGGAGTTAAGACCTCAGGAAAGTGGGGCGTGGCAGATGCACAAGGCAAACTTTTTCTACAACCCGTTTACGATACGCTGTTTTTTGTTGGCAACAAAGGAATTTTACTTTACGAAGCCGATAAAAAGTGGGGATATTTCTTTACCGATGAACTTACTGACTTATCTAAATATGACCAACTCAACATACAGTTGGTCGAATATAAAGATGAAAACAATGTAAGCAGAGAAAAGGCTTTTGTAGTAACAAAAGATAGAAGAGGGTTTTTGGGTGTGTTAGATACCTCGGGCAAAACCATTATCTCTAATAGATATAATAAAATCAACGCAGTTAACAGCAACTTGCTGATCATAGAAAGATATGGCAAAAAAGGAATAATAAACGTAGAGGGCAAATCGGTAGTAGGGCTAAAATATGAGGGCAT
>CAKZMZ010000451.1 GCA_937129345.1 uncultured Thalassovita sp. | reverse complement strand
AATTAATTCTATAAATTATTGTACAACATTGAGGTTTGTTTGGAAATATTAGGTTTGTTGAGCTGTTGAGTCGTTAAGCTGAAACTCAGCGTCCCAAAGTCCCAACTAAATAAAGCCTCCAATATTCGACGTTCCAACTCAACAACGTCCCAAACTACAAACTACAAACGCCCAACGGGCACTAAAACTCACCCCCATTTTCCTTCAAAAACCCTCTTGGCTGGACCAATCAGGTAGATTTGCTCAAATTGGCCATCGGCTTTTCTTTCGAAACGTACTTGTAAAGCGCCACCCTTGGTTTGGATAGGCACAGCATGTGGCCCATTGATGTTGGCAGTAAACAGTGCCGCAGCAGTTACGCCTGTACCGCAAGACCAAGTTTCGTCTTCTACACCGCGTTCAAAGGTGCGCACTTGCAAAGTATCACCTTGCATCTTTAAAAAATTAACATTGGTGCCGCCTTCCCTAAAACTATGTCTTATTTTTTTGCCTTCTTCAAATACTGGATGTTGTTCTAGATTTTCTACAAATTTAAGATAATGGGGCGAGCCAGTATCAGCAAAGGCATCTTTCCCATGCTGCTCAATGCCATGTACATCGCCCATTTTTAAAGCGACAAGCCCATTTTCAAGATAAGCCTCGTGTAGGCCATCTACAGCCATAAACTTGGTATGGGTTTGGAAGATGCCGAGGTCATGGGCAAACTGCACAGTGCATCGACCACCATTACCGCACATAGATCCTTCTTTGCCATCGGCATTAAAGTAAACCATCTCAAAGTCTGTTTCAGAATGAGGGCGGAGTAAAATAAGCCCATCGGCACCGATGCCAAAGCGGCGTTGGCACATCTTGGCGACCAAAGCCTCATTGTGCCTTGGAAAATCCTGGGCGCGATCATCTATCATGATAAAATCGTTGCCGGTGCCTTGGTATTTAAAAAAATGTATCTGCATATTAGGTACGATGCTTGTTATTTTTAGCGTAAAGTAAATAAAAAGCCTTGAATTTTGTTTCTATCAGTGAAACATCAAGTCATTTTTTAATATACAGGTATATGAACTTAACAACCAAGAGTTTGTTGGCTTTGAGACAGGTAAAACAGGCGCAATCTGTATACCGAGTAATTTAGAACGAGCTCTATTTTTTTGGTTGTGCATAACAAGAGAAGCTAATTATATGAAATCTCCCTCTCTCAAAAATATTTTCACAACAGTGGCGCTGCTCCTTTTTGCTATTTGGATGCAGTCTTGCAATCCTAAATTATGCCCACTACAACCCGAAGAAAAAGGAGGCAGCGGTTGTATGGTGCGCGCACAGCATTACCACAGTGGGGAATTATTCAGAGGGATGCCTTGGTGGAAATGGCGCAAACAACATTTGCGCTATGGCGAAAAACACAAAGGAAAAGACATTAGCAAAAGAAAAATAAAAAGGAATAAGCGCGGTAAAAAGCCCTTTCTCTACGGCCTATTTAAAAAGAAAAAACGCAAGAAAAAGCATATTGTAAATACGATGCAATAGCGCAAAGTGCTGTTTGATGCCCTTCGGGCGTTTGAAGTGCTACGCGCTGTTTGTGGTTTGAGGTGTGGAGCACCGTTTGTAGTTTGAAACGCTGTTGAGTCGGGACGCTGAGATGCTGTTGTTTGGAACGTTGTTGAGTCGGGACGTTGTTGAGTTGTGACTTTGGGACGTTGAGGTGATAAAATTGAGAAATCAGCTTTACAGCAGCGTCTGCCGAGCAGCGGCTGCCGAGTAGCGGCTGCCGCACCTCAATAAAAAACAAAATTATCAATTTCGCAACTGAACAACTCCACAAAAAACAATTTTTCGAGGCTTTGTTGAGATGTAATTTGGAACGTTGAGGTGCTGTGATTTTGGGCGGTGATTTCTTAATTTAGTATCTCGGTGTCCCGACTCAACAACTAAACACCTCAACAACAAACAACACCAAACGCGCAGCCCCAAACGGACGCAGTCCACCAAACGGGCTTTAGCCCAATCAAATGGCGCAAGCCTATAAACTCCCCTTGGTACTCGGTATGCGGTCGCTTTGGGGATCTCTAGAGACAGCCATCCTGATCGCTTTGGCAAAAGCCTTGAAAATAGCCTCTATTTTATGGTGCTCGTTTTGTCCATCCACTTTAATATTGAGATTGCAGCGTGCCGTATCGGTAAAAGATTTAAAGAAGTGATAGAACATTTCTGTAGGCATCTCCCCAATTTTTTCGCGTTTAAATTCAGCTTCCCATACCAACCAATTGCGCCCCGAAAAATCTATGGCCACTTGTGCCAGAGATTCGTCCATTGGCAGTAAAAAGCCATAGCGATAAATGCCCTTTTTATTACCCAATGCTTTTAAAAAGGCCTCTCCCAAGGCCAAAGCGGTATCTTCTATGGTATGGTGCTCGTCTATGTGCAAATCCCCATTCACCTTTATTTTTAAATCGCAGTTGCCATGGCGGGCGAGCTGATCTAACATATGATCAAAGAAACCCAGTCCTGTATCGATGCTCGATTGCCCCGTGCCATCTACATTGAGGTCTATACTAATTTTTGTTTCAGAAGTATTGCGCTCCACACTTGCACGCCGAGGCGGATATTTTAAAAATTCATAGATTTTTGCCCAATCATTGGTGCAAAGAGCAGCATCTTTTGTGGTTTCAGCAGAAAAATAAATGGCCTTACTGCCTAAATTTTTGGCCAGTTCTACATCGGTAAGGCGATCGCCTATGACAAAAGAGTTGACTAAGTCATATTCCCCTTTTTGCTGCCCTTCTAAGTAATGGGTGAGCAAGCCGGTTTTTGGTTTTCGAGTAGGCGCATTTTCCTTTTCAAAAGTTTTGTCAATCAATATTTTAGAGAAAGAAACACCTTCGTTTTCTAAGGTATGCAGCATTTTATTTTGCGCAGGCCAAAAAGTAGCTTCAGGGAAGCTTTCGGTGCCTAAGCCATCTTGGTTGGTAACCATAACCAATTCGTAATCCAATTCAGTAGCGATTTTGTGCAAATTGGTAATGCATTTAGGTATAAAGGCCAATTTCTCTAAAGAATCTACCTGAAAATCTTCGGGTGGCTCTACGATAAGCGTACCGTCGCGGTCTATAAATAAAACTTTTTTCACTTAATTTTGCTTTTCCCAAATAATCCTAATCAAATAACAATATTAATACTTGCAGAAGATATTATTGATTTTGGAAGCGAATTTTTGTGTGAACCCGTTGGGAAGTTGTGAGTGAGAAGCGCGATGCGCTGTTTGTGGTTTGTTGCCCTTCGGG
>CAKZMZ010000450.1 GCA_937129345.1 uncultured Thalassovita sp. | reverse complement strand
AAAAAAAGTCATCAACTCCGCAATCTATAATAATTTTGAGATGGTCATTTTTTAAAAGGTAGGTTAGATTAATAACACTGTTTGCCTCCCATCTTTCGGGGTATTCGGCATAGTCGCCTAGCCTTTCTGTTAATTGCCAATTCTCTGGAAAGGGGCGCAAATCCACCCCGCCAGACATACTGCCTGCGGCGCCATAAATATTTTGGTGTCTAAAACCTAGGTACAGGGCACCATGTCCACCCATGCTCAAACCTGTAATGGCCCTGCCTTTGCTATTTTTTATGGTTCTGTAAATTTTGTCTGCCCACGTCACTAATTCTTTGGCTACAAATGTTTCGTATCTATAACTTTCGTCTTCGGGGCTATCCATGTACCAACTTCCAAAACCGCCATCGGGGCAAATAATGATGAGTTTGTATTGATCAGCCAATTGCTTTATGTGTGGTACGGTGTTTACCCATTTACTATAATTATCACTAAAACCATGTAAGAGGTAGATGACTGGGAAGTTGGCCTGTTGATTTGTTTCGTATGCTTCGGGTAGTATAGTTACTGTTTTAATTTCTTTTTGCATGGCTTCGCTAAATACGCCAACAGTATCAACCTTGGCTGCAAAAGAGTTATATCCAAAAATTAAGAGTAGGTAAATAGAGATAAAAAGTCTTATCATCGTTTTCAGCATCATTTATATTTAAAGTGGCAAGATACTAAAGATGCAAAAAACAGTAAATAAAAGGAGATTTTAGTCGGTTTTGGCGGCTTTAATAGTGGCAATTTCACTTTGGGAGCAATAACCTGAATCAATCATAAATTCTTGTATCCAATCTAGAACGCCGTCGTCTATATTTAGAGACTTGTAGTCTTGAATGTTTTGTATAATGGTTTGCTTGTCTTCATACAAATTATCACTTAGCCCCAACCATTTTGGAATATAAAATTGCATAGAGAATCGTAGAAATCGCATCTCTATATTTCTTGGTTCTTGGGCAATAGCCCTTTCAAAAAGTCTGTCGGCTTCTTTTAAATTGGCAATTCTACTTAAAGGATTCCATCCAACTTTAGCTTCTAAAGCTTTGGCAGTGCCTTTATAAGCCAGCATAATGGGCTCTTTAGTGGGTTGCTTGGCCATGAGCCTGCAGAACTTTTCTCTGCTGCTTTCACTTTTTATTGCCTCGTTAAACATATTTCTTATTTCAGGTAAGGGGGTTTCCTGTGCCAAAACAATAGATTTTTTAAGAAAAAGAGTAATGCTCAATATTAGCAATAGTTTGCTATGGGATATGCCATAGTTCATCTTATAGAGTATATTTGAACTGTTTGAGAATTTGCCAATTAAATAGCGAATGTTATCTAATTTGTAACTATTTGCCATTTATAGTGTATTGATAATCAATAATATCAACAATACATTAAGTTAATTGAATTTTGAATAACTAACCTAAAATACAAGCGTTTCGTTTTCAGTCTTTCCGATTATTTTTTCAACTACTTGTTCATGACATCTGCCTATACCATCGCGCCGCTAGAACAAATGCTGCAAAAAGCATTTGCCGTAACCGAAAATATAAAAGCCAAAGAGCTCCCTATTCCCGAAGATTTAAAACATTTATCAGCCCCGTTTAAAGGGCAGAAAGTGAACATGTACAGCCATGCATGGGCGTCAGAAATCTTTAAGCGCATTAGGATTACTATTTTATTGATACCGGGAAGACTGGAGACTTTTAATTTTGTTTTATATCCGCAAAATCATTTTGATGCGCCCGTATTTGCTTCTGATTTTGTGGTGAGTAATGGCAAATTGCGCATTGGTATGATAGATTGGATGCCGATTTTTAAAGAAGAAAATGATTATGCAGATGAGTGGATAGAACCCTTAGCGCCACTTTATAAGACTGCCTTAGAAATTGCGCCACAATATGATAGAAAACTGGCTTGGAGCACTAAGTTTACTTCTGAATACGCCTGTTTAGCAACAGGAATCACTTCCGTAGACTTACCGCCCTTGGTTAAGTTATGGAATCAATACCTAGACTTGTACCTATCTAAAACCCAAGATTTACATTTAGTAGATTTTGAAAGAGAAGAGGAGGTGGCCGATTGGCACTATGCTTACAACCAAGCACATTTAAAAGTAGAAAACCAGCGCAACCCGTACATGGTATACTTTGGCGAGGAGTTGGGGAGTAGGTACAACGCCGAGTTTTTGTTTGTCGATTGAGCGGATCATTCTAGCAAGGGTTTTAAAACCCTTGCTAGGATTTTTTCAATGATGTCAAAAACTTCTTACAAGCCTCGCCTGGATCATCGGTTTTCATAAAGTTTTCTCCAATTAAAAAACCATCAAAGCCAAATTGCTTGAGGTATTGAATGTTTTCTATGGAACTAATTCCACTCTCCGAGATTTTAACTTGTCCTTTTGGTATCTCCGCTTGGATTTTTACAGAAGTTTCTAACGATACTTCAAAAGTCTTGAGGTTACGATTGTTGATGCCTAGTACACCCACATATTCATTGTAGTAATCGTGCAATTCTTCTAGGCTGTGTACTTCTAAAAGCACTTCTAAGTTTAAGCTTTGCGCAAAGGCAGCCAACTCTTTTAATTTTTTTGGCTCCATGGCAGCGGCTATTAGCAATACGGCATCAGCCCCCATGCTTTTGGCTTCAATAATATGGTATTCTTCTAGCGTAAAATCTTTGCGCAAGATCGGTATAGCAAGTGATTCCTTAGCAGCCTCCAAGTCAGCTTGTGTACCTCCAAAAAATTCCTTATCGGTTAAAACCGACATAGCGCTCACGCCAGCGGCTTGATACCCTTTGGCTACCTCAGCTGGTTTGGCTTTACCATTGATCAAGCCTTTAGATGGCGAACGGCGTTTAAACTCTGCAATAATGCCAAATGGTGAATTTGTAAGTTGCTCTTTAAGCGAAAATGTTGCGCTACCAAAAAGAGAAGAAGTTTCCAATTTTTGTATAGAAACCTCTTCTTTTCTCTTTTGAGTTTCGTGGTGTTTGTATGCAATTATTTTTTCTAGGATGTCCACTAATTGTAATGGTTAATTATCAATGCTCAATTGATAAATGAAATAAAAGAGTAGTCATTTAAAAAGTTGCCGATGAGGACATCGACAACGGCGGTAATAGAACACGTCATTACGATGAGCGCTAGCGAAGAAGCAATCTATAGCCTATTTGAAAGTAGGTGACAGACTGCTTCGTTGTGCTCGCAGTGACCTTGGCTAATGCGAAGACGAATATTTACTTTACTGAAAAGAATAAATACATTGATCAGTAGAAGCTTCTACATAAAAAACGATTTCTCTTCCTTCAGCTTCATTTAAAATATCGAGCAAGCCTTCTACACCAAAGTATTGGTAATAGTTTCCAAGAGGTTGGGCATGAGGATATTTATTTTGGTATGCTTTCTCTAAATCGGCGTATTTTTCTAAGTCTGAGATAAAAGTTGTCATTATTGAAATTATTAAAAGTTGATTAATTATTGATTTGTTATTTTTTTAAAGACATCGAATGCCTTGCCCGATGTCAATGAAGTTTTGGCTTGATCAATGGCTTCTTCTAGTCCAATTTCTTTATAGGTTTTTATGGCCATGGCTGCATTGGCGATTACTACATTGTTTTGGGCTTCTGTGCCTTCGCCACTAATTACCTGCTTAAAAATCTTGGCGGCTTCATCGAGTGTATCACCACCAAAAATATCTGATTGTTTTAGGGTTTTCATTTTCAGCGAACTGGGAGAAACTACGGATTCTTCTTCATCCGTAATCATTTTAAAATCGCCTGTGAGAGAAATTTCATCATAACCGTCAAGTGCGTGAACAATGGCAAATCGCTTATCGGTTTGTTGGTACAAGTAGCCGTAAAGTCTTTGTAGTTCTAGGCTAAAAACGCCTACCATTTGGGCTTGTGGCTTGGCTGGGTTCACCATAGGGCCTAACATATTAAAAAAGGTTTTTACACCCAATTCTCGCCTTATCGGAGC
>CAKZMZ010000449.1 GCA_937129345.1 uncultured Thalassovita sp. | reverse complement strand
GTAAAAGCTTTAATGGCCCTATCCAAATGTTCTTTTTCATGCGAGGCAGAAAGTTGTACCCTGATCCTTGCTTTGCCTTTTGGTACTACAGGGTAGTAAAAGCCAATTACATAAATGCCTCTGTCTAATAGCTTTTCGGCAAATTGCTGGGAAAGTACCGCATCATATAACATAATCGGCACAATGGCATGCTCACCGGGCTTGATATCAAAACCGGCTTTGGTCATTTCTTCTCTAAAGTATTTGGTGTTCCACTCTAGCTTATCGCGCAATTCAGTGGTTTCTGAGAGCATGTCTAATACAGCTATAGAAGCACCCGTAATGGCAGGGGCTAAAGTATTGGAGAACAGATAAGGCCTAGAACGCTGGCGTAATAGGTCAATAATTTCTTTTTTGCCAGAAGTAAAACCGCCCGAAGCACCGCCCAAGGCTTTGCCCAAAGTACCTGTGATGATGTCCATTTTGTCCATTACGCCGCAGTGCTCGTGCACGCCCCTGCCTGTTTTTCCTACAAAGCCTGTACTATGGCATTCATCACTCATCACCATGGCCTCGTACTTTTCTGCCAATGCGCAGATTTTATCTAATTGGGCAATGGTGCCATCCATAGAGAATACGCCATCGGTTACGATGATTTTCTGCCTGGCGCCTGCTGCATTCGCCTCTTTCAACTTAGCTTCTAAATCTTCCATATCATTATGTAAGTATCTGAAGCGCTTGGCTTTGCATAATCTTACACCATCGATGATAGATGCATGGTTAAGTGCATCTGAAATAATGGCATCTTCCGGCCCGAGTAGTGGTTCAAATACGCCACCATTGGCATCAAAAGCTGCTGCGTACAAAATGGTGTCTTCTGTTCCTAAAAACTCAGAAATCTTTCTTTCCAATTCTTTGTGGATGTCTTGTGTGCCACAAATGAATCTTACCGAAGACATGCCGAAACCATGGCTATCTATGGCTTTTTTGGCGGCCTCTATCACTTTTGGATGCGAGGAAAGGCCTAGATAGTTGTTGGCACAAAAATTTAAAACGGTCTTACCTGTATCGGTCGTAATCTCTGGACCTTGTGGAGAAGTGATCACACGTTCATTTTTATATAGTCCAGCTTCTTTTATGCCTTCTATTTCTTTTTGTATTTGGGGTTGAAATTGTTGGTACATACCTTAAATGTTGTTTAGGGTTAAAATTTTTAAGCTTTGCGTTTAATAATAGGTCTTTTTTTAGCTGTAGTTGTTTTGTTGGTATTTTCTTTTCCTCCTTCAAAATGGAATCTTCTACGCAATTGGTTGATTAAAAAAAGCTTTTGCATGGTAAAGCTCTTTGGACTTACTTGATAGAAGAGTTTTTCAAACTTGCTCCAAGTCTCCGGTTCTCCTGATTTAAATTTTTCAGGATCAATTTTTTTACCTTTTAGGTATTCTTCAAACTCAGCCATAATGCAAAAATAGGCATTTAGATTTCAAATGATAACAAATCGGAATTATGCATAAAAAGAGCAAATTACTACAGCTTAGAGTTTGCTAGTACTTAACTTTGCAATACCAATAACAACATAAACTATCAGAAAATGGAAGAAAATACAAAAGGAGTAGCAGATAAGGTGCGTACGCCAAAAATCTTAGTAACAGGTGCTTGCGGGCAGCTCGGCTCTGAACTAACCGAACAACTTAACAAAATATATGGGGTTGAAAATGTAGTTATCAGTGATTTAAAAGAGCCTGTAAAAAAAACCACCAACCACTTCGAGGCTTTAGATGTTACGGACACCAACCGGCTCTATGAAATTATTGAATCGTTAGAAATCACCCAAATTTACCATCTTGCTGCTATTCTCTCGGCAAAAGGCGAGGAAAATCCCCATATAGCATGGCGCATTAATATGGATGGTTTGCTAAACGTGCTAGAAGCGGGTAGACGATGGAAGTTGGACAAGATTTACTGGCCGAGTTCCATTGCCGTCTTTGGTGTTAATTCCCCCAAAAATCCTACTCCTCAGAACACAGTTATTGAGCCTAGTACGGCATATGGCATAAGCAAGCATGCAGGAGAGCTTTGGTGCCAATATTACCATGATCAGTTTGGGTTGGATGTAAGAAGTTTGAGGTATCCCGGCTTAATAGGTTACCAAGGTTTGCCCGGTGGTGGCACTACAGATTATGCTGTGGATATTTTCCATAAAGCGGTACAAGGTGAAAAATTTACCTGCTTTCTCTCAAAAGATACAGTTTTGCCAATGATGTACATGCCCGATGCCATTAAAGCCACTTTAGATCTAATGGAGGCAGATAAGGAAAAACTGAGCGTACACACTTCATATAATATTCAGGCCATATCTTTTAGCCCTGAAGAAATTTTTAATGAAATCAAAAAATCATATCCCTCATTTACGACCGAATATGCGCCCGACTTTAGGCAAAAAATTGCTGACTCTTGGCCAGAAGTCATTGACGATGCCCAAGCTAGAAATGACTGGAATTGGGAACCCAACTACGATTTAAAAAGTATGGTGGCCGACATGCTAAAAAACTTGAAGGAAATTAAAGACCTAGCATTGGTACAAAACCATTGATTTACTACAATTTACCCATTGCGGTACAGTTATCTTATAAAATGCCTAGTCTTAGAATAGGCATTTATTTTTTTAACTTATTAAGGCCGTGTTGGAGACTTTTTTATTGAGGCAAAAGCAAAAGATTTACCCTAAACATCTTTTGCCATCTCAATCTTTTTTTAATGTTGGAAATACTCGCCATAGCTGCACACAGCATGAGTATCTGCGCGTTGGCACTTACGTTTATTTGGCCTTGCCCAATCTTATTTTTTTAGGTACTTGGTTACAACCTTGCATAGGTATCCCATTTATAATAGCCCTTTCTTATACAATCAACCGTTCCGTTCAAAATAAAATGGAGAAAAATGGAACGGTACAATTCACTAAAAGCCATTTATTGTTTTATGCGATTTTGGCCTTGCTGCTTACTTGGTATGTAGGTATTGGCAACTTTCAACCTCAAGTGGTAGATTATGAAAAGCACCATGCGGTATTGAGAGATTTACTGCTAAAAAATTGGCCAGTTACTTATACTAACCACCCATTTATTTCTGAACCTGTTTTCTTAGACTACTACTTGGCTTGGTACTTATCGCCAGTATTTTTGGCAAAGCTTACAAGTGCCTCATTTGTAGAACTGTTTGTACTCATTTGGTCGAGCATAGGTTTATTTCTAGGTTTTTGTTGGTTCGTGCGCATCGCCAAGTTGAAACGATTTTGGTGGGTTTTATTGCTGTTGTTTTTTGGCGATTTGGAGAATGTTTATGGCTTGCTAAAATTCTTAGGTAGGGGAATAATTCAAGGTGATTACAATGTAGGGCTTTTTCTTTCAGAGCTTTATACCGGTGACATTATATTTGATAACCGTACGCCGAGCTATGCAACTTTTTTGACCCAATACGAATGGGCACCTCAGCATACCTTGCCCATGTTATTAGCCACTCCACTATTACTTCAAAATCTTTTACATCCAACTAAATCTGACGCCAGCATACTCACCTTGGGATTGACTTTATTATGGTCTCCGTTTGTTGCCCTTGGTTTGTTGCCCTTGGTTTTACTGATATTGATTAAAAACACCTCATCAATATTTTCTATTGCCAATGTTTTAGGCATATTACTTTGCTTGCTGTTTTCAAGCTATTACCTAGCACATTTGCCCCAGCCAATTAAATCGATATGGGAAGCCCTGCCACATATCAACTTCTTTGTAAAATACCCTATCTTCATTTTGGTTAAATTCGGAATAATTTCTCTGTTGGTCTTTTTTCTCATTAGGGCTGAACAAGATTACAAATACTTACTGTTTTTGGCAGTGATAGTTCTAGCGATTTTCCCGCTTATTTTTATTGGTAAAAATGCAGACTTTGCCATGCGGGCTACGGGTCCTGCTTGGTATTCACTCATTTTTTTAGTGGCCAAGGCAATGCAAGCTAACATAAGCCTTAAGTTGAAATACGCTTTAGTTTTTATTGTGATGCTATGTTGTTTTCGCTATTATTTCAATGGGTCGCATCGTGTAAAAAAGCGCTATGGCCCTTCTGTAGCCCAAGCCGAAACGCTTACGCTCATCAATAAGCAAGCTTGGTTCAATACTCAGTATTTCGGTAAAGTGGATTCCTTTTTTTATAAGTATCTAGCCAAAAAGCCATGAATAAGTTATTGGAAATAAGGGATAGTAAACAGACGGCTCGTGCGGAACCTTTGGTACTATTTTCAGTAGCATATCTGCTATTGCCCAACTTGATTTTTGTACTTTTTTGGTTTAAAGGATGGATTGCGAGTGCTGTTTTCATTCTATTTGTATTGGTGGTTTATAAGCAATTAAAGGCCGTAAACTTTAATCTAGATATAAGGCATTGGGTCAATGACTTTTTTAGTGATAAAGCCAACTTATGGCTTTTACTCATTGCTTTCTTGGCCTGCCTGCTTACAGGTGTTGGTTTGTTTTTGCCGCAGGGCGATTTGCCCAAGCATCATGCTATTCTAAAGATTTTAGTAGAAAGTCCTTGGCCGGTTAGTATTATAGATAAAGGCGAAAAGCTGTACTTGGTTTATTACTTTGCTTGGTACCTGCCTGCGGCGCTACTTGGCAAAATACTGGGCCTGCAAGCAGCTTTGGTATTTCTATTTTTTGAATCAGTTTTGGGACTGTATCTTGTTTTGTGCTGGCTTGTGAGGTTGACTAAAAGTAAGAAAAGCATACTGTTGCCATTGGTCATTTTCTTTTTGCTAGATGGGCAGGATACTATTTTTACCTTGTGCAAACATGCTTTTCATGCTGCATTTGATGTAGAAGGTAGTAGAGACCTCTTAAAAGAGCTCATGTGGCAAATGTCTTATTATGACTTTACTCTGAGAAAATTTTCAGCAGCTTTTGATTTTACATTTGTGCCACAGCAAGCTTTAGGTGCATGGTTGGCTACTGCTTTAATGGTAAACAGCATTTATAAAAAAGATAATTCGCTAAGTGTTTTGGTTTTGTCTTTAAGTGCCCTTTGGTCTATTTTAGGCACCATAGGCCTGTTGCCAATTTTTTTATATGGTATTATTTCTCAAAAAGGAAAAGCTGTTTTTTCGAATGCCAACCTATTGTTGGGCGTGCCTTTAGGCCTCTTGGTTTTCATTTATTTTCAGTCTCATTTACCCATTAGTGAACAGGGTTGGATTTGGCAACATAATCCTTCAAAGTACTGGTTTGTTAGACTGCTTAGCTTTATAGTCTTTGAATTCGGCATTTATGTCTTGTTGATGTTCATCCCTCTAAAAAAACATTCAATTTTTAGGCTGTGGATGCTCTGTAACTTGAGCTTATTTGCCTTGTCTTGGTATGTACTCGGTTTATACAATGATTTGCTCATGCGGGCTTCAATGCCTTTGCATTTTGTATTTGTGTTGGCTACTGTCGCTTTTTATAAGAGCATGAGTCATCGCTTTAAAAAACACTTGCTTGTTTTATTTCTCGCTACTTGCTCTTTTTCATTTTTTTTAATGATAGCGCATTTACATCATTTAAAATGGCAAACAGGCCTGCCCAAGATTGAGAACAATACACTTTTTAAAGACATGGAGAAAAAGCATTGGTTCCATAGGCAGTATTTGGGTGAGGGCGATTCTTTCTATGGCAAGTATTTAAGTAGAGATTGAAGCATGACTGAATTGACGATAGATACTCATGTTGAAAAACATCGGATGAAGGAAAAAAAGAATTTTCATAGGATTTTCTTCAATAGTACTGTTTTGTATCTCTTGTTACCAAACTTACTTTTTTTCGCTACTTGGTTCAGGACTTATTGGGCTGTTTTATTGTTTGGCTTGGCATCGTTGGTTTGGATATCAATTTGGAAGTTTAGGTTGGATACTGACTTACAAATTCCTACTGTAAAACAACATTTATTAATTGCTTTTGCAGCCCTTTTTATTTGTTGGTTTTCGGGCATAGGCGGGTTTCATTTTCAAGGTGACCATATTAAGCATTACAGCATGCTATACGATTTGGTCTATAAAGATTGGCCTGTTGTTTACGATAGTGTACACGGTTTAGAAGGGCCCCAGCATTTAAATTATTATTTTGCCTACTTTTTACCGCCTGCCGCTTTGGCTAAAATAACTCATCCCAACTCAGTAGACAATTGGATTATTTTGTGGTCCTTTCTAGGGCTTTATTTGGCTTTTTTGTGGTTTGTGGTCTTGGGTAAAACCAAGCATGTTTTTTGGCCTTTGTGTTTTTTGCTTTTTTTAGGCGGGCAAGATTATTTGTATGCCTTTATCAAGCTCAACATTAATGGTTTTTTGGGTGATAAGGCCATTGCCCAAAGCATTTTTGAGCAGGAAGTATCTACAGTTTGTGTTTTTCATAATACCATTTTGCGGTATCCTACCAACTTTTTTGCGATATCATGGGCACCGCAACACATTATTGGGGCTTGGTTGGCCACTGCCTTGCTGTATTACATCTACACAAAAAATAAAGGACAGCAGTATGTTTTGTTCATTCTTTGCCTCATGCCGCTATGGTCAGTTTTTAATGTGGCGGGCTTTTTACCAATAATAGCTGCCATGTTTTTTAAACATAGAAATTTTACCAGTTGGATAAGCTGGGAAAACGGCATCGGTATCTTACTAGGTTTTTTTGTACTTTCTTTCTTTCTATCACATCACTCCATTTCAGATTCAGGCTTTATATGGCAATATATAGAGTGGGATAAATTATTCTACAAATGGCCAGTATTTTTATTATTTGAGTTTTTATATATCGCTTTAGCCATATATTATTTTGCATATAGTAAGATAGATAGATTTATGTTTTATTCAATCCTATTATTTATGTCCCTCATTCCTATTTTTGTTTTGGGCAACATGAACGATTTGCTTATGCGGGCGGTAGTACCTTCTCTGTTCTTGTTAAGCTTATTGGCTTACCAAGCATTTCAGGGCATAAAAAGCCATTGCAAATATTTTTTGATGATTTTAGTTTTTGCTGGCGTGGTGCTTCCACAAGCCATATCTATAGCGATACATTTCCCTGGTTTTTTGAAAGAACGCTGGCAAAATGGTTTTGCCTCGGACAGGGTACGGATCGGCGATATGGGTGGTCTTAATAAATTGGCTGAGGAAGCTTGGTTCAACACGCAGTATTTTGGCGATAACCGCTCTTTTTATTTCCTACATCTTTCTACAAAAAAAGAAGAGTAGCTATGGACGTATTACATAAGCTAAACTTACTTAAAAAAAGTAGCACATATCGACTTACTTTCTTTTCATTGCTTTACTTATTGCTGCCCAATCTCATTTTTGTAGCAGGATGGTTTAGGTGGGAGTTGGCCTTGGTGGTCTTACTTATTCTATTGGGGTCTTTCTATCTGGTTTTGTCAGATTTCCATAGAAAATTTAATGGCATAAAAGAGGACAACCTATCTTTTCGGGTTCATTTATTGGTTGTTGCGGTTGCCGTAGTGGTCTGTGCTGTTTCTGGCATTGGCGGCTTTACTTTCCAAGGTGATCAGGACAAGCATTATGGAGTTTTGCGAGACTTAATTGTGCAGCCTTGGCCGGTTGTCTATCAAGAGAATTTTTTGGTCGAAAGCGCTGTACATCTCAATTATTATCTTGCTTACTATTTGCCTGTGGCTTTGCTGGCAAAATTAGTGGGCATTGCTTGGGCAGATGCTTTAATGTTTTTGTGGACTTTTTTTGGAGTTTACTCGGTGCTAAGATGGGTACTGCTTTGGAAAGGAAAAAATCTACCTTTAATCGCCATGCTCATATTCTTATTTTTTGGCGGACAAGACTTTTTATATGCGTTATTTAAGATTCCTGTAAAGTGGGTTTTATTAGGAGATTTGATACCCTTTCATGTTTTTAGGGAAGAAATTGCAGCAGAAGCCGTGGTGCACAACAATATGCTACAGTTTTATGCACCTATAGTCAGTATGACTTGGTGCCCGCAGCACGTGTTGGGAGGCTGGCTGGCAGCCGCTTTGATTTTTCATCAATTCTCTCAATTAAAATCCTTAAAGAGTGCGGCCTTTATTGTATCGCTCACTTTTATTTGGTCTGTGTTTAATTCTATAGGATTGACCATTATTTTATTGATGCTTTTATTTAAAAAGGGATTTCTATCATTTATCAGTTTTCAGAATTTGCTCGGCGCTTTATCGCTTACTGTATTGGTAGCTTTCTTCTTTCAAGCGCATTACAGCATAGCAGAAAGCGGATGGATTTGGGAAGCCATTCCGGGTAAATCTTGGCTGCCGAAAATATTCGTCTTTTTGATGATAGAGTTTGGTATTTATGCTTGGTTAAGTTACCGCTTTGTAAAAAATCAAGATTGGAAGCTGATTTGGTGGGCGGCAATTGCTGTTCTGTTTGTTATTCCTTTTTATGTAGTCGGTTACTTTAATGACTTTTTAATGCGTGCGGCCGTACCTTCTTTGTTTATCATCAGCATCGTTTTCATACAGTATTTTTCAGCACTCAACTATAAGTATAAATACCATTTGCTATTTGTTTTTCTCTTCTTTGCCAATATTCCATATTTTACACTAAGATATATTGTAAAAGATCGAGTTGAAGATCAAAATAATGTGGCCAACAGCCCAAGTGTTACAAAGCTTAGGGAGGCTGCTTGGTTCAATGCTCAGTATCTGGGGCGCAATGAGTCGGTATATTGGTTATACTTGTCAGCAAAACAAAAAATACTTTTAGATGAATCAGAAGAAGCTATTCAACTTAGACAAACTGAAAAAAAGCCATGATTTAGAGTTTTTTGCGATTGATGTTATTATGTTGGCTTTGGTGTCGGCCAATTTATTTCTAATACTTTTTGAGTGGACTTACTCCTACCAAATCATTAGAGATTTTTATTTTGAGGTGGCTCCTGTGTTTTTTGCTTGGTATGATCAGGCTATACACGAGAACTTTATTCTGATAGATCTTGTGTTTGTGAGCATCTTTATAGCAGAACTGCTTTTTAGATGGGCTTTGGCTATTTACAGAAAAACCTACCATAGTTGGATATTTTATCCATTTATACATTGGTATGATGTATTAGGCTGTATCCCTTTAGGAGGATTTAGGTTTTTAAGGGTACTTCGGGTCTTTTCTATGGTCTATCGCTTAGAGCGCATGGGAGTGATCAACCTGACCAACACTTGGATTTTTAAGCAAATAAAGTTCTATTATAAGGTCTTCTTAGAGGAAGTGTCAGATCGGGTAGTGGTCAATGTTATAGATGGCGTAAAAACAGAATTTGAAAAAGGAAGCCCCGTCTCAAACAAAATCGTAGAAGACGTTTTGGTACCTCAAAAAGAAGAAATTACCCATTGGATTTCAGAACGGGTCGACGTGGCCTTGAGCAATACCTATCAATTGCATAGGGAAGATATCAGAAAATACATCGATCAATTAATGGTGCGGGCCATGGAGAAAAATAAAGAAGTGATGACTCTAGAGTTAGTGCCTATACTTGGCAGCTATGTAGCTGATAGGGTAGAAAAACTAGTAAGCGACATTGTATTTAATGTAATTAATGAAGCGGTAGAAGACGTGGCCAACCATAGAGATAAAGCAGTAGAGGAAATCGCCTCTTTGGTATTCGACGGTTTGTTACACACTGCCAATGATGAAAAGTTTAATGAACTGGCTCTTGGCGTTGTTTCAGAGACATTAGATATTGTAAAGGATAAGGTCAACGAAAAGCAGTGGAAGTTGGATGCTGAGTAATAGAATTTATGCGTAGAACAAGTATCGGTTTAAAATGTACTTCAGCTGGCTCTTTATCTAAGTTTAATAAACTCTTTTATTAGTTTTGTAAAAAAATTACAAACATCCAAATCATGAACGTCTATCTAGATAATGCCGCTACGACCCAACTCGACCCCAAGGTATTGGAGGTCATGCTACCTTACCTTGAAAGGTTTTATGGCAATCCTTCTTCTACGCATGCGCATGGCCGCGAGGTAAAAGCTGCTATAGAAAAGGCAAGAAAACAAGTGGCAGGTTTGTTAAATGCGCATCCTTCGGAAATCATATTTACCTCGGGTGGCACAGAATCAGACAATACAGTTTTAAGAACTTTAGTGGCTTCAAAAAAAGTAAAGCAGATTGTTACTAGCAAATTAGAACATCATGCTGTGTTGCATACTGTGCAAGAGCTCGAGCAAGAAGGATTGGTAAAGGTAACTTATTTAGATTTTGACGAAAATGGGAACCTGAACCTAGATCAGCTAGAAGAGATGCTCGCACATGGGGAAGACATCTTGGTAAGCTTAATGCATGGAAATAATGAAATAGGCAATTTGCTTGATATCGAAAGGGTATCAGATATTTGTAAGGCACATGCTGCCTTATTTCATTCAGATACCGTGCAGACAGTAGGGCATTTTAATATTGACCTCAAAGATTTAGATATTGATTTCCTAGCGGCTTCTGCTCATAAGTTTCATGGGCCTAAAGGGGTTGGCTTCATGTATGTAAATAAGAATAGTAAGTTAAAGCCATTTATTACAGGAGGCAATCAAGAGCGGGAAATGCGTGGTGGCACAGAAAACGTATCAGGCATTATCGGCCTTGCAAAAGGATTGGAAATTGCCATTAGAGATATGGAATCCCACAAAAAGCACATTCTAAGCTTAAAACGTAGGATGGTCGAGAACTTATCAAAAAGGATTGCTGATGTAAAGTTCAACGGAAACTCTTCAGATTTGGGCAATAGTTTATACACGGTTTTAAACGTAAGTTTGCCGCCATCTGAAGCCAACGGCATGTTGCTTTTCAGTCTCGATTTGGCAGGTATATCAGTTTCTGGAGGAAGTGCCTGTTCAAGTGGTGCTCAGGCCGGCTCTCATGTAATTTCGGCACTAAACCAGTACAATCCTACAGAAAGGGCCACCATAAGGTTTTCATTTAGTAAGTATAATCAACTAGAAGAAATAGATTTTGCCTGCGAAAAGCTTAGTGAATTGCTCACGAGTGCTTCTTTGGTGTAGTACTACAAAATATTTACAGTAAAATTTGCAATAGATATATAGTTATTTATCTTTGCATTCCATTTCAGGAGATACTGCATCTATCATAAAACATAGATGTAAGTCTCGAGAAAATTGATTTATTACTTATTGGTCATATAGCGTTAGATGCGCCGTATCTGCTTTTAATAATAACATTATGTTACAACCAAAAAGAACGAAATACAGAAAACAGCAGAAAGGTAGGGTGAGAGGTTTGGCTAGAAGAGGCGGTGAGATATCATTCGGTAGTTTTGGTATCAAATCTCTTGAAGCGGGCTGGATTACTTCTAGGCAGATAGAAGCTGCCAGGATAGCCATTACTCGTGCAATGAAAAGGGAAGGTCAGGTATGGATTAGGATATTTCCTGATAAGCCTGTTACGAAAAAGCCAGCAGAAGTTAGAATGGGTAAGGGCAAGGGTTCGCCTGAATATTGGGTGGCCAGAGTAAAGCCCGGTACAGTTCTGTTCGAGTCTGACGGTGTTGGGTATGAGTTGGCAAAGGAATCATTGAGGCTAGCGGCTCAGAAGTTACCTGTAAAAACTAAAATGGTAGTAAGGAGAGATTATCAATTTTAAATTATGAAGAACGCTGAAATCAAGGCTCTGTCTGTAGAAGAGTTAAAAGATAAAATCGCAACGTCTCAGAAAAGTATGCAATCTTTAAAATTTGCTCATTCTATTTCTCCGATAGAAAATCCTGCTCAGATAAAAGATTTGAGGAAGTTGATTGCAAAATTAAAGACTGAATTGCACGCGAGAACGATTGATAGTATTATTGAGAAGGTAAAATCAGGAGAGTTGACCAATTATAATGTAAGGACATTCTTTCAGGAAAGCACCTTCGACTCGCAAATTAAACTATCTAAAGTAAAAGAGATTGTAGAAAAAGCCAGCAAGTAATCGCTGCCTCAATTTCAAGGTTATGGAAAGAAATTCTAGAAAAGAAAGAACAGGTATAGTTACCAGCAACAAAATGCAGTCTTCTATAGTAGTTGCGGTAGAAAGAAAGGTAAAGCATCCTATTTATGGTAAGTTCATGAAGAAGACTACTAAGTTTATGGCTCATGACGATAAGAATGACTGCAACATTGGCGATAGGGTAAGGATTATGGAGACAAGACCGCTTAGCAAGAAGAAAAGATGGAGACTTGTGGAGATTTTAGAAAGGGCTAAATAGTCTGCACTATTAATTTACGTTTGACAAGCTTTTTAATTAGATAAATGATACAGCAAGAATCAAGATTAAATGTTGCCGACAATAGTGGGGCTAAAGAAGTTCTTTGTATACGAGTACTCGGTGGTACTAGAAAAAGATATGCTTCTGTTGGTGACAAGATAGTTGTAACGGTTAAGTCCGCGATATCTTCAAGTAATTTGAAAAAGGGCACAATCTCTAGGGCTGTTATAGTAAGAACAAAGAAAGAGGTCAGAAGAAAAGATGGTTCTTACATAAGGTTCGAAGATAATGCTGCTGTTTTGCTTAATAACAATGACGAGCCAAGAGGTACTAGGATTTTCGGTCCAGTAGCAAGAGAATTAAGGGAAAAGCAATTTATGAAAATCGTTTCTTTAGCGCCAGAAGTTCTTTGATTATGAAGAAAATTAATAAAATAAGGAAATTCCACATTAAGAAAGGAGATAAAGTTGAGGTAATCTCTGGCAATCACAAGGGACAGTCAGGTGTAGTGCTAGAGATGCTCAGAGAGAAAAACAGGGCTATTGTTGAGGGTCTTAACATGGTTACAAAGCATATTAAGCCTTCAGCAGAGAGTCCAGAGGGGGGAGTTGAAAAAACTGAAGCAGGTATACATGTAAGTAACTTGATGTTGGTCGACCCAAAAACAGGAGAGAGGACAAAAACCGGAAGAAAGAGGGATGACTCTGGAAAGTTGAAAAGATATTCTAAGAAAACAGGACAATTTATTGATTGATCATGTCAGCACCAAGGTTAAAAAAGCAATATTTAGAACAAATCGTGCCTGCCTTAAGGCAGAAATTTTCATACAAGTCTATAATGCAAGTACCAAAACTTGAGAAAATTTCTATCAACAAAGGAATTGGAGAGGCAGTGGCAGATAAGAAATTGATTGATATAGGAATAGAAGAATTGACAGTAATCACTGGTCAAAAGGCCGTTCCTACCTATGCTAAGAAGTCAGTCTCAAACTTTAAATTGAGAGAAGGGATGCCCATAGGTGCTAAAGTTACGCTAAGGGGCTACCGTATGTATGAGTTTTTGGACAGGTTGGTTTCTGTATCATTACCTAGAGTAAGAGACTTCAAAGGGATAAGCGATAAGAGCTTTGACGGTAGGGGGAATTACACCTTAGGTGTTAAAGAGCAGATTATTTTTCCCGAAATTTCTATTGATAAAGTAAAGAAAATATCTGGAATGGATATCACATTTGTAACGTCGGCAGAAACTGATGAGGAATGTCTAGAGTTGCTTAAGATGTTTGGTATGCCATTTATGAATCAAAAATAAAAAGTATGGCTAGAGAATCAGTAAAAGCTAGAGAAAGAAAAAGACAGGCACTTGTAGCCAAATATGCTGCTAAAAGAGAAGAGCTCAAGGCGAAAGGAGATTATGAAGCGCTTGATAAGTTACCGAGAAACTCTTCAAAAGTAAGATTGCATAATAGGTGTTTGATTACTGGTAGACCAAAAGGCTACATGCGTAGGTTTGGGATATCTAGGGTAGTTTTTAGGGAGTTGGCCTCTCAAGGTAAAATACCAGGTGTAAAGAAAGCTAGCTGGTAATAATGGTATAATTTAGCTCATAGCTGTAAATTAATAATAGTAATGACAGATCCAATAGCTGATTATTTGACACGGTTGAGAAACGCATTAAGTGCTAACCGTAGAGTCGTTGAGATTCCTGCTTCTAACCTAAAGAAAGAAATCACCAAAGTCCTTTTTGACAAAGGATACATACAAGGCTACAAGTTTGATGACTCAACAGCGCAAGGTAAAATTAAGGTGGCTTTAAAGTATAATCCATCTACTAAGTTACCTGCTATGATTCATCTCGAAAGAGTAAGCCGACCAGGTTTGAGAAAGTATGCAAAAGCTAATTCTTTACCTAGGGTATTAAATGGTCTAGGGGTAGCTATTTTGTCGACTTCCAAAGGTGTTATAACTGATAAGGAGGCAAGATCTTTAAAAGTCGGAGGAGAAGTGCTCTGCTACATCTACTGATTTTGCCAATTGAGAAAATTATAAAGATAGAAAGATGTCAAGAATAGGAAAATCTCCGATTGCGATACCTTCCGGTGTAAGTGTTAGTGTAAATGGTGATGTAGTTGAGGTAAAGGGACCGAAAGGGACTATTACTCAAGATATAAATCCTGACATTACTGTTAAAGTCGAGGATGGTGAGGTAAAGCTTGAGCGACCCTCTGAGCAGAAGAAGTTTAAGGCAATGCACGGTCTGTACAGGTCTCTCATTAACAACATGATTATAGGTGTAACCGAAGGATACAAAAAACAACTAGAGTTGGTTGGTGTTGGATTTAAAGCAGTAGCATCAGGAAATATCTTGGAATTGAATCTCGGATATTCTCATAATGTTTACTTTGCGGTACCAAGCGAAATATCTGTTTCAGCAGAAACAGCCAAAGGTAAAAATCCTGTGGTTACTCTAGAAGGTATTGATAAGCAGCTTATCGGTCACGTTGCAGCAGAGATTAAGAAACTAAGAAAAGTTGAACCTTACAAAGGAAAAGGTATTAGATTCTTAGGTGAGCAAGTTCGTAAAAAAGCAGGTAAAAGTGCAGCTAAATAATATAGAATTATGGCTTTCAATAAAAAAAATAGAAGGGCAAAGATTAAGTATCGCATAAGAAAGAAGATAAAGGGTTCTGCATCTAAACCAAGATTATCTGTCTTTAAGAGTAATACAACCCTTTATGCGCAAATTATAGATGATGTAAAATCTTCAACTTTACTTTCAGCTTCAACCAAAGAGATTGATGCTGATAAGAAAAGTGTAAATGCAACCTTATCTACAGAGTTAGGTAAGCTGATTGCCAAGAAGGCAAAGGAGAAAGGTATAGAGCAAATTGTTTTCGATAGAAATGGGTATCTTTACCATGGAAAAGTTAAAGCTTTAGCAGAAGGTGCAAGAGAGGGCGGTTTAAAATTTTAATTAAAGCATTATGTCTAATCAAGGTAACATTAGAAAATTAAAGGCAAGCGATATTGAACTTACTGAAAAGGTAGTTGCAATTAAAAGAGTAGCCAAAGTGGTAAAAGGAGGTAGGAGGTTTAGCTTTTCTGCTATCGTGGTTGTTGGAAATGGAGATGGTGTTGTGGGTTATGGACTAGGAAAAGCCAACGAGGTAACTGATGCAATTACAAAAGGAATAGACGATGCCAAGAAAAATCTTATAAAAGTACCTGTATTGAAAGGTACAATCCCTCATCAAATGATTGGTAAGTACAGCGGTGGACTGGTACTTTTGAAACCGGCGGCACCTGGTACTGGAGTAATAGCTGGTGGTGCAATGAGGGCGGTTCTAGAGTCTGCAGGTATCCACGATGTACTGGCAAAGTCTAAGGGTTCTTCAAATCCTCATAATGTTGTTAAAGCTACTTTTGACGCACTCTTAAAAATGAGAGATCCTTATTCAGTGGCTCAGCAAAGAGGGGTTAAATTAGAGAAAGTTTTCAATGGCTAATTCTAAGTTATTATGACTAAAGTAAGAGTAACACAAGTAAGAAGTACTATTAAAAAGCCACAGAAACAAAAACTGACGATACAGTCTTTGGGCTTAGGGAAAATAAACAGATCGAGAGAATTTGAGTTAACTCCTCAAATCCAAGGTATGATAAATAAAGTAAGCCACTTAGTAAGTGTAGAAGAGATATAAAAATTTCTGTTATGAAACTTCACAGTTTAAGGCCTGCACAAGGTTCAACTAAAAAAAAGAAAAGGATAGGCAGAGGCCAAGGGTCAGGAAAAGGCGGAACAAGTACTAGAGGACACAAAGGTGCAAAATCAAGGTCTGGTTATAGCAAAAAAGAAGGTTTTGAAGGCGGACAGATGCCTTTGCAAAGAAGGGTTCCAAAGTTTGGTTTTAAAAACCCTAATAGGGTTGAGTATAAGCCTATTAACGTTCAATCTTTACAAGCCATTGCTGAAAAAAATAATATTACTAGCTTTGCACTAAGTGATTATCCCAATTACGGTATCGCATCTAAGAAAGATAGGATAAAAATACTTAATAAAGGTGAGCTTACTCTCAAGTTAGAAGTAGAAGCTCATGCATTTTCAGCATCGGCAAAGTCTGCTATAGAGACTGCTGGAGGTAAAGCAATCATTATATAATTATGAAGCGTTTCTTTAATACCATAAGAAATATTTTCTCTATTGAAGAGCTAAGAACAAGAATCCTATATACCATAGGTTTTCTTGTGGTTTTTAGACTTGGCTCTTTTATAGTTCTTCCTGGAGTAAACCCAGATTTGTTAAATCAAACTACCAATAACTTTTTTGGTATGATTAATACATTTTTGGGTGGAGCCTTTAGTCGTGCTTCCATATTTGCTTTAGGTATTATGCCATACATCTCTGCTTCAATTGTGATTCAGTTACTTTCAGTGGCGGTTCCCTATTTTCAGAAAATGCAGAAAGAGGGAGAGTCTGGCAGGAAAAAGATTAATCAAATTACTCGTGTCCTAACTATAGTTATCACACTGGCTCAGGCATCAGGTTATTTAGCCGCTACGATACCGGCTGAGGCTATAATGATTGAGCGGTCGTTTTTTGTTTTCTCATCAATGATTATTCTAACTGCGGGTACTATATTTTGTATGTGGTTAGGCGAAAGGATAACAGAGAAAGGTATAGGAAACGGCATTTCTATGCTTATCATGATAGGTATTATTTCTAGTTTTCCTCTTGCTATTGTTCAAGAAGTTGGTGAGAAGGGTACAGGAGGTTTATTGCTGTTGGTACTAGAGTTTTTGGCACTTTTCTTTATTGTAATGAGTGTGGTATTGTTGACAACTGCTATTAGACGAATACCCGTACAGTATGCCCGTCAGGTAGTGGGGGGAGCTAAGAGACAACCCGGTAAAAGTCAGCGTTCTTATATTCCACTGAAGGTAAACTCCGCGAATGTAATGCCAATTATTTTTGCTCAGTCGCTCATGTTCTTACCTTCTTTAGTAGCTTCTTTGTGGGCTGATCAAAGTGATACAGCAAGATACATATCTCAAACTTTTGCAACATTTACTTCAGTAGAGTATAATGTTACGTTTGCGATACTGATTATATTATTTACATTCTTCTATACGGCCATTACCATAAATCCAAAGCAAATGGCTGATGATATGAAACGGAATAATGCTTTCATACCAGGTGTGAAACCTGGAGAACCTACTTCAGATTATATTAGTGCAGTCCTTGATAGAATAACTTTGCCTGGAGCTTTATTTTTAGCTATAGTGGCAGTTTTGCCAGCTTTTGCAAACGCGGCAGGTGTAAGTATAAACTTTTCTCAATTTTATGGCGGAACTTCCCTAATAATTATGGTGGGAGTAATTTTAGATACCTTACAGCAAATCGAAAGCTATCTATTGATGCGCCATTATGAAGGAATGATGAAGTCTGGTAAACTGAAAGGTAGGTCTTCTCAGAATGTACCAGCTATATAGATAATGATTTATTATAAGACTATAGACGATATAGAAACCATTAGAGACAATGGTGATTTGTTAGGAAGGACACATGCAGAGGTAGCGAAGGCATTAAAGGCAGGTATTACCACTAAGCAATTAGATAAGATTGCTGAAGAGTACATTAAAGACCACAATGCGGTACCATCTTTTTTAAATTACAATGGTTTTCCAGCATCATTATGTATATCTGTTAATGAGGTAGTCGTGCACGGTATACCTAGTGAATATGAACTTAAAGAGGGAGATATAGTTTCTATCGATTGTGGAGTGTTTAGAAACGGTTTTCACGCAGATAGTGCCTACACTTATGCAATTGGTGAAATTGGGCAAGATATAAAAAATCTACTTGCAACCACTAAGGAGTCTTTATATGAGGCAATTTCATCTATGAAACCGACCTCTAGAATTGGAGATATATCATTTGCAGTTCAGTCTTTTGTAGAGAAAAAAGGTTTTTCAGTAGTGAGAGAGTTGGTTGGACATGGAGTAGGTAAAAATCTACATGAAAAACCGGATGTTCCTAACTTTGGCAAAAGAGGTAGAGGAACAAAAATTGAAAATGGGTTGGTTATAGCAATAGAGCCTATGATTAATTTAGGAGCCAAAAATATTGTTCAAGAAAGAGATGGTTGGACGATTAGAACAAAAGATAGAAAGCCTTCTGCTCACTATGAGCATACAGTAGCTTTTAAAGACGGTAAGCCCGACATATTAACTACATTTGAATACATTGAAAAAGTTTTAGATAAGCAATATGCCTAAACAAGATAACATAGAGCTGGATGGAACAATAGTAGAAGCATTATCAAACGCTCGCTTTAGAGTAAAGTTAGAAAATGGCCACACTATTTTAGCTCACATTTCAGGCAAAATGAGAATGAATTACATTAGAATACTACCTGGAGATAAGGTTAAACTAGAGATGACACCTTATGATTTAACCAAAGGTAGAATTGTATATCGATATAAATAAAATTACTATGAAAGTAAGAGCATCAATCAAGAAAAGAAGTTCAGATTGCAAAATAATTAGAAGAAAGGGTAAGCTTTATGTAATCAACAAAAAGAACCCTAGGTTTAAGCAAAGACAAGGTTAATTACTTTAATAAAGATATAAGCAATGGCACGTATTTCTGGAGTTGACATACCTGATAATAAAAGAGGAATTATAGCACTTACCTATATATATGGTATCAGCTATTCTTCAGCTAGGTCTATTCTTTTGAGATCTGGAATCTCTGAGGACAAGAAAGTACAAGATTGGAGTGACGACGATTCCAATAAAGTTAGGGATATCATAACTAATGAATATAAGATAGAAGGTGAACTTAAATCAGAGGTGCAGCTCAATATAAAAAGATTGATGGATATTGGCTGTTACAGGGGTTTAAGGCATAGGAGAGGTTTACCTGTACGAGGACAGAGAACTAAAAATAACTCTAGAACAAGGAAAGGTAAGAGGAAAACAGTTGCAAATAAGAAAAAAGCTACTAAGTAATATTTGAAACATGGCGCAGAAAAGAAAAGACAAAGCTAAAAAAAGAGTGGTAGTAGTTGAGTCTCTTGGTGAGGCTCACATAAAAGCATCCTTTAACAATATCATAATTTCTATCACTAATAAAGAAGGTCAGGTAATTTCTTGGTCTTCTGCAGGAAAAATGGGGTTTAGAGGATCTAAGAAAAATACACCATATGCCGCTCAAATGGCAGCACAAGATTGTGCAAAAGTGGCGTACGATTTAGGTCTAAGAAAAGTAGAGGTATTTGTTAAAGGTCCTGGTGCAGGTAGAGAGTCTGCTATTAGAACCATTCAGAATTCAGGTATAGAAGTCTCCACTATTAAAGACGTAACTCCGCTTCCTCACAACGGTTGTAGACCTCCGAAAAGAAGAAGGGTTTAATTCGAAAGTTTTAAATATTTATTTGTAATGGCTAGATATATAGGTCCAAAGTCCAAGATTGCTAGAAAGTTTAACGACCCAATTTTTGGTCCTTGTAAAGAATTAAAGAAAAAACCATATCCCCCGGGCCAACATGGTAAAGGGAGGAGAAGGAAAAAGTCTGAGTATGCAGTGCAGCTTGCCGAAAAGCAAAAAGCTAAAAATACTTATGGACTACTAGAGAAACAATTTAGAAATACATTTGAAAAAGCTGCAAGTAAGCAAGGTATTACTGGTACTAATTTGTTACAATCTTTAGAAGCCAGATTAGACAATACTGTATATAGATTAGGTCTTGCACCTACTAGAGCTGGAGCTAGACAATTGGTATCGCATAAGCACATCACAGTAAACGGCGAGACTGTAAATATTCCTTCTTATACTCTAAAACCTGGCGATATTGTTAGTGTGAGGCTTAAATCTCAATCACTTTCAGTAATAAAAGAAAGTGTTTCCGGAAGGCAAATATCAAAATATAATTGGCTTGAGTGGGATGGTACTCGCTTAGCTGGTAAATTTTTGAATATGCCAGAAAGAGAGGAAATACCAGAAAATATAAAAGAACAACTCATTGTTGAATTGTACTCTAAATAATAATTCAACATATTTTTTCAACATCTGTAAATATTTAGACTTATGTCAATTTTAGCATTTCAAATGCCAGATAAAGTGGTAATGGATAAAGCCGATGATTTTCACGGCCTGTTCGAGTTCAAGCCACTAGAAAGAGGTTATGGTGTAACAGTAGGAAATGCATTGAGAAGAATATTATTGTCTTCGCTAGAAGGTTATGCTATAGTTGGGGTTAAATTCCCAGACATCCTCCACGAATTCTCCTCAATTGAAGGAGTTGTAGAAGATGTAACGGAAATTATCCTGAATCTAAAAATGGTTAGATTCAAGAAAACATCAGAAAGTCCTAACAATAAAATTAATATTAGCATCACTGGAAAAGAAAAGTTTACTGCTGGTGACATAGGAGAATTTACAACAGATTACAAAATCTTAAATCCCGATTTTGTTGTTTGTCATATTGACCCTTCTATAACTTTTCAGGTTGAACTAACTGTTGAAAAAGGTAGGGGATATGTGCCGGCTGAGGAGAATCAACCTGCAGAACAAGTATTTGGATACATTCCAATCGATGCTATTTTTACGCCGATAAAAAATGTAAAGTTTAGCGTTGAGAATACAAGGGTTGAGCAAAAAACTGACTATGAGAAATTGCTTTTGGATATTGAAACCGATGGTTCTATACATCCTGAAGATGCATTAAAAGGCGCTGCTAACATTCTGATACAGCACTTTATGTTATTCTCTGATCAAACAATGACCTTCCAGCCTGATAGTAAACCAGAAGAAGAGCCTATTGACGAGGAGTTCTTGCACATGCGTAAATTATTGAAGACTCCGCTATCAGATCTTGATTTATCAGTAAGAGCATATAATTGCTTGAAGGCTGCTGATGTAAAAACATTAGGGGATTTGGCCAGCTTAGAGATTTCTGATATGATGAAATTTAGAAATTTTGGTAAGAAGTCGCTAACAGAACTAGAGCAACTTATTGCTGAGAAAAATCTCACATTCGGAATGGATGTTTCAAAATATAAACTTGATGAGGATTAAATAGAGCTGTGACTTTTCGTGGACGGCCTCGATTTAAATTTTAGAAATTCATGAGACACGGTAAAAAAATAAATCATTTAAGCAGAACAGCTTCGCACAGAAAGGCTATGTTATCTAATATGGCTTCTTCTCTAATTAAACACAAAAGAATTACCACAACTGTTGCTAAGGCAAAAGCACTTAGGAAATTTGTAGAACCTCTTTTGACAAAATCAAAAATAGATACTACACATTCTAGAAGAACTGTATTTTCATACTTGCAAGATAAGGAAGCGGTTACCATTCTTTTTAATGAGATTTCTGATAAAATAGCAAACAGACCTGGTGGCTATACAAGAATAATAAGAACAGGTTTTAGATTAGGAGATAATGCAGAAACTTGTATGATAGAGCTTGTTGATTACAACGAATTATTATTACAAGAAGCTGGAGACTCTAAGTCTAAAACTAGAAGAGGTGGTCGCCGCCGTCGCAAAAAGTCGAAGAATACAGAAACTGCTGAGCAGTCTCAGGCTCAAGCTACACAGACTGAAGAGGCTAGTGCTGATACAGAAGAAAGCGCTACAAGCGAAGCGCTTAGTGAAGATGAAAGCGTAGAAAAAGAGGATGAAAAAAAGAAAAGCGATGAATAAAAATTATCGTCTTAGATTTAAATATTAATTTTAGGGAAATGATTAACTTCATTTCCCTTTTTTTTCAATTTTTAATAAATAAACATGCAGGAAGCTAACAGAAAACCCGCGGTGTTGCTGCTAGAGGATGGCACAAATTTTAAAGGATCTTCTATTGGCCTACAGGGTACAAGCGGTGGAGAAATTTGCTTTAATACAGGCTTAACAGGTTACCAAGAGATTTACACAGATCCATCTTACTTTGGTCAAATTATCGTAAATACAACGGCTCATATTGGCAATTACGGAGCATTAGATGCCGAAACAGAGTCTTCTTCTGTAAAAATCAAGGGCTTAGTTGTAAAAACATTTTCTGATATATACTCACGTAAAACAGCTGACAGTTCTCTGCAAAAGTATCTTGAAAATTCGGGTATTGTAGGCATTGCAGGCATAGATACCAGAAAGCTCGTAAGGCATATAAGAGAGAAGGGTGCTATGAACGCTATTATTTCTTCAGAAATCTTAGATATAGACGAACTTAAAAGTGAACTTGAAAAAGTACCTTCTATGCAAGGTTTAGAGTTATCAACTCAAGTTTCAGCTCAAGAGTATTATGACTATAAAGCTGACAATGAGGAATTTAAGGTAGCAGTACTTGACTTGGGAATAAAAACGAATATCCTCAGAAGCTTAAAAGAAAGAAACTGTACTTGTAGGGTTTTTCCTGCTAAAACTTCGTTTGAAGAAATGCAGCAGTGGCAGCCAGATGGATATTTTATATCTAATGGTCCGGGTGATCCGGCCTCTACAAAATATGCTGCTGAAACAGTGAAAAAAATCCTAGAGCAAGAAATTCCTCTATTCGGTATTTGCATGGGGCATCAGATTTTGGCTTTGGCCACTGGCATCAGCACTTATAAAATGCATCATGGGCACAGAGGGCTCAATCATCCTGTAAAGAATTTAATTACTGGTAAATGCGAAATTACCTCTCAAAATCACGGTTTTAGCGTAAGTAGCGAAGATATCGAAAAGTCTGAGGTAGTAGAGGTTACGCACATCAACCTAAATGACAATACTGTAGAAGGTATAAAAGTGAAGAATAAACCTGCATTTTCAGTGCAGTATCACCCAGAGTCTTCTCCTGGCCCACATGATTCAAGGTACTTATTTGATGGTTTTATTGAGATGATTAAGTTGCAAGCAGTAAATACTTAAGTTGATGAAAAAAATTAGCATTATCCTACTTTCATTTATATTCTCACAAGTTTTTACAAGCTTAGAGATAGCAGCACAGCCTAAAAAGCAAAAGGAAAAAGTGCTTAAGTTAGCAGAAGAGTTAAACGAGAAAGTAATTAAGTGGCGTAGAGAGATTCACCAAAACCCTGAGCTTTCAAATAGGGAGTTTAAGACTGCGGCTAAAGTTGCAGAGCACTTAGAAAGTTTGGGTATAGAAGTTAAAACCAAAATAGCCTATACGGGTGTTGTAGGCATACTAAAAGGCGGTAAGCCAGGTCCTGTAGTTGCCTTGAGGGCAGATATGGACGCTTTGCCAGTAGTAGAAAGGGTAGATGTGCCTTATGCCTCTAAAGTGCGTTCTACCTATAATGGCAATGATGTAGGCGTTATGCATGCTTGCGGTCATGATACCCATGTAGCGATACTAATGGGTGTAGCAGAGTTACTTGTTCAGATGAAGGATGATATAAGCGGCACGGTCAAGTTTATCTTTCAACCAGCAGAAGAAGGTGCACCACCTGAAGAGGGCGGCGGAGCAAAAATGATGATAGAAGAAGGCGTATTAGAAAACCCTAAAGTAGATGCGATTTTTGGTCTTCATATTAACTCGCAGACGGAAGTGGGGAAAATTTCATACAAGCCAGGAGGTACCTTGGCAGCAGCAGATTTTTTTAGAATAAAGGTAAAGGGTAAGCAAAGTCATGGTTCGCAACCTTGGGGTGGGGTAGATCCAATTGTTGTAGCTTCACAAATTGTAAATGGATTACAGACCATAGTCAGTAGGCAAGTAGATTTAACAAACGAAGCTGCTGTGGTTACAGTAGGTACCATAAAGGGTGGTGTCAGGCACAACATTATTCCCGAAGAGCTTGAGATGACGGGAACGATACGCACCTTAGATACTGAAATGCAAGAGCGAATTCATGAAAAAATAGAACTTACTGCCACTAAAATTGCAGAAAGTGCCGGAGCGGAAGCAGAGGTCGATATTCTTAAAGGAGTACCGGTTACTTACAATGACCCAGAATTAACAGCTAAAATGCTGCCTATATTAACAGAAATGGCTGGCGAAGAAAATGTAAGACAAATTCCTGCGAAAACAGGGGCAGAAGATTTTTCATTTTTTCAAGAAGAAGTACCTGGCTTATTTTTCTTTTTGGGCGGTATGCCAAAAGGAATGAAGCCAGAAGAAGCTGCGCCACATCATACACCTGATTTTTTTATTGACGACAACGGTTTAAAATTAGGAGTTGAGACTTTATCTATGCTCACTTTAAACTATTTATACAATAACAAGTAAGTTGCGTTTCTGATAAGTTTCTATCCGATGCGTAAAATATAACTTGGCCTATTTTGAATAGCTTTCGATTTTTCAAGAAATACTTAGAAGGGGAATACGACAAATATTCCCCTTTTTTGACCTACATCATCGAAGCAGTATTTAAAAATGATTTGCTAATTGTAGAAGTTGATGCAAAGCGCTTTAACCTTTTTAGTAAGAAAGGAACAGTTATAGCCGATTTAATTTTAGACAACGGGAAAGATTTAAAGGGTAACGCCATAATTCTAAATGATTCCAGTCTAACTTTAAGTTCAAGGAAAGAAACAAAGGAAATAGAGCTAAGTGAGGCACTGGGCGAAATCGAGGAGAAAATATTCAAATTTTTCAGAAAAATCTGTCACAAAGACGATAGAAAAGCTATTTCAATATTAAAGCGTGATTTTCTTTCCTTCTATTCAAAACTGACCCATGAACAAGAAGCGCTTAAAAACTTCCAAAAGTTAGATGGCTTTTTCAGAAAATCCATCAATAAAAAATATAGAACAGCGGTGCTCTTAAAATGGATGTTTTTTCATCGGCTATTTTTTGAAACTATAAGAGGTAAAGAGCAATATTTAGAGACACTTCAAAAAAACAACATATTTTTTCTGTTTCAAGAAACCTCAAAGAAATTAGAGGAAAAAGTTGATGTTTTAAGTGAAGAAGCCTGTTTATTTGTCAGCAATCTTATCCAAAAAAGCGATAATTTACATATTACACTCGAATACATTTTAGAAAGTACCCAAATTGCATTAGGAGAAAAAGGCAAGGAGGAGGATTTTGCAGTATCAGATTTAGTAAAAATTAAAGTTAAGTATCTAGACTATCTTACACATTACATTACTGATCACTCAGAAATAATGGTATCTACAAGCATAGGCTTGGATCTGACTGCCATCATTTTAGATACATCTCAAAGTCACAAGGTTTTTGTTTTAAGTGAATCTCTTTGGGCGTTTTATACAGCTTTTTGCACTTTTAAATCACATCGTTTAGCGTCTTCTATTGAGCATGCATTAGTAGATTTGGCAATGTTGGATAATGTTGGAGAAACAAGCGAAAAATTATTTTCCTACAAAGTAGAAAATGAAAATATGCTACCAAATTTTAAACATGCTGCACTCTTTGCAGTAGACTTTTTAACCTACCCAACGAACACCTACACCGAAAATGAAGCGAGCCCTATATCGAAAAATTACAAAAGTATAGAGGTTAAAAAAGAATATTTTAGAAATGTAGTCGAACAGTTACCTGCAAATACAAAATTGATTTCTTTGCAAGAAAATCATTTATTGTACAACCATAAGTTTGGTAATGTAAGGGGTTGGTTAGTTAAGAACTTTTCTGGAGAAATAGAGGAAATACAACTTGATCAGCCTTTATGCGCTACTATTGCCTATTTGGAAAGTGATAATATAGCAAAAAAACTCTGTTACAAAAGCGTCAAATCAGATTTAGTGAAGGAGGATCGATGGCAATTGCCTACAGACCAAAAACAATGGTTTCCATATCATCATAAAAACGTATTTCCTCTGTATGCAAAAGCCAATAACAATGAGGCTATATTTAATAAAAGATTTCTGCCTCTTTTTAAAAAGGAAAAGAAACTGCCTCCCGAAACCAACTTTGCTAATAATCGAGCTGTAAAGCTATTAAAGAAACCTTTTAATGCCCCAATAAACGTAGCTGCAAAGCATGTTTATAGCGATTTAGAGTTTGCAGATATTGATTTTTACAGAAATAATCAATTTTTGTGTATCGCCTTTGATCATACTGAGAAGGATAGCTTGGTCATTACCACAGATTATTTTCCTACCTATAGCTTTTTAGATAAGCTTTTTTGCTTACCGCTTTTGGGAGGCAAAGAATTTAATATTTCAGATACTGCTTATTTATATTTTCGAAACATTTTGGTTAGCAATGTTGAGGTGAAGTTTACCGAAAATACACGCCAAAAAGACCAAAAACTGAGTGGACACATCGAAAACTTAAAAAAAGTAACTTTAAGTTTACCTGTACTCAACAAGTTTACTTTGCAATTAGAAGCTACATGCGTAGCAAACAAAGAAGAAAGGGTTTCGAAAGAGGTAAGCGAATACTACGAAATTGCCGAGGCTTTTCTTAAAAAAGTAAAAATTTTAAAAAAGGATGCTAGAGAAAGGAAAAAACTGCTGAGCACCATCGAGAACGAAATCAACCGATTTTTAGCTTTGGTTCAAACCTTTGTAAAAGCCGAAAATGCTTGTCGAAAAGAACTGGGTTTTCTTACTAAAGAACATTTATTTTACTACAGTTTGGCTATCTTAAATAGTGCTCAATACAAAGAAATATTTGGCTACCATTTGGCTTTTGGTGAACCAAAAATTCCATTTTTGTACAATATGTGGGAGTGGATTTTCTTTGGTAAGGCACTCAGTAAGGCCTTTTTAGGAGAATTGGAAAATAGCCCTCAAATAAAAATAAAAAATATAGATGAAGACGATTCAGTAAAAAAACTAGAACAAATCAAAATACTAAAAAAAATAGGCTGCATTTTGATCAATGATGAATTGGAAGTTGGGGGCTTACCTTCTGTAATTTGGGAATATCAACTAAAAGGCAAGTCTCCTGTAGAATGGAAAATCTTAGAATTGAGAAAAAAATACAAAGGGCAGCGATTAGATAAAAAATTGAAAGACAAAATAGTAGATGAAATAAAGCGTAGTTGTAATATTGCAGAGCAGGTTGCTCAAATTATGCAACAAATCAATCAGCTCGATTTTAAACTGACTTATTAAATAATGAATACACTTGCTGTAATAAAGCTTCCTGAGGAGTGGAAAAGACAAGGCAAGAGCAAGCAATTGCTTTATTACGCATTTTTTAGTGCCATAGGTATAGGACTACTTTATTTTATTATCCAAAACCAGGGTACAGAAAACCTACTAGCCAGCTTAAAAAGTGTAAATTATTGGTGGGCAATACCCATATTTTTTGTGTCTGTTTTCAATAACATCATCCGCTCATTAAGATGGTTGCTCTTATTAAAAACCTTAGGGCATAGACCAGGTTTGGTAAAGGCTTTTAATGCCTTAATGTTCGGTTATATGGTAAATTATGCCATACCACGCATGGGTGAAATCACAAGATGTGTAGCCCTAAAAAAAGCAGACCACATCCCTTTTAAGTCGGCATTTGGCACTGTAATTACAGAGCGTTTTATAGATGTGCTATCCCTCTTATTTGTTTGCATAATCTCGGTACTTTGGGCTTATGAGGAAATAGCCGTTTTTACCTTAGAATATATGGTAAAACCTGTTCTTAAGGTAGGTTTGGGTTGGTTTAATGATATTTGGATGTTGCTTTCCATTGCTGTATTCATCCTCTTATTTTTTGTATTAATGCTATGGTTATTTAAGGGCAGAATTATAAAGTTTATAAGAGAAAAACAAATCAAATCGCGTTTTTACGAAGTTTGGCGCGGTATAACGTCTATTAGAAATGTAGAAAAACCCTCGCTGTTTATCATTTATACCCTGTTGATTTGGTTCAATTATTTTCTGAGTACTTACCTATGGTTTTTTGCTTTTGACATAGACGCCAGTGTAAAAGCAGGTTTGGTTATTATGGCAATGGGTAGTATTGCCAAATCTTTACCCATACAAGGAGGCGGTTTGGGCGCTTATCATTTTATAGTAGCACAAGCCGTAGTAATTTTTGGTTTTACACACTTACAAGGCAATTCATTGGCCATTGTCAACCACGGTTTTCAAACGGTTTATCAAATAGGATTGGGCTTAATAGGCATGGTTTATTTTGCCAAAAAGTAAAAAGTCATGCCCGGTAAAACCAGACATGACTAACATCTACAGCTAATTTACTATTATTTCATCGCTATTTCTCTTGAAATGCGAATTCGGTTTATTAACAAATAGTAAGGTCTAATCAGTTCAAATTATTTTAATAATAAATTTTGTTGATGCTCGATTGCCTGCTATACAATTGGCTCATAAAAGTTGGCAATCATCTATTTTTTTTGATTCGAGCGTAATTTTCATTCCTTAACCTTTTAAAATCCCACTCATATATTTTAATAGGATACTGTTGAAAAAAGGATGAATTTTAGCGTATATATCCTTTATTTCAATAAACAGAAATTTTTATTACAAGGCGTATTTTGTAATATTAATGGTTTAGAGAATAATCATTTTTTAAAACTGTCTCATGAAGATTTCTTTTTACCAGCCTCTGGTAGTATTTGTATTTTTAATCTTTTTCATACAAAAAGTCCACACACAAGATAGAGCCATACAAAAAGCCCCTGATAGAACTCAAGGCGAAGGCCCTTATAAACAATTGATCATAAGAGGTGCTACGCTGATCAATGGGGCGGGTTCCCCACCTTTGGGCCCAGTTGATGTAGTGGTTGAGAACAACATCATCACCGATATAAAAGTAGTTGGCTATCCTGGGGTTAACATCAGCGAAAAAAGAAGGCCAAAAGCAGAAGATAATGCAAAAGTTATTGATGCAGAAGGGATGTATCTTTTACCTGGGTTTGTAGATATGCACGGGCACATTGGAGGTAAGTCGCAAGGTACGCCCGCAGAATATGTTTTTAAGCTATGGATGGCGCATGGCATCACTACCATTAGGGATCCTTCTACAGGTAATGGCTTAGATTGGGTGCTGGAGCACAAAGAAAAAAGCGATAAAAATACCATTACAGCACCACGAATAGAAGCGTACCCAGCTTTTGGTTTAGGTAACGAAAAGAAAATAGCCTTGCCAGAAGAAGCACGCGCATGGGTACAAAAAGTCTCTAAGCAAGGTGCCGATGGTATTAAGTTTTTTGGCGCTAGGCCAGACATAATGGAAGCGGCCCTAGATGAAGCGGGCAAGCTTGGTTTGCGTTCGGCCTGTCATCATGCACAGTTAGATGTGGCTTGGCTCAATGTGCTTAATACTGCTAGAATGGGCCTTACCTCTATGGAACATTGGTATGGCTTGCCAGAAGCACTTTTCGATGATAGAACCATTCAAGATTATCCAGCAGATTATAATTACCAAAACGAGCAAGACCGATTTGAGCAAGCCGGTAGGCTTTGGGCCCAGGCAGCAGAACCCCACTCAGAAAAATGGAATGCTGTGATGAACGAATTACTCGAACTAGATTTTACCTTAGATCCAACATTCAACATTTACGAGGCAAGTAGAGATTTGATGAGGGCAAGGCGGGCCGAGTGGCACGAAGATTACACCTTGCCTTCGCTTTGGAGATTTTACCAGCCAAGCAGGGTGTCACATGGTTCTTACTGGCATTTTTGGTCTACAGAAGACGAGGTAGCCTGGAAGAAAAACTATCAATTATGGATGGAATTTGTGAATGAATATAAGAACAGAGGTGGCAGAGTAACCACCGGATCAGATTCAGGCTTCATTTATCAATTGTATGGTTTTGCCTATATCAGAGAACTGGAATTGTTGAGAGAAGCGGGTTTCCATCCTTTAGAAGTAATTCGGGCAGCAACCTTAAAAGGAGCAGAAGCTTTAGGTAGAGACAAAGAGATAGGTTCTATAGAGATTGGTAAACTGGCAGATATGGTTCTGGTAGAAGAAAATCCACTAGCAAACCTAAAAGTATTATACGGTACAGGAGCGATTAAATTAAATGAAGACAACGAAGTAACTCGCGTAGGAGGCGTAAAATATACCATTAAAGATGGCATAATTTACGATGCAAAAAAGCTTTTGCAAGATGTTAAAAAGATTGTAGATGAAGCCAAAGAAAAAGAAGGCTTTGTCTTAAAGCAGCCTGGTATAAAGTAAATATGACAATCAAGCCCGTGAGCTTCAGTATACGACTCGTAGTCCAAGACTTAGTTCATAGGTTAAATTTTTTGAATAGATATGCAAACTTTTCAGACCACTTTTAGGCTACCGTCTTTTAGGCGTGGCTTTCATTTAATAACACATCTCATAGAGAAAAATGTACTCGAGCTAAGCGACTATAAAGCGGGCTTGGCACATATATTTATACAACATACTTCGGCAAGTTTGAGCATTAACGAAAATGCAGATCCAACAGTAAGGCAAGATTTTGAGAGCCACTTTAATAAAATGGTGCCAGAAAATATGCCCTACTACAAACATGACTATGAAGGCTCAGACGACATGCCGGCACACATCAAGGCTTCTATCTTGGGCAATAACGTAATGGTTCCCATTACTGATGGCAGACTTAATTTAGGGACTTGGCAAGGTATCTACCTCTGCGAACATCGCAATCATGCATCGGGTAGAAACTTGGTAATTACCTTAATGGGCTAAAAAATTACATGAAGATATAAATCTGCTTTTTATGCAGATTAGCCTTTAAAGTGCACCGTTCTTAATAATCATTAACAGAAGAATGGGCGCGCTATGGCAAATACGTATTCTACTTTTCATTCCTTATTTTTTTACCTGATCATCTTTTCTTTTTGGGGCGAAACACATGCCCAGCAAGCAGGTTTGTCTACCATTGTAGTAAAGGTTAAAGAAAAGGCTGCCAATGCTAGATATGCAACACAAGGTTTAGATGCAAATGAAGAAAAATTGCGGAGTTTGGGCCTCACCAATCTAAGAAAAGTAAGGAATACAAAAAACCTCAATACAGCCTCGAACAGGCGTTTGCGCGAAAAAGCCAAGATTGCCAATGACCTAGGCGCTATTTATAAAGTTATGGTACCCGAGGTAGAAAAAGCCAAACGCATTAAACAATTAAGCGCTGAGGAGTGGGTAGAATATGCAGAACCCTTACATGCTTACCAATTGCTCTATACGCCTAATGACACACACCAAGGTGCACATTGGGGCCATGTAAATACCCAAACTTATGAAGCGTGGGATATTTCAAAAGGAGATACATCAGTAGTGATCGGCATTGTAGATACCGGAGTAAAAATCGATCATCCTAGCTTGGCACCGCAATTATATTACAATAACGCAGAAAGATACGGCCAAGCAGGTGTAGATGACGATAACAATGGCTATGTAGATGACTCATTAGGTTATAATATGGCTGAAATGAGTACCAATGTAAATGATATTTTTAGCCATGGTACCGAAGTTTCGGGAGTGGCAGCTGCCAAAGTCAACGATGCATTCGGAACTTTCGGAACAGGCCACGACACACGCTTTATGCCTATAAGTATCATTACTTCATCAGGGTTGATATTCAATGTATTTGAAGCGATGTTGTACGCAGCCGAAAATGGGTGTAAAGTTATCAACATATCTTTGGGTAGGCAAGGGGGAGGTGTTTCTCAGTACGAGCAAGACATCATCAACTACATAACCGAAGTGCACGATGTGTTGATAATCGCAGCAGCAGGCAATACCAATGGGCATTGGGATTTTTATCCTGCTTCTTATGAAAATGTACTTTCTGTGGCTCACTCTATGCAAAATGATGAAAGGTTTTGGACCGGAAGTTATAGCTATTTTGTAGACTTGTTAGCGCCAGGTCACCAAGTGCCTACCACATACCTAAGCAATGGAGAAGAATATAAAGCTGTAACAGGTTCTTCTTATGCAGCGCCTTTTGTTGCAGGAATTGCGGGCTTGCTAAGGGCGGCTTATCCAAACTACACAGCCAAGCAAATTGCAGAGGTTCTGCGTGTATCTGCCGACGATGTATACCATCTGGCTGGCAACATCAACTTTAAAGATAAATTAGGAAAGGGCAGACTAAACACATTAAAAGCTTTACAAAAAGGCAGTAGTCTTAGAGCTGTAAGAGCAAGCGATTTTAATTTGGTAGGCTCGGGAAAAGGGCTTATGGTTCGCGGTGATACGGCTAATCTTACAATGTCGTTTACAAATTTTTTAAGTGCTTTAAGCGATACGGCCAAAGTAAGTATCACATCTCTATCACCACATGTGCAAATGCTCGACAGTGTTTTTGAGTTGGGCGCTTTAAATGAGCTAGACTCTATCAACAACATTATTTCGCCCTTTAAGGTAAGCTTAAGCGAAGCATTGCCAGAAAACCATCAGATGTATTTCAAGCTCAGTTACATAGATGGTGATTATGAAGATTATCAATATTTTTTCCTTTATTCAGATGCCTTTTTTGACATTACGAAAGGAAATTGGAAGTTGAGTTTAGAGGGCAGCGGGCGACTTGGCTACATAGGAAATGAGGGCACTCTCTACGGCTTAGGTCTACAATGGAAAAACAGGCAACTCATATTTGATGCAGGTGCGATCTATGGTACAGATTCTACAAAAGTGTCTGATGCCATTTGCGTGGTCGATACTTCTAAAAGTACAGATTTTACCCAACTTACACCTATCCAAACAGTAATTGGCGATAGCTCGATAGAAATTACAGAATCGTTTTATGATGTATTTAAGCATCCCGATACGCACCTACAACAAATTATCACTTTACATCAGCACAGGCCCTATTTAGAATTGAACTATAAGATTGCCAATGTGGGTACAGACACCATTAAGGATGCTGCTATAGGCCTGTATACCAATTTTTTATTGGATGAGAAAAACATCAACACGGCTGCTTGGGATAGTCTTTACGATTTTGGATATGTGCACCACCAAGACTTGTATTTCGGGATAAAACTTTTTAGCCAAAGTGCCAAGACAACAACCATAGATAGACATGGCTATACTCAACTAAACCCAAATGATACTTTTTCTGATGCAGGAAAATACCAAATGCTTACAGGGGAACTGCAAGAAAATTTTACAGGCGATGCAGATGTATTACAGGTAAATAGCCAAGCTTTTCTTAACGTGGCGCCAAACGATACATTGGAGGTCCCATACATTTTGGTAGCAGGCCATTCTTTGTTAGAATTACGAGAACAAATGGCCATGGCCGCTATAGAACTAGATTATACACCATACTACAGCAAGTCACCGCTTGTGCAGGATACCACACTTTGTGCTGCCGATAGTGCATTATTGGTTTGGGAAGACGGCGAGCATTACAAGTATTACACACAAAAATCTGCCACACAACCATTTGCTCAAGGTAACACCCTAAAAGTACCAGCTACTAGCGATTCAGCTATAGTGTGGGTGAGCAACCACAACAGCGTATTTGAGAGTGAAAAAGTTGCTGTAACGCTTTATTTTTCAAATACTACCCAAAATGTAAGTTGGGAGGTGCCAAATGATGTAGTAGTCGGTGAGACTTTTAAAGTAGTGGCCAATAATACAGAAGGCCTCTCTCTACATTGGAACATGGGAGATGGCGTACAGTACGAAAACATGGATACTATTTACCACACCTATGCTGAAAAAGATATTTACAACATTACTTTAGGAGTAAGCAGTGAAGTACCTTGTGTTAATTTTTCATCTAATGAAATTGTAGCTCTGAAACAATCGCCCTTGCCTGCAGTAAAAGATACTTTTTTTGTATGCTTTGGAAATGACTTAAACATTGCGCCTGAAAATGGTAACAGTTTTAGGTTTTATATGGGAGATGAGCTTATTGCTGAGCAGTTGGAGTACACAATAGAGAACATTATAAATCCTGTTTCTTTAGAGGTAAGCAATACCTCAGATGACCTAGAGAGCGATAAAAAGCAGATTTTTATAGACATCTATCCTTCTCCTGATACAGAGTTGATAAGTATGCCCGATTCTGTAAATATAGCGGCAGGTAGCTTGCTAGCAAAAGCAGCTTATGGCCTTGAATGGACTTGGACAACTAGTAAAGGACAGTCGGGTAATGGACAAGACTTCGAAATCACCTTAGACTCTGTAGGAACCCAAATAGTGCAGCTCTTAGTAAAAGATACTTTGGGCTGCACATATATCGAAGAAAAAGAACTGTATGTCTGGCAAAATACCATTACTTCTGTAAACAACGTTTTACTGCCAAATGGTAGAGTGCTTAATGAAGTCGTAATCTTTCCCTCGCCAGCTCAAAGCTATTTAAACATAGCAAGATTTCCGCAGATTGAATCGTCGGATATAGAACTGCATACCCTCAAGGGGAAGATGCTTTCTATAAACGTTCAAAAGCAACCCCATTTTTATAGGATAGATTTAAGCAAAATTCCAAGTGGAATGTACTTACTAAAAATATCTTTGCGAGACAAAACCTATACTAAAAAAGTGCTAAAGGAGTAATGAAAGGTTATTTGGCTTTTTCCTCGAAAAAGTCCCACCAATCTTTGATCATGGCTTGTGTATCTATAGCGGTGTATACGCCTACCTGCCTTTGTTTATTCTGAGGTGGTGTATTTCTTTTTACAAGCGTAGCTAGGTTGGGTTTTAGCACAGCTACTCCTAAGGCCAAATCCCAAAATATCCTTACTCCGTCGCCTGCGGCGTTGCTTTTCCAACGGGCCACTAAATAATCCCAAACACCACCTTTACCTTAAAGTCTATCGGTAATTTCGGTTTGTGTAAATTTAAAATCGAAGAGTATGTTTACTGGCATTACGTTAAACTCTAGCCCTTCAGTATCTAGTAGGTAATTAAATGCGTTTAGGTCTCTACGCACATTGAACTCATTCTTATCCCAAAGCTTTTTATCATCTTCATATCTTCCGCCCAATGAGAAAACCTGAATATTAGAAACGATTTCTGGCGCCAAAGCAATGGCCGATGCCACATTGGTAACAGCTCCTAGAGCGATAATGGTTAATTTTTCGCCGCGTTCTTTTTTAGCTTCATTAATGATAAACCTTGCAGCTACAGAATCGGCAGGCTCGTAACCGCCCCAAGGTTTGCCCATTTTCATTTCAGAGCCTAAAGGTGCGGGAATATCTTGCCTACCCATCAACCTTAATAAATCATCATTAAGCCGTTGACTTTCTTGTACAGAGTTTATAGGGGATAATTGATGGAACCACTGAGCAGAACATAGGCCGAGCACATTAAACTCTTCTGCCATAATCATTCGAACGATGGCGTATAAATCGTCAATTTCGTTGGCGGTATCCGCATCAATAATTACGGGCTTTTTGCCATTTTGAGCAAATGCTAGGTTGCCAATACCTGTAAAAAAGTAAGGGGCAAGTGATGAGAAAGCCAGTACTTTTTTAGAAAAATTCCTCCTATTCATTTTATATAAAGTTTTTGTCTGTTATGCTGAGCAGCACAGTTGAACAAATTTACATTCAAAAATTAAAAAGTTTAATGAAATAAACTTTCCATAAATATAAGCAAACAAAAAAGCAACTGAATTTTGAACAGTTGCTTTTTTATAGGTAGAAAATAAAAAGTGCTATCTTCTCCTTCTTCTTCTCTTATTTGAGCCCCTAGATCTTTTGTCATTGCTGCTGTTGTCGTGCCTTTCGGGGCCTTTTTCTTTAAAATTGCTAATATTAAAAAGTGTTTCTGCTTGCCCGAGTTGATCACGCAAATCTATTTGACGTTCCGACATCTCATAGAGATGTTTCACTATCACATCATCGCTTATGTTTTCTTTGTTCCAAGAAGCATAGAAAGACTTCATTAGTTTGCCTATGTATATAGTGGCTGCTTTTTTCTCTTCCTCATCTTCCATTTTTACGGCAGCTTTAATC